>JBATUY010000408.1:0-2031 GCA_049671465.1 Pricia sp. | reverse complement strand
CTGATAGCCTCAGCAGAAAAAATGGGACTTCCTACTATATCAGCTATTATCTTCCTTCCTGGGACGGAAAGCACTTGGCAGTAGAGTTCAACGACTATTCGGGATTGACCGGTCTTTTATTATTATTGGATGCCAAGACCGGAAAAATCCTCCATGAGCCCTTTACAAATTCCTACCCCTCAGGTTTTGGTGGTGTCAGTTGGTTGCCCGATAGTTCGGGTTTGTTGTACATGCGGTTTCCCGTTACCGATAACAAGGTCAAAGGCTATAAGCAGAATGCCGAAAGTTATTTATATATGCTTGGCAACGAAGGATTTGGTTTTCCCGTGTTCAGCTCGAAGCTGGCCAATGCGGATGACCCAAAAGCCTATCCCATTGTTATTGCTACATCGAGCCATGAAAAGTATCCCATCGGATTTATGATGACCAGCGACGACTATTGGGATGCCTATATTTCGGACTGGGAAGCATTAAAAACGGGGAGAGCGAACTGGAAGCCACTTTATAAAAGGTCGGACAAGGTGCTATCGTCCAATTTCAAACAGGTCGACGAAACCTTTTATTTTATTTCCGGTAAATCGAACAGTTTTAATCTTTCGAAAGTCGACCTCGATAGTAGTATTTGGGAGCCAAAATTGATTGTAAATGCCCCGGAAGGCGAAACGATTTCCGACTTTACCGTCAATTTCAATGGATTATACCTATCCACCTTGAAAAATGGGGTTAAGGCTAAGCTCTATCATTTGAAAAACAAAGGAAAAATCCAGGAACTGAAAATGCCGCAGGAATCCGGAGAAATTGATTTGGAAATACTTTCGCCCAAAAAGGATATCTTGTGGGCCTATACCGCAGGGTGGATATCCGACCTAAAGCGTTACCGTCTGGAAGCGGACGGGTCGTTCGTACCCGATAATTATGGGGCCAAGGATATGTACACCGAGTTCGGCGACCTGCAGGTAACCGAAACGGAGTATGTTTCCAGTGACGGCGTTAAGGTTCCCATATCGATAATCCACAACCCCGATTACAAAGGTAAGCGACCTACCATAATGGTTACCTATGGCGCTTTCGGCGAGAAGCTATCCCCCGGTTTCAGTCCGTTGTACCTCCCTTGGGTCGCCCATGGCGGAACCTTGGTGTATCCCCATATCAGGGGCGGTGGGGAAAAAGGGGTGGACTGGTACGAGGCCGGTAAGAAATCAACCAAGAGAAACAGTTGGATGGACATCATAGCGGCGGCCGAGTTCCTAATAGAGGAAGATTACACAAGTGCAGAGGGAATAGTCCTCATGTCCCCTAGTGGTGGCGGTGTTGCGGGAGGGATGGCAATTAACGAGGCACCGGAACTTTTTAAGGGGTTTATCGGCGAGATGCCGATTCTTAATCCGTCCCGGTTGGAGTTCGGGAACTTCTCCAATAACTATCATCTGGAGTTCGGAAGTGCAAAAGATTCCGCTGAAGTAGAATACCTCTACGCCATGGATCCCCTGTTGAACCTGAATCTCGAAGAAAAACTACCGAACGCTCTTATCATATCCGCTGGAAACGACGACCGGGTGGACGGGTTCCAAATGTTCAAGTACATCGCCACTTTACAAAAATTCGATGCGGCCGAAAGTGCCTATCTCTACAACGATCCGGATGCCGCACATTCGGAGATTTCCGATATCTACAATGTCTATGGTATGGTATTCGGTTTTGCAGAGCACATTACCGAATGAACAAACAAATTTCTAGGATTACTTTTTCTCTTTCTTTACTGCTCCTTATATTTTCCGACCTGTACAGATTTGAATCCATTTGGCCTTATTTCAATTCAAGAAATAGGCATTTGAGTTAAAAAATGTTAAATTTTGGAAAAGTGTGCACAAACTGTGCATTTTAAAAAACAAAAGGGTTTCCAATCTCTTGGAAACCCTATGTTTACTGGTCGGGGTGGCAGAGTTAGAACCTCCGTCACATTCCTTTGATAACCATACGGTTACAATATTTTTTCCAAAACAGGACACGTGATAGGACACGTTTCACAGC
>JBATUY010000407.1:0-5536 GCA_049671465.1 Pricia sp. | reverse complement strand
TTCCGCTCATGCCCGTAGCAGGTACGCCTTGCTGAAGATGGTACTTGGCATCTAAAGGCAGTTTGTTGTATCCGCCCCACGTAGTCGGCAAGTCTTCAAGATCTTGGTGGGTATCCATATCGAAAAGGCGTTCTTTGAATAAGGATACATCACCGATACGGGTCACGGCGTTGAAATATACCGTAGCGTCGGGATTGTATTCGGAAACGAGATTGCGCAGGGCCTTCATATGCTTTTTCAGGGCCAGGGCATGACTGCGCTCCACGGCGATGGTATCAGTGATGTCGATGCCTTCCCTTTTCATGCGCTCCATGGCAAAATCGTTATAATTGCGCTTCGCCACGTGGTAGATATCGAACCAAAATCCATCAAAATCAGGATACATTTTACATATTTCTTCCACTTGCTGCATAATCTTGTTGTGATACGGGGTGCCAAAACTCGGATCAAGACGCTGCCACAGATACGTGGGCCGTTCGGTGTCGCCCGAGGCCTCCCAATCGTAACCGGGAGCGTTGATAGAACCGTCTTGATTGCGAATCGTCCACTCCGGATGCTCCTTGGCATCTTGTACACTCCATCCTATAGTAAAATAAAACGGTGCCTTTACCCCTATTTCGTGACTTGCTTTCAATTGCGCGCCCAATAGATCGAAATCAAGATTGGGATGCATTTTTCCGATTTTGGTGGGATAGTACGACCATCCGTGATGTCCTTTGCTGAAAATGTTGATCAGGTTTACGTTACCGGTCTTCAAGGCCTCTTGCCACTGCTTTTTATCGAACTTTTTGCCGATATCGGGAATATCGCCCGAGGTATGGAAATCTAGATGCACCTGTCGGGTCGGCATGGGCTCGTCAATAGTTCGCTGTGTTTGCGCTATTAGGTTACCTGTCAATGCGACGAAAAAATATAGGTTCAATAGAATTCTCATAGTTATGTAATTAAATAATTTAAACGTTTAACCTCAAATATAGGAAAGTATTTCTATTTTAGCATAAATTCCAATATTTTGTTCTTTGTTTGATTTAATAGTAAAAATGCTATGCGTTATATCCCAAAAATGCATAAAAAACCAATCTTACATGACTTAAAAATTCTTTATGCCCAACACCAAAGTTTTAGGAACGCTGCTCGGTTTCCTACTTTTTGTCCTAATTCTAATTTGCCCTACACCTGAAGGTCTTTCTCCAGAGGGAAAACGAATGGCGGCCGTCACCGTACTGATGATTGTTTGGTGGATCACCGAAGCTATACCAATTTACATCACTGCCTTTGTTCCCGTAGTTCTCTTTCCACTTTTGGGCATACTGAACTCGGCGGACACAACGGTAAACTACGGCCACGATTATGTATTGATGCTTTTAGGGGCGTTCATACTCGCCAAAGGTATTGAAAAACAACATTTGCACAGTAGAATCGCCCTAAACGTCATTCTGCTATTAGGCACCCAAAAACGAAAAATCATTCTCGGTTTTATGCTGGCAACTGCATTTCTTTCAATGTGGATTACCAACATGGCCGTAGTATTGATAATGCTGCCGATAGCCGCGGCGATTATCAACGAAGAGCAAACCCAAAATAAAAGTTTCGGAATTGCCCTGTTATTGGGCGTCGCCTATTCGGCCAGTATTGGGGGTACGGGAACGCTGATCGGTACCCCGCCCAATCTGGTCTTTGCCGGCCTGTTCGACCAGTTGTATCCCGAAGCGCCAGAAATTGGGTTTGTGGACTGGATGTATATTGCGATACCGCTACTAATATTGTTTCTCCCTATAATATGGTTGTACATCATCTACTATTTTAAAATTGACAAACGAGATACCATCGACGACACCTTAATTAAAGAACAGGTATGTGCTCTCGGCAAAATAGATGCCGGCGAACGTCGTATGCTATATATCTTTATCGGTACCGCGCTCGGATGGATCTTTAGAAAGGATATCGCCCTAGGGGACTGGATCTTGTCGGGCTGGGGCAGTATCTTGGGTATTTCGGAATTCACCCACGACAGTACGGTAGCCCTTTTCGGGGCCATTGTCCTTTTTTTGATCGGTGACGGAAAAGGAAGCAAATTGATGGATTGGAAATCCGCTTCAAAAATCCCATGGGGAGTTGCCATGTTCCTAGGAGGAGGACTGGCGCTAGGCGCTGGATTCAAGACAACCGGCCTTGCCCTATGGCTGGGAGAGCGTTTTACACTGCTCAACGGTCTACCTACATTTTGGATGGTCGCTATCGTTGTAGCCGCCATAGTTTTTATTACCGAGGTCAATTCGAACACCGCCACTGCGACCATATTCCTGCCCATTCTGGCTACCATGGGCATGGGAACGGGCATTAATCCGCTACTGATCATGGTACCGGCCACCTTCGCTTGCTCGTTCGCCTTTATGTTGCCTTCGGGTACGGGAACCAATACCGTTATCTTTGCCAGTGGTAAAATCAACATCGCCGATATGGCCCGGGCAGGGCTTTGGTTGAACCTGTTGTGCATCGTTCTGCTTCCCTTGTTGCTGTACTTTGTCGTGCTTCCGCTTGCCGGGGTTACAGAGAGTCTGCCGGTATGGGCCAAGTGATATCTTTGAAAGAAGAATTTTATGCTTTCTATTTCCGTATTTCCACGGATTTTGAGATAATGGGCGAAACGGCAGCGGATATGCTGAAATTGGGTTAAAAAGGGAAAATCAAGAACCCCTTTACGTTTATTGAAAGGGATTCATTGTAAATTAATCCGTTGCGCCCCCAGCCCGAGTTGTGGGCATAGGCTAAAATGTTTATTTTTAAAATCTTTAATAACCTTAATCTTTCTACACGGACGCATATGGCAATACGCAATAAAAATAGCAGACGTCACTTCGTCAAAACATCGGGTCTGGGTATGGTGGCCTCACTACTCGCTCCGAGCCTGCTAGCCAAATCCCCGGCTGGGAAAACTGCTATGAAAAGCATCCCCATTAACGCGCATTTATGGGTCTACGCCAGTAAGTTCCCACCGGATTGGGACTGTACACCGGTATTACCGATCATTTTTTCCGATTTGAGCTATGCCGGAATGAACGGGCTGGAACTCATGGAGGGCCAATTAAGGCACGATGATTCGGTTAAACGATTAAATGAACTCATCGAAAAACATAATGTCCCGGTTTCGGGATGTTCTTACGGAGTGGGCTTCAGCATGTGGGACCTTGCCCAACACAAGACCATTCTAGATGACATTAAAATCGTTGTACCCAGATTGAACGCGGTCGGCGGTAAAACTTTCGGTATTTCGGTAGGCGGAAAAAAAGAAGGTTTAAAATCTGAAGCGGAGTTGGATGCCCAAGCCGACATCCTAAAAAAAATTAGGGATATTTGTGATGACCACGGTGTTCAGGCGAATCTTCACAATCATACCTACGAGGTGGAAGACGAAATGCATGACCTGAAAGGTACTCTAACGCGCATACCCGATTTCAAATTAGGTCCCGATTTAAATTGGCTCTTCCGAGCAGGGGTAAATCCCGTTGATTTTATCAACACCTACGGCAATCAAATTGTCTATCTACATATACGCGATGAATATGATGACGGTACTTGGTCTGAATACGTGGGTCAAGGCGATACCGACTTTGAACCGATCGCGGCGGCATTAAAAGCACAAAATTTCAATGGTCAAGCGGCCGTAGAACTTGCATTTCCCAACGATTTCACTCCAGAAAACGAGTTACGTGACGATTGGAAGATGAGCAGGGCATTCGTGCGGGAGACCTTTGGATGGTAAAAAAAGACACTATGAAAATAGCAATGCTTGGTTCGGGATTCATTGCCCGGTTTTACGCAGAATCGTTACATGCCCAAAGACGCAAAGACAATGTGGTCATGGTCTATTCTAGAAATGAGGACAATGCCAAACGCTTTGCCGATGACTATGGACTGGCACATTATAGCACTTCCATGGAGGCGGCCATTGAACACACCGAGGTAGATGTGGTTCTGATAGCCCTTCCCAACCATTTGCACGAGACTGCGGTCATGGCGTGCGTTAAGGCCAAAAAACATGTTATTTGTACGAAACCGTTGGGTCGTACGGCCGATGAAGCCAAACGTATGCTCGACGCGGTCGAAGAAGCCGATATTTTCGGCGGATATCTCGAAGACCTATGTTATACCCCTAAATTCCTAAAATCGATGGAGAGCGTCAAGCGCGGCGATATCGGCCGGGTGCTCTGGGCCAAATCGAGAGAGGCACATCCGGGTCCGCATAGCGACTGGTTCTGGGACAAGGAAAAATCGGGTGGCGGTGCCATTATCGATTTAGGCTGCCACTGTGTTGAAATCAGCCGAAACTTTATCGGCAAAAATATCAAGCCTCTCGAGGTCATGTGCTGGGCCGACACCCAGGTACATCCCATAGATGCCGAAGACCATGCCATCGGCCTGGTAAAATACGCCAACGGCGCCATCGGCCAGTTCGAGGTCAGCTGGACGTTCAGGGGCGGAATGGACCTACGTGACGAGGTCATGGGTACCGAAGGAACGATTTGGGTCAATAGTTTTTTACGTACCGGTTTAGAGATGTTTACAACGGGTAAGGGCGGTGACGGCTACGTAGCCGAAAAAGCGGAATCTAATACAGGGTGGTTGTTTCCTGTCGGCGACGAATCGCACGAACTGGGCTATCCACATATGTTCACCGATATGTTTTCGGCCATTGAAGAAAAACGGCAGCCCCTAGAGTCCTTTTATGACGGGTACGTGGTCAATGCTATTTTAGATGCGGCTTTTAAATCTGCGAACACCAAATTATGGGAACCTGTGATTTTGGCCGATTGGCGCGGCGATGAACCTGAAGATTCGCAAAAAAAGTGGCAATCGTACGATGCCGACCACTATCTAATAAAGGAAGAGAAATTGCCCAATGGCGATGTTGCCCTCATCTTGAAACATAAAGAAACCGGGGAAGTTTCGAGAAAGACGACCATGGCCTAGTTTGGCCAGGCCACGCTTCGGATTGGTTACCTTATATCCCACAAAAAAATCAGAGCATACTAATTTTACACGTTAATATTCAAATAATGTACATCAACGGAAAAGGAACTAACGAAAACACCTACGACGCCATCGTTATCGGTTCGGGTATCAGTGGCGGTTGGGCGGCCAAGGAGCTGTGTGAAAAAGGGCTGAAAACCCTAGTGCTCGAAAGGGGAAGAATGGTCGAACATATCAAAGACTATACGACCGCCAATATGCATCCTTGGGAGTTTGAACACCGGGGAACCATCCCACAGAAAATTAAAGAAGAGAATCCCGTTGTAAGCCGTTGCTACGCCTTTAACGAGGCAACCGAACAGTTTTTCGTGAAAGACACGGAGCATCCGTACGAACAAAAAAAACCTTTTGATTGGATACGCGGCTATCAGGTCGGCGGCAAATCATTGATGTGGGCACGATGGGTGCAACGGTGGAGCAATCTTGACTTTGAGGCCAATGCCAAGGAAGGTGTAGCCGTAGACTGGCCCATTCGCTATAAAGATATCGCCCCTTGGTACAGTTA
>JBATUY010000406.1:0-2318 GCA_049671465.1 Pricia sp. | reverse complement strand
CCCAATGAAATGTTGTGTTGTTCAATGGCGGCATCCTGAAAAATGGGGTTCAAATCATATTTTACGTATAACAGAATGCTGTCGAAACCGGCATACGCACTGAGCCCGTACACCAAATTACTGGTGTTGTAATCCCGCTTCAGTTTATCCTTGACATTGTCGCCGTCGATCTCGTACTTCAATTTTTGGCGGGTGCTCAAATTTAGTCCACCATAGCCACCGATACCGAAACGGAACTGGTTTCGTATGGAATATCGGATGTTGTCATCGTTCTGTTTTAATTTCGAGGGACCGAATTCGAAATGGACCGGAAAGACCAGATTATCCATTCGCAGTTTCGATTTATCAAGGTCGAACGCAAATTCCTGAAGCTCCGCTTGGCCGTCATTCAAGACAAAGTATTGGTTGCCCTCAGGCTTTAGACCGTTGAATTGCAGCGATACGCCATAATGTAAACGTAGGAAATTGGAATTTTTGAAAACCCTCGTATTCCAGGCCCACCCCATTTCAAAAAAGCGGCTACCTCCGATTTTATAGGGCGAATCGTTAAGCGATTGATCTTCGATCATAGCGTTGTTCAGTCCAAAGGCGATTATGGGATTTCCGTAGGTGCGTCGATCGTACACCACTTCTTTCTGGTTTCCGGAATTATACTTTACCCCGAAAAGTACGTCGCCGTCGCCATCACCGGAGCCAAAGCCGATTTCGACATTGTTGGTGTCGGTATTTAGATCGACCGCTCCCTTTCGCTTTAGCAAGGCGATGGAGTTCTCTAAAATGGCCACTTTGTTCTCGATATTTTTGGCCCGTTTCTCGGCGGCCTCTGTTTTGAGCTGCTGGGCTTCTTCTTTCGAGATTTTCCCTTGATCAAGTCGTTTGTTGATAATTTCCACTTCGTTCTTCAAAGCTTCACGCTCGACTTGGGCTACGGTCTCCTTCTTGGCTTCCAGCTGACTGACCTTGTAGTTTAAGGTCTCGTCGTCTTGTGCCAAAAGTTGTTGTGTTAGCAAGGATAGCAATGCTAGCAGTAAATAGCTGATAATAGTTCTCATGACGTTTTGATTTTAGATGTCTCGCCACCAGGTCCTCCCGACCGAATATGACGGGAGGGCGTTCGCTTGAGACTTGATTAACAATTGATGAATTTTGATTGATCGATGAATAAACTCCTCCCTGTCCCGATGCGGTTAGCGCCGGGAAAAATCGGATTTTTTATATGTTCGGATTATCTGTTTCGGTCGGCGACTGCGGTTCTCACTTTAAGGAAACCGTCTTTCAGGGCATCAAAGATTTGGTCACGGAACGACTGGTCGAGTTCGTCTTCAACATCCGCCAGGAGTGCCATGGCATCGACCGACCTATCTTTCCTGAAAATTTTATCTTCCAGTATTTGTTGTTGCGCACCCCTCAGAAGTGAATCGATTTCCGCCTCGGTCACCGCGTTGTTTTGATTTTCCAAGACCACAACCCGGGCAACGACCTCGGCTACCTTGGCATCTATGAGTTTTTCGGATACACTCAGGGGAGCCGTCATTTTTTCGACTTTACGCTCTTCGCCATTCATACTGGCCAAGGCCTCCGTTTTTATGTTCTTCGTATTGCGTTTGTTGTTGTTTTGGATGGATGGTTCTTCGTGAGCTTCGGTATCGACTAAAAGGGTCTCTTCAATAAGATTCTCTTCATAGGTCTTTTCTTTATTGGTCTTCTCTTCGTCGATGCTCCCTTCATTGGTAATTCCTTCATTCATGTTCTCTTCTGGGATGTTCTGTTCTTCGATAATTTCCAATGAGGTTTTCCCGGGTGCAGCGTCTTGCTCAACGTCCGTAATTTGGGTCCCCGTACCAGAGGGAAGCCCGCTTACTGCAAAGTAGATTACAGAAATTAGAGCTATCCCAATAAACCCGGCCGCAATGCCGTACCACTGAAAATTTTTACTTCTCCGGGCATTGGAGGCTTCCAATTGCTCGGAAATTCTATCCCATGCGCCTTTCGAAGGCGTTATCTCTCGCTTTTGCAACTGCTCTTTGAGCTGCTCTTCAAATTTATTCCGTCCCATATCCTATTATATTTTGTTTCTTTAACTGTTCTTTCAACATGCGCCGCGCCTTGAACAGCTGTGATTTTGAGGTACTTTCCGTGATATCGAGTAACTTGGCGATTTCTTGGTGCTTGAAGCCTTCGATGGCATACAGCACAAAAACGGCACGGTATCCATCCGGAAGGGCGTCTATAAGGCTTTGGATGTATTCGGTGTCCCAATCGAATCTGTCCATTGCCGTTTGCGGATATGACTTTTCTAAAACTACCTCATCATACAC
>JBATUY010000405.1:0-5811 GCA_049671465.1 Pricia sp. | reverse complement strand
TGGACCCCGGGAATGCGCCTGTACAACAAAACCTTTTTGGAAAAACCTTTTATCTACGATGTGGAACCTTCATATTCCTTCCGCGAGCAGGCTTTTGTAGGTTCGGGTGGTCTAACCTACAGAAAGTACTTAAGCAAAAGCGGACTATACGTTGCTAATTACCGCATTAGTGGTTCTACGTATCATTTTCAGGCCAATTCACGATATACTACCATTACGCCTTCGGTCAGCTTTGGGTGGCGGCCCGAAAATTTAATATCGAACAAGCGTGATTTTCTGACCTTTCGCTACGTTAATGTGCTGCGGGATAAAGACGATAGTCTGGGCGATTTCGAAACGCCCCCCGATTATAGTGTACTCAATGCCAGATATACCAGCAATAATCCGGGAATCATCAATTACCTTTCTTGGTTCGGCGATGTGCAGCACGCCAGTGATTTTACAAAAATGGCTTTTGAACTGGAATACCGAAAATTGTTCGAAAGCAACCGGCAGTTTAATTTTCGTTTTTTTGCCGGAAAATTTCTTAGGAACAAAAGCACGGATTACGCCGATCCCGATTTTTTTAGTTTTGCACTGGACCGCCCCACGGATTATCTTTTTGATTACGGGTATCTGGGGCGTTCAGAAGAATCGGGTATATATAGCCAGCAAATCATCATCGCCGAAGGGGGCTTCAAGTCTTTTTTACCGGAACGCTATCGTTTTGCCAACGATTACCTGGCCACGGTGAACACTAGTGTAAACCTCTGGCGATGGATCGAGGTCTATGGTGATGCCGGAGTGGTTAAGAATAGAGGCGTACCCGGTAAGTTCGTATATGATTCGGGCGTACGTCTCAATCTATTGACCGACTATTTCGAACTCTACCTTCCTATATATTCCAATAACGGTTGGGAGGTGTCACAGCAGAATTATGGGGAGAAAATCCGTTTTATTGTGACATTGAGTCCCAAAACGCTGACCGGACTTTTTACCAGAAAATGGTTTTAAAGTAGGATATCCCGAATTTCACCTGTTCTTTTCATTTTCGTCGCTCCACTTTTTTTAACAAGAATAGACACTCATTTCTTCTTAAATTTGAGTACTTTTTAAACGTATCGAACGATGTAGGAATTGTTTTAATCCTTTCGAATCGATATGTTTGTAAACGTTCAAAAAAACTTCATGGATATATCTCCCAAAACAAGCAGTGACATCTCTTTTGAAGACTTCAAAACACAAATTTTGGAGGATTATAAAATAGCGGTACTCAGCAGAACCTGTAGTCTCATGGGAAGAAAAGAAGTACTCACCGGAAAAGCGAAGTTCGGTATTTTCGGTGACGGAAAAGAGCTTCCGCAGCTGGCAATGGCACGAAGCTTCAAGAAAGGTGACTTCCGCAGCGGATACTACCGGGATCAGACCTTTATGCTAGCATTGGGCCTGCTTACCCCAAAAGATATGTTCCACGCCCTCTACGCGACCACTGATATTGAAAAAGAGCCGATGAGCGCCGGTAGGCAAATGGGCGGGCATTTTTTGACCTACAGCCTTAACGAAGATGGTAGTTGGCGCGACCTTACGCAACAGGAAAACAGTAGCGCCGATATTTCTTGTACTGCCGGGCAGATGCCCAGATTATTAGGACTTGCACAGGCATCAAAAATGTATCGCCACCTTAAAAACGTAGATGCCACGAAATTTTCCAAAAACGGTAACGAAGTAGCATGGGGCACCATTGGCAACGCCAGTACCAGCGAAGGTATGTTCTTGGAAACCATAAATGCAGGAGGCGTGCTACAGGTTCCCATGGTCATTAGTATTTGGGATGACGATTACGGCATTTCCGTGCCCCCCGAATACCATACTACCAAAGAGGATATCTCTCAAATGCTTAGCGGTTTTCAGCGAAACGAAAAGCAGGCGGGCTATGAAATGTTCAAGGTAAAGGGATGGGATTATACAGCCCTGATGCACGCTTACGACAACGCTTCCGATATCGCCCGCGAAGAACACGTACCCGTAATCATTCACGTAACCGAACTGACACAACCACAAGGACACTCCTCTTCCGGGTCGCACGAACGTTACAAAGATGAAGAGCGACTACAATGGGAAAAAGAAAACGACTGCAATAAAAAATTCAGGGAGTGGATTCTGGAAACGGGCATTACCACAGATGAAGCCTTAAAGAGTATCGAAAAATCCATTTCAAAGGAAGTTCGCAGCGCAAAAAAAGAAGCTTGGGCCGAATACCTCGCTCCACATAAAGACTTGCAGCATACTTTGGTCGAGCTGTTGGACAAAGCGGCCGCCAAAAGTCAAAACAGACATTTTATCAATAAAATCAAAAATGATCTCATTGCCATTGAAGAGCCTATCAAAAAGGAACTGGCCGTAAGTTCACGTAAAGCCCTACGGTATCTGTTGGGTGAGCATTTTCAGGAAAAGGCCGCCTTGCAGGAATGGACCAACACCTTTTTGGCGAACACACAACCCTTATACAGCACTGATTTATATAGTGAAAATTCGAACAAGGCGACCAACATACCCGAAGTAAAGCCCGTATACCCCGAGAGTCCGGAAAAAGTCGATGGGCGTATTATCATTAGGGATAATTTTGATAAACTGTTCGAAAAATACCCGAATAGTCTTGTATTCGGGGAAGATACCGGAAACATAGGCGACGTCAATCAAGGCTTAGAGGGCCTTCAAAAAAAATATGGCGAATTACGGGTGTCCGATACGGGCATTCGTGAAACTACCATCATAGGACAAGGAACCGGCATGGCCTTACGGGGCCTAAGACCTATTGCCGAAATTCAATACTTAGACTATATCTACTACGCTCTGGCTACCCTGACCGATGATGTGGCCTGCCTGCGCTATCGTACGTTCGGAAAGCAAAAAGTACCGCTTATCGTACGAACAAGGGGCCACCGACTCGAAGGCATATGGCATTCCGGATCGCCGATGGGCACCTTGATCCATGCGCTGCGGGGCATGTATATTCTATCTCCCCGAAATATGACACAGGCAGCAGGATTTTACAATACCTTAATGAAAAGTGATGAACCAGCCCTGGTCATCGAGAGTCTGAACGGGTATCGTCTTAAAGAAAAGCTCCCCTCGAATTTGGGGGAAATCTGTACCCCTATCGGCGTGGTAGAAACCTTGAAAGAGGGGAAAGATATTACCTTGGTATCCTACGGATCCACCCTTCGGATAGTTGCCCAGGCCGCCGAAGAACTCAGGGAGGTCGGTATCGAGGCCGAGGTCATCGATGCCCAGACCCTGTTGCCCTTCGATATTCATCACGACACGGTAAAAAGCGTGAAAAAAACAGGAAGGTTATTGGTTATAGACGAAGATGTACCCGGAGGATGTTCCGCCTACATTCTAAGCGAGATAATTGAAAAGCAGGGGGCTTACAAGTTCTTAGATAGTGCTCCGCAAACCATTAGCGCCAAAGCGCATAGGCCGGCCTATGGTAGCGATGGGGATTATTTTTCAAAACCCAATGCCGAGGATATTTTTGAAAGGGCCTACGCCATCATGCACGAATGTGACCCCGAAAATTTCCCGACACTTAGGTAGTGCCATCTAATGCCAGTTCAGGGTTCTCGATATATGAGGCAAGTAGGTTTTTGGAAAGGTTTGAAAATATGGGACGCCATGGTTATAAGGATTTTCATTACGTTCGAGGTCCCTATTGAAAATGGGTGTTTTAAAAAGATTAATTGAAGACAAAATGAAAAATAACGTTTTAAAGGATGTTGGTTTGGCAATTTTGAGGATCGCACCCTCTGCGATGATGCTCACTCATGGCATTCCAAAACTTCAAAAAATTATTGGCGGCAACCTCGAGTTCGGAGATCCGTTGGGTATCGGAGCCGCACCTTCCCTTTTCTTGGCGGTCATCGGTGAAGTGATATGTCCGCTACTTCTGATCATTGGCTTCAAGACCAGATGGGTCGCTATTCCGTCTGCCATAACGATGGCGGTAGCAGCATTTATCGTTCACGGCACGGATGATTTTGCCACCAAGGAGAAAGCCTTGTTGTACCTCGTCTTCTTTGTAGGCATTATTCTCCTGGGGCCGGGCAAATTCAGTGTCGATCGAAAATAAGACTAGACGATTTTTACGAGAAGTTCTTTTAATAGGTCGGCCTGGGAAAGTGCATTTCCGCCCACTCCTTTTCCTTTCAAGTCCATCTCGCGTAAATGCGAGACAATTCCGCTGACTTGTTTCATCGGATAGTTGCGTGCGGCGATACGGAATTCATCTACAAAATAGGGATTGATTCGCAAGGCGCTTGAGACACTTTTGGGCGAATGGTCGGTAAGGCCGTGATATTGCAGAAGTTGAATGAAAAAACTGTTCAGTAATGATACGGTAAGCACAAAAGGATTATCCTTCGGGTTTTGGGCAAAATAATTGATAATTCGGGTGGCCTTGACCACGTTTCGTTCCCCGATCGCCTTTTTCAGTTCGAAATTGTTGTAATCTTTGCTTATACCGATGTGCTTCTCGATATCTGCTGGGGTAATTTCCGCGTTCTTGGGCAATACGAACTGTAATTTTTCCAGCTCATTATTGATACGGCTCAGGTCGGTACCCAAAAATTCGGTCAACAATATCGCCGCTTTGTGTGAAATACTATAGCCTTTGGCCTGAAGATGTTTCCGAATCCAGTTGGGAACTTTATCCTCATATAATTTTTTACTTTCAAAAATGATACCCTTCTCCTTGACTGTTTTATAGAGTTTCTTGCGTTTGTCAAGCTTTTTATATTTGTAACAGACCACCAGCACGGTAGTAGTTTGGGGATTTTCGGCGTAGGCCGTCAACTGTTCAATGGTTCTGCTAAGATCTTGAGCCTCTTTGACAATGACTACCTGCCGATCTGCCATCATCGGGTAGCGCTTGGCGTTTGAGACGATTTCGTCTACCGTGACGTCCTTACCGTAAAGCACCATTTGATTAAAACCCTTCTCTTCTTCTTTGAGTACGCTTTTTTCTATGTAACTGGATATTGCATCGATATAATACGGCTCTTCACCGAACAAAAAGTAAAGGGGCTTAATGTTTCCATTTTTGATATCGGTAACAATGCGTTTTGCTTCATCCATCCCAAAAAAAATCATCACTTTTGTGCCATGCGACCGCTCAATTTCCCGACCTATGACTTTCGTTTCAAAAATAGCGAAAATAACACCTATATTTATGATGGCATCCGTAAAAAATTCGTAGTGCTACAGCCCGAAGAATGGGTACGCCAGCATGTGGTCAATTATTTGATTTTGGATAAAAAATATCCAAAAAGCCTTCTAAACGTAGAGAAACAGCTCACCATTAACCGGATTCAAAAACGTTACGACGTCGTGGTTTTTACACCCGATGGACACATTACTGTTCTTGTAGAATGCAAAGCCCCTGAAATAACCATAACCCAGAACACTTTTGACCAGATTGCCCGTTACAACCTTCAACTTAAGGCAGAGTATCTGATGGTGACCAACGGATTGGCCCATTATTATTGCAAAATGGATTTCAACGCCGAAAAGTATACGTTTCTTACCGATATTCCTGATTTTAGCCGTTAATTTGCCATCGTTTTGCGCACCGCTATCGCCATACTCAATTGGAACGGAGAGATACTTCTTGAAAGATACCTCCCCTCGGTGGTACGCCATTCTCAAGGAACCGATGTCTATGTTATCGACAATGCCTCAACAGATGGCTCGGTTGCCTACGTGAAGGCCAACTACCCCCAAGTCAAAATTGTTCAAATCTCCAGTAACCTTGGATTTGCCGGAGGTTATAAT
>JBATUY010000404.1:0-1910 GCA_049671465.1 Pricia sp. | reverse complement strand
CATTAATTTGATTACTACCCAACAAACATTCGAACCTAAAAATATATTCATCGTTGTCTTCGCCATCAACAGAGAACAGCTCGGTGTAATCATCGTATAAACTGTAACCTAGGCCTAAAACTTCATTGGCGGTATCAGCAGCTTTTTGCCATTCTTTGTTATTAAGATAAAATTTCGTCAACAAACCCAACGCTACCCCTCTGTTGGCACGGCTCGACAGTCCTCCTGCGGCTAAATTTTCTGCGGCAAAAAGTAAATCCGTTTCAACATATGCTCGATACTCCTCCTCTGATGGCCTGGGCGTCTCCCTGCCTATGGCCTCTATCTCGTCGAGCGATGCCCCATCCGGGATTTCGATAATGGGTACTGGACCGAACAGATTATGTAACATATAGTAACCAAATGACCTTATAAATCTGGCTTCTGCCCTAATTTGGGTCAAGGCGGACTCTTCTACTCCCTCTAATCCATTCACCACTAGAAGTACGCTGTTCGCCCTCGCGATGCCCTGATAGAAATTGTTGTACTGACCGTTGAAAAAGCCAGTATTGGGGTCCCAGTTGAATTGTATGACGGGTACCACCTGACGGTTAAGGCCCCCACCGGTCTCCCAAGCGATATCGGTAGGAAATTCGCCCAGAATAAAATAATTGTCCCTTTGAAAGTAACCTGTTACTGCCATGGAACTATAAGCACCTGTTAATAAAGCATCTACCCCAGTTTCATCTTGAAGAAATGCATCAGGCTCATATTGAGTAAACACCTCTTCCTCAAGAAAATCTTCGCAACCACTTAGACCGACAAAAAGTATTGCCGCAAATAACAAATGGAATATATTCTGTATAGTTTTCATATTTTTTATTTAAAATTTTACATCAAAACCTAATCGGATTGTTTTCGCCAGCGGATAGGTATTGTAATTCACTTTTACAATACCTTCACCTGTCGCACTGGCATCTGGATCAAAACCTTCAAAATCTGTTATTGTTACCAGATTGTCAGCGGCAATGTAAACACGCAACGATTTGAGTACATCTATATTGTCCATTGGAAAATTATAGCCTAAGGTAACATTCTTTAATCTGACGAAGGATGCATCAAGCACGGTAAGAGAATTAATTGCCCTAGCCCCTCCGTAAAGACTGGCGTTGACTCCAGAAGGCAGTGTATTGGAAGGATTTTCCGGAGTCCATCTATCTTGGTAAAATCTTGATATCGAATTTCGGGCATCATTGGTAGGATAAAGTGATTCCGTTACGTTGGCATTCAGAGTTTCGATACCCTGTACTCCATTAATGAAAAAACTCAAACCTATCCCCTTATATTCAAAGGAATTATTGATGCCAAAATTTAAATCTTGAAACGGGTCGCCAAGAACTACCCGATCTTCATCGTCGATGACATTATCGCCATTTTGATCCACAAAACGAGGCATGCCCGGTGCGTAACCATTAACGTTAGGCGTGGGAGAATTTTCTATGTCATCACCTTCCTGAAAAATTCCGTCAATCTCATATCCATAAAAGGAATACAAAGGGTCTCCTTCACGAACGATTAAATAATTCGATATGAAAGTCCCGATGTTACCACCAATTATTTCTTCAGTGAAGTCTGGCAGCTGGGTGGTCTCATTTCTCAAGAAAGCAATATTAAAATTTGTATTCCATTTTAGTTTACCCGTTAGGTTTTTAGTAGCAACAGCAATTTCCAGTCCCTTATTGACCACTTCGCCAAAATTCGTACGTACCCCCGAGAAGCCAACTACAGATGGAAGTGGCTTTACGAATAGCTGGTCGGTTGTCTTTCTGTTGTAATAATCTATACTACCTGAAATTCTATTGTTAAATAGGCCAAAATCCATCCCAACATTGACTTCTGCTGTGGTTTCCCAAGTTAAATCCGGATTGGGC
>JBATUY010000403.1:0-19863 GCA_049671465.1 Pricia sp. | reverse complement strand
ATGTTGGAACGTCACGAATGGAAAAACCTAAACGGACTTTGGGAGTATGCCATAGCCCCCCGTGGAAAGGCCGCACCCTCGACATACGACGGAATGATTTTGGTGCCTTTTGCGGTGGAATCCAGTTTGTCAGGAGTAATGAAGGAAGTAGGAGCGGAGAGAGAACTGTGGTACCGTACCGATTTTGAAGTGCCCGCCAAGTGGGATGATGAGAATATTCTTTTACATTTCGGAGCGGTAGACTGGAAAGCTGACATCTGGATCAACGATATCATGGTAGGTTCGCACGAGGGTGGGTACACGCCGTTTACCTTTAATATCACTCCTTTTCTGGCTCAGGGAAAGCAAAAATTGATCGTCAAGGTCTGGGATCCTACTGACGAGGGGCCACAACCCAGAGGCAAACAGGTCAAAGAACCCAAGGGCATTTGGTACACCCCCGTAACGGGAATCTGGCAGACCGTATGGGTGGAACCGGTACCACAAAAGAGCATTGCAAAACTAAAGACCGTACCCGATATCGACACTGGCAGTGTGCAGGTCGATGCGGAAATCGTTGGCGGAACGTATGGTGATGTGGTGGAGGTGACCGTTATCGATAACGGCAAAACTATTGTTACTGCAAAAGCCGCCATAGGTGAACCTTTAGTGCTCAGTATTGAAAATGCCAAGCTTTGGTCCCCCGAATCGCCCTTTCTTTACGATATGGAGGTTAAACTGCTTGGCAAAAATTCGGATACGGGTCAGTATACGATGCTGGATAGGGTCAAAAGCTATGTCGGGATGCGAAAAATATCCATGAAAAGGGATGATTTCGGAATCGTCAGGATGCAGCTCAATAATCAAGATTACTTCCAATTCGGTCCCTTGGACCAAGGTTGGTGGCCCGACGGACTCTACACAGCGCCTACTGATGAGGCCCTGAAATACGACATAGAAAAAACGAAAGAATTGGGCTTCAACCTTATCCGTAAACACGTAAAGGTCGAGCCCGCCCGCTGGTATACGCACTGTGACCGGATGGGTATTTTGGTCTGGCAAGATATGCCCAGCGGCGACCAAGACAACCATCTACAATGGCAGAACCATTCTTATTTCGACGGCTCGGAACTCATAAGAACTGAAAAATCGGAAGCCATTTTTAGAAAGGAATGGAAGGGGATTATGGATTTTCTTTACTCGCATCCGAGCATCGTATCGTGGGTGCCTTTTAACGAAGCCTGGGGCCAGTTCAAGACTGAGGAAATCTCGGATTGTACCAAGGCCTATGATCCCAGCCGACTGGTAAACGCGGCCAGTGGCGGTAATTTTTACCGTACAGGCGATATTGTCGACCTGCACAACTATCCCGGTCCCGCAATGTACCTTTATGATGCCGAGCGCACCAATGTCTTGGGTGAATACGGAGGCATTGGCTTGGCCTTGGAAGGCCACCTTTGGCGGCCCGACGAAAACTGGGGCTACGTCAAATTTAAGAATTCCAAAGAAACGACCGAACAATACGTCAAATATGCCGAGGAACTGCGACAAATGGTTCGGTCGGGTTTTTCCGGAGCCATCTACACCCAAACCACCGATGTCGAGGGTGAGGTCAACGGCTTCATGACCTACGACAGAAAAGTCGACAAGATGAATATTTCCGAAGTTAAAAAGGCGAATCTTGCCATCATCAATGAACTTCAGAAATAGGCGGCCACTTAGACACTCCGCCCTTCAAAAACCGCACCTTAGCTGGCATAAAGAACATGACAATAGCAGTACCGAGGAATAAGAAATAAGAAAATATGAAAAGAAAAATTACGCTCACCATTACCTGCTTACTCGTAACTTTAATCGGCCTTTGCCAAGACAAAAAATCGGAAAACGGCAATCCCATCTTCGAAGGTTGGTACGCTGATCCCGAAGGTATCGTTTTCGATGATACGTATTGGATATTTCCGACCTATTCCGACGACTTTGAAAAGCAATTGCATTTTGATGCCTTTTCTTCAAAGGACTTGGTCAATTGGGAAAAGCACGAGCGTATTTTAGATACCACCAAGGTCAAATGGCTGCGGCAAGCGCTCTGGGCACCTTCTATCATTGAAAAAGCGGATAAATATTATCTTTTTTTCGGAGCCAACGACATTCAACGCCCGGGTCGCGATTCTTATGACCCTGACAACGACATCAACCACTTTGGTGGTATCGGGGTGGCAGTAGCGGACAGTCCTGCCGGACCTTATCAAGACTACTTAGGCGAACCCCTGATATCCAAATTTTACAACGATGCCCAGCCCATCGATCAGTTTGTATTCAAAGATACCGATGGCACCTACTACTTCTTTTATGGCGGATGGAGCCATTGCAATCTAGGTATATTGAACGAAGACTTCACGGGCTTCGTTCCGTGGGAAAACGGGGAAAAGTTCAAGGAAATTACCCCAGAGGGTTACGTCGAGGGTCCGTTTATGTTCCTGCGCAATGGCGTCTACTACTTCATGTGGTCTGAAGGCGGATGGACGAACGGTAGCTATAAAGTTGCCTACGCCATGGCCGACAAGGCTACCGGGCCCTATAAAAGAATCGGAACCATTTTGGAATCCAAGGATGGCGATATCGCTACCGGTGCGGGACACCATTCCGTAATCAAAAAACGCGACACGGACGAGTATATTATGGTGTACCATAGAAGGCCGATTCCCAATAAAGACCGAGACCACCGCGTTGTGGCCTTGGATAAAATGGAATTTAATGACGATGGAACCATCAAGCCGATAAAAATGACTTTTGAGGGAGTTCGATGAGTATAAGTTAGCCTTTTTAAAGGGAATAGATAAATCGTACTTTTCCTATTAAACTAAATTTGGAAAAATGAAAATAAATAAGAAATATTCCATGGCAGTCTTGACCGCAGTATTACTGTTAGCCTCCTGCAAGGAAACTAATAAGAACGAAATGAAAGAAGAAACTACCGCAGCATCCGAAAAAACCGTTGAAACCTCGTTAGAGACTTCGGACTTCGAAACCGAAATAAACGGCAAGTCCGTCAAACTTTATTGGTTGAAAAACGGTGATTTTCAAATGGCTATCACCAATTATGGCGGTCGAATCGTCGGGCTTTGGACGCCCGATAAGAACGGCAAGATGACCGATGTCGTTATCGGTCGCGGAAGTACGCAAGCTTACGTCGACGGACCTGAATCTTACTTTGGTGCGACCATTGGCCGGGTGGGCAACCGTATCGCTGAAGGAAAGTTTACCGTTGACGGAAAAGCGTACTCCGTCAAACCTAATAATAACGGAAATGCCCTGCACGGTGGCAAAAACGGATTTCAGGACAAGGTTTGGGATGCGAATCAGACCAATGACTACACTTTGGAACTTTTGTACACCTCGCCCGATGGCGAAGAAGGCTTTCCGGGAGAATTGAATACTAAGGTGACGTATTCCTTAATCGACGACCATACGCTGAAAATCGATTATGAGGCGACAACCGATAAGACTACCGTGGTCAATTTAACCAACCACGCTTATTTCAATCTCAACGGGGAGGGAAGCGGAAATATTCTTGACCATAAAATCCAAATTTTTGCAGATTCTTTTACACCGGTCGATAAGGGTCTTATCCCGATTGGTGAGCTCAGAAAAGTCGAAGGAACACCTTTTGATTTTAGGAGTCCACAAACAATAGGCGAACGTATAGAAGCCGATAACGAACAGCTAAAGTTCGGCGGGGGCTACGACCACAACTTTGTATTGGGCAGCCAAAAAGAAAATGGGATGAACTACGCCGCGAAGGTCATCGGCGACAAATCTGGAATCGTGATGCAAGTGTACACCGAAGAACCTGGCGTTCAATTTTACACCGGTAATTTTATGGCTTCGGAGAATACGCTGAAATCAGGTGCCAAAGACGATTTGAGAACCGCTTTTTGTTTGGAGACGCAACATTTTCCCGATGCTCCGAACCAGCCTAATTTTCCTTCCATTGAATTGGAACCCGGCGATACCTATGCCACGGTAACGCAATATGTATTTTCGAATAAATAACCAATATTTCAATACCCGACCTGCTCCACAATTTCAAGTCCGTACCCAACAATGCCTACCCGTTTAGCTTGAGTAGAGTTCGTAAGCAACCGAATCTTTGAAATATTGATATCATGCAATATCTGGGCACCGACGCCAAAATCTTTGGTGTCCATATCTATTTTCGGGGCTTTAAGTATTCCTTTTTGTTGTAGTTCTTTGAGTTCGGAGAGGCGGTTCAATAGGTTGAGCGACTGCGCCTCTTGATTGATGAAAACAAAAGCGCCTTTCCCCTCGGCGTTAATGGCCTTGAACATGTCCTCCAATTTTTTATCCGGGTTATTGGTGAGCGTACCTAGAATATCGTTGTTGACCAGACTGGCGTTGATGCGGGTGAGTACCGGTTCGCCGGGTTTCCAGGTGCCTTTGGTAAGGGCGATATGTATCTGTTCATTAGTAGTCTGTTGGTAGGCGTGCAGCTTGAATTTTCCAAAACGGGTATTGATATCGAAGGCTTCTTTCTTTTGAATGAGCGAATCGTGGTTCATACGATAGGCGACCAGATCTTCGATGGAAATAATCTTTAGATCAAACTTTTTGGCAACGACCAATAGCTCGGGTAATCGGGCCATGGTACCATCTTCATTCAATATCTCCACCAGAATACCGGCCGGTTGTAAATCCGCCAATCGTGCCAAATCTATGGCCGCTTCTGTATGACCCGTTCGCCGGAGTACTCCGCCGTTTTTCGCCCGTAACGGAAAAATATGTCCAGGTCTACCAAGATTATGGGGCTTTGTATTGGCATCGACCAAAGATAAGATGGTCTTCGCACGGTCGTGCACCGAAATTCCCGTAGTGCAGCCCTGTCCGATGAGATCCACCGATACCGTAAATTGGGTCTGGTGCAGTACGGTATTGTTCTGCACCATCATTTCGAGGTCAAGTTCGTTGCACCGGTCTTCGGTCAGCGGTGCGCAAATGAGGCCGCGGCCGTGTTTGGCCATAAAATTGATCATCTCGGGCGTTACCTTTTCGGCGGCGGCAATGAAATCGCCTTCGTTCTCGCGGTTCTCATCGTCTACCACAATGATGACCTTTCCGTCTCGGATGTCGGTTATGGCCTCTTCTATCGTATTCAGCGTAATTTCTTTTTCCATTTCCGCGATCATGACGTAACGTCTTTATCTTTTTTGGTGAAAATTCGTTTTACGAAATCAAGGGCGTTTCCAAAATTCATCATACCCTTGTCCGCAGTGGCCCTTTTGGTCAAGTAGACCCCCAAAGGTAACATTATAAGCGAAGATAGCCATGCGCCCAAAATCGGATGTATGTTTCCTTTATACGAATAATTTTCGGCGAACACCCCTAAAAAGTAATATGCTAAAAATAATAAAATGGCAATGACCATGGGCAAGCCGATACCCCCTTTGCGAATGATAGCTCCCAAGGGCGCGCCCACAAAAAATAGGATGATGCATGAAAATGCCAATGCATATTTATCGTGCAACGAAAAGATATGCCTTCTGTGAATCTCGTAGCGCTTGTCAAGTTCCAGCTTTTTTCCGGTAACCGAGGTCAATATGTTGGACACTGAATTTTTGGCACTGTTCATCAACTGAATCTGTTGCCATTCTTCGAAAAGGTCGAGGATTTCGACATCTACCTCGGGAATACTATTTTGTGAAGAGGGTTCGATACCTGATGTATCGGTGCCCGCAGCTGGAGCGGCTTGAGTTTCTATGGATGTCATTTCACTGGATGATCCATTGCTTGATAAATCACCGATCGATAAGTCCTTGCCCGATGAATCATTGCCCGATGAACCGGTACTCTCCGACATCCCTGGGGATTTTACCACACTTGGGCCGTCGGTGTTTTCACCGTTTTGCAAGGTATCGGTTTTGCGGAGCGCATCCTTTTTTAGTTTTATGGACTTCCGCGCCAAGGCCGTATCCCGGGGAGTAAAAGGTACGAAGGCCCCCATACGGTACACAATATTCTTGGAGAATGCCTGTACGATACGGCGATTATCCTGTTCTAGGGAATCCATATCCTTCAACAATCGGGAGACGTTCTTCATCTTTTCCCGATTGGATACATTTTCTTCCTCAAGATCCATCTCCATTTCTGGGACTTCGATGTTCATCCTGTAGATATCGAAATCCGCTTTAGCGAATGGTTTCATTTTCTTTTCGGATGATTTTTTACTCTCTATGTCCCTATAGTAATGCCCATCGGTCAGTACCAGCTGAATGATTTCGGAGGCTTCGCTACTGATTAGTTCGCCCTTCTTCGCCTTGATTACGGTGCTATTAACATTGGCGGATGTTTTTTGATGAATGATAACATTTTTCAGAAACCGATCTTGGGAGCCATATTTATCGTCTACCTTAATGCTCATGCCCTCAAAATCACTGAACACTCCTTTTTCAATGGCTGCCGCCGGCTTTACCTTGGCGATATTACGGCGCATGTTGTAGATTTTTTGTTCGGAGGCTGGAATCACATTGTTGGCGAAATAAAAGGTAACGCCGCCCAATAGTACCATAAATACAATCAACGGGAGCATCGAGCGCTGCAGCGAAATGCCGGAGGCTTTCATGGCGGCAAATTCGTAGTTTTCGGCAAAGGTACCGAAGGTCAGTATCGAAGCGAGCAGCACCGTCAACGGAAGCACCTTTTCGGTAAGACTGGGCATCATGTAGAAAAAGAACTTACCGATAATGACCACGTCAAGCCCTTTACCGGCGAAATCGTCGATGAACAACCAGATGGTCTGGAAAATAAAGATAAACATCAATATCACGAACGAACTGAGAAAGTTGTAAAGAAATCGCGATAAAATGTATTGGTCTAAAATTCTCAAGACAGTGCTATTTGTGGGTAGAGGTGTTGGTCATTCCCTTTGTCGAGGGCCCTCGACCAACTAATTTTTGATGATGTAGTAGCCATCATCCTCATATTTCTTCTCGTCAAAAGTAAACAAGGTTTCCGGTAAAGATTGGTCGGTTTTGAAAGAATTAACGGTAATCGTGGTCGTAGTTCCGTTCTGGCCCTTTTCGATGACCTGATAGATATGCTTCGTTTCGGCATCGATGCCCAATTGAATGGACTCGGTTTCGGAATCGGTATCCATAGGGGTCAACTTGACGTACTGGATTTTCTTGCCCTCAAGATTTTTAAGTTCGCCCATCTCATAGTTATGACCTTCGCGATAAAACGTTAACATCTTGGCAGGGGTAAGCGCGTTTTCGTCCTGAGATTTGTCTTCTATCGTCACCTCTTTATTGTCGGGTACGACCGTGTAGACTTTGGTGCCGTCAAAAATTTGCTGTGCGCCGAAAAAATCACCCACGTACTTTTCACCTTCCAAAGTGACATTGCCCCGGGTCTCTTGATTGATACCAGCTTCTTTATTGTTCAATACGTAGTTGAAATCGATAACGATATTATCGTAGCTTTTTACTTTGGTGTAGACTTCTTCTAACAGGGCCTTTGCCTTATCGGCGTTTTGACCGAACGCGGGCATTTGGGATGTAAAAACGATACTGAGTATTAGGATTACTTTTTTCATTGTTCTTTAAATTTGATATTTTTTGGGACTATCCTTTTTCATCATTCAATAGCATATTTAGGGCGGCCAAATCAGGGATGAGTACCTGTCGGGCCTTACTTCCTTCGAAAGGCCCCACAATACCGGCGGCTTCAAGCTGGTCGACGATGCGTCCTGCCCGATTGTACCCCAATTTGAGTTTTCTTTGGATGAGGGAAGCGGAACCTTGCTGCGCTATGACAATAACTTCGGCGGCTTCCTGAAAAAGGGCGTCCCTATCCGCGATATCATAATCAAGGTTTGTGCCAGATTCCTCCCCGGAATATTCGGGAAGCTCATGGGCGGAAGGATAGGCCCTTTGCGACCCAATATATTCCGTAATCTTCGCGATTTCTGGCGTATCGACAAAAGCACATTGAATACGGGTCACGTCGTTTCCTTGGGTGAACAACATGTCGCCACGACCGATAAGTTGATCGGCACCGGCAGCATCTAAAATGGTACGGGAATCGATTTTCGAGGTAACCCGAAAGGCGATACGTGCCGGGAAGTTCGCTTTGATGATTCCGGTGATTACGTTGACCGATGGCCGTTGGGTGGCAACGATCAAATGTATGCCAATGGCCCGTGCCAACTGTGCCAATCGGGCGATGGGCGTTTCGACCTCCTTACCGGCGGTCATGATAAGATCGGCAAATTCATCGATGACCAGAACGATATAGGGCAAAAATTTATGTCCGTCATTCGGGTTCAATTTTCGCGCCTTGAATTTGGTGTTGTATTCCTTGAGGTTTCGCACCATGGCCGCTTTGAGCAGTTCATAACGGTCATCCATTTCGATACAGAGAGAATTCAGGGTGTTGATAACCTTCGTATTGTCCGTTATGATCGCTTCGTCGGAACCGGGCAGCTTCGCTAGGTAATGTCGCTCGATTTTATTGTACAGGGTGAGCTCGACCTTTTTGGGATCGACAAGAATAAATTTAATTTCCGCAGGATGTTTCTTATAGAGCAGGGAAGTCAGTACAGCGTTCAGGCCGACGGATTTACCCTGACCGGTCGCTCCTGCCATAAGCATATGTGGCATTTTGGCCAGATCGACCACAAAAGTCTCGTTGCTGATGGTCTTTCCGAAAGCGATGGGCAGTTCCATTTCCGCTTTCTGGAACTTGCTCGAAGCGATAACGGACCGCATGGAAACGATGGTCGCGTTCTTATTGGGGACTTCGATACCAATTGTGCCCTTTCCGGGGATGGGGGCGATGATACGTATGCCTAAGGCGGCCAGTGACAGGGCGATATCGTCTTCCAGGTTTTTAATTTTGGAAATACGGACGCCGGCTTCCGGAACGATTTCGTAAAGGGTCACGGTAGGTCCGATAGTTGCCTTGATCTGGGCGATGCCGATTTTATAGTTTTTGAGGGTCTCGACAATTTTGTTCTTGTTGTTTTCCAGTTCCTCCTGATTGATCGTAATGCCGCCCGTCACGCCATGTTGGTCCAAGAGATCTAAGGTCGGAAATTTATAGCTTCCCAAGTCAAGGGTCGGATCGAACTCCCCAAAATCGGCGACCAGCTTGTCGGCCGTGTTGTCTTTTTCCTCTTTTTCTTCCACCACCTTTTCTACTTTCATGGCCAGGTCTTCAACTTCTTCCTCAACGGGAACGCTGACTTCGAAATCATCTTTGGGCCGTTTTTCTTTTTCAAGGGATGGAATATCCTTTTTATGGGTATAGGTGTCCACAGTCAGGGGCGCTTCCTTTTCGGTGTTCAACAGGGTGTTGTCGAGACCGGTGGTCGTATTGTCGGTAGTGGGGCTCGTCTCGGGATTTCTTTTGAGTCCGGAAGACAATCCTGCGGTTGTTGCTTTTATCCCGCGGGCCATCCCATCGGGCGTAAACTTAAAAAAGCGGACAAGAATGAAGGTCAATCCGAAAATTAGGATGAGAATGACTCCGATTTTTCCAGTGTAATCCTGTAAGAAATCGTTCATTTCATAGCCGACCAATCCGCCTAATAAAGGTCGGGTATCTGCGAGAAAGCCTAGGGCTATCGATATCCATATCATAAAAATGAGGCCCCATATCCATTTTTTAAAAAGTCCTTTTTTCTCAAGGCTCAGAAAATAATAGAGTCCCGTTATGCAGAGTAATACCGTTAGAATGAGCGATGCAACCCCAAAACCTTTATAAACGACAAAATGACTGATACTGGCCCCGAATTTATTGAGCAGGTTTTTGGCCTCTTCGTTTCTATCGGCGAATTCGGTCAAAAGGCTTTGGTCTTCTTGCCAGGTAAAGTAAAACGATACGAAAGAGAAGAACAGGGCCATGCTCAACAGGATCAAAAGGCTGCCCAGTATAATTTTGTTCTGCTTTGATAAGCCCACCGGAGCGGACTTCTTCTTGGTCTTCGGCTTTGATTTTCGTGCCTTTGTTGCCATTGATATTTTTAAGAAATTTTGTATTTCCGGGGGCTAAATTACAAATTTACTAGGGAAGGTAAGGGATTGGAAAATGTTGCGTTAGAAAATTTTGGGCAGATAGATGATCAATCCGACAATGGTGGCCCCTATGGAAACCAGCATTACGGCACCTGCGGAAACATCTTTGATAAAACCGATTCGGGGGTCGAATTCCGGATGAATAAAGTCACAAATTTTTTCTATCCCTGTGTTGGCACCTTCTACGCCCATCACCAGCGAGATGGCGAGCACCTGTAAAATCCACTCAACATTAGATATTTCGAAGTAAAAACCGGCAGCGGTCATTATAATAGCGAGAAACACTTGAATTTTGATACTGGCTTCGGTACGAATCAAAAGAAGGGCCCCGCGCATTGCGAAGCCCACACTTTTGACTCGATTTTTAAGAAAGGATTCCTTATGCATTTTTAATGGCTTCTAGAGCGGCCTCGTAGTCGGGTTCGTCGACGATTTCGGGAACCTGTTCGGTATAGACAATCTCTTGGTTTTCGTTCATAACTACAACGACGCGAGAAAGCAAAGATTGTAGGGGACCGTCGGAAAATTCAAGCTGATAGGCTTTTCCGAAATTCCCGTCGCGGAAATCGGAGAGCATTTCGACATTTTTGATGCCCTCGGCCCCACAGAAACGGGCTTGTGCGAAGGGTAGGTCTTTCGAGATGCAAAGCACCTGGGTATTGTCCAATTTGGAAACTTCTTCGTTGAATTTGCGTACCGATTGGGCGCAGGTACCGGTATCAATGCTTGGGAAAACGTTCAGTACGGTTTTTTTTCCCGAATAGTCCGATAGGGATGCACTGGAAAGGTCCGTTTTCGTCAATTCAAAATCAGGGGCCTTCTCGCCTTTCTTCGGCAGACTGCCGATGGTGTTTATTTTATTGCCTTTAAGGGTTATTTCTGACATGATTCTTGATTTTAAATGAAAGGTGAAAGTAGCAAATATATAGGAAAAAGCAGCCTCTCGAAACTATATTCGGAATCTTCACGATGCTGCTTTTGCCTCGGTTTTGGTGGTCAATTGCTTGATCTTGATATGGAAGGCGGCGAAAACTAAGGTTGTTATAGGGCTCAACCAATTGAAGATGGCAAAAAGGGCATATTCCATGGTCGGCACGCCGAGTACGCCGCTATGGTATGCGCCACAGGTGTTCCAAGGGATCAATACCGAGGTTACGGTACCGGAATCTTCTAAGGTCCTGCTCAAGTTTTCAGGAGCCAGGCCACGATCTTCATAGGCTTTACTGAACATTTTACCGGGCACCACAATGGCGAGATATTGATCGGACGCGGTTACGTTCAAAGCGAGACAGCTGCCTACCGTACTGGCGAAAAGGCCGAATGTCGTCTTGGCCATGGCCAATAAAGATTTGGTTATCCGGGCCAACGCGCCGATACCTTCCATGATTCCCCCGAACACCATGGCGCAAACGATAAGCCAGATAGTACCCAACATTCCCGCCATGCCCCTTGCGGAAAATAAGTCGTTAAGTACGGGGTTATCCGTTGGTATAGAGGTTTCTACGGTTATCGCTTCAAGCACCCCTTTATACCCGGATTCGAAAGATAGGGATTTAGCTCCGGTGATACCGGCCACGACATCCGGTTGAAAAATAAGCGCGAACACGCCGCCAAGCAAAGTGCCTATCAATAAAGCGGCCAAGGGCGGTGTTTTTTTAACGATCAGAAATATGACCACGACCGGTACAATGAAAAGCCACCCGTTGATGGTAAAACTTGCTTCGATGGAGGTTAGCAGTGAATCGATATCCGCCGTTCCGCTGGTGTCGAGATTCAGGCCGATGATAACGAATACGATTAGGGTAACGGTTATGGTCGGTATCGTGGTGTACAGCATGTATTGAATATGGTCGAAAAGCTCCCCGCCCGCCATGGCCGGTGCCAGATTGGTCGTGTCGCTCAAAGGCGATAGTTTATCCCCAAAATAGGCTCCTGAAAGTACGGCACCAGCGGTCATCCCCACAGAGATACCCAAGGCGTTTCCGATACCTACCAAAGCGATGCCCACGGTGGCCGAGGTCGTCCAGCTACTTCCCGTGGCTACCGAGATGATGGCGCAAATGAATACGCAGGCCCCTAAAAATATAGTGGGGTTAAGAACTTGTAGTCCATAATAAATCATTGCAGGAATAATCCCGCTTATCAGCCAGGTACCGGCTAGGGCACCGACCATCAATAAAATCAGGAGTGCCCCCGTAGTGGACTTCACATTTTCGGCAACCTCGGCGAGCATTTGTTTGTATGATACCTTGTTGCGAAGGCCTACAATTGCGGCAACCGCTCCGCCTAACAACAAAATGAACTGGTTTGATCCGCTTAGGGCATCATCGCCAAAAACGTATACGTTATACGCCAGCATGCCCACAAGCACGACAACGGGAATCAAGGCTTCCCAAATACTCAGCTCATTATTTTCGATAACGCCTTGGTTCTCGCGATGCTTTCCGGATTTCGGGCCCTTCATAAGGTTGGTTTAAATATTAGGTGATGCCGTAATATTACGATTTTGGATACGGTTGTGCAACCCCTCGCAGGATTGTTGCAATTTTACCGCCAAACCGGAAAATAGTATTAATTTTGTGCCCAAACAAAAGCGAAAATTATGAGTTCATACGATGTAGCCATTATCGGCTCGGGTCCCGGAGGATATGTTGCCGCTATCCGCTGTGCGCAATTGGGCATGAAAACGGCGATAATTGAAAAATATAGCACCTTGGGCGGTACGTGTCTCAATGTAGGTTGTATTCCCTCAAAGGCGCTGTTGGATTCTTCGCACCACTATGAAGATGCCATCAAACATTTTGAAGAACATGGCATTGACATTCCCGGCGAGATAAAGGTGAATTTGGAGAAAATGATCGGGCGAAAGCAGTCCGTCGTAGACCAGACCTGCGATGGGGTCAAGTTTTTGATGAAGAAAAACGATATCACCGTTATTGAAGGCCTGGGAAGTTTTAAGGACAAAACCCATATCGATATTAAAAAACCTGATGGAAAAACGGAAACCATTGAGGCAAAGAGTATTATAATAGCCACCGGAAGTAAACCTTCAAATCTTCCTTTTATAAAATTGGATAAAGAACGCATCATCACCTCGACGGAGGCCTTAAAGTTGAAGGAGATCCCGAAACATATGATTATCGTCGGAGGCGGAGTTATCGGACTGGAATTGGGTCAGGTCTACAAACGGCTTGGCGCAGAAGTAACGGTCATCGAGTATCTGGATCGTATTATCCCCACAATGGATGCGGCACTTTCAAAGGAATTGATGAAAGTCATGAAAAAACAGAAAGTGAAGTTCCACCTTTCACATCAAGTGAAGTCCGTAGAGCGAAAAGGGGATGAGGTAATCATCAAAGCGGACAATAAAAAAGGAGAGGAAGTCGAGTTCAAAGGCGACTATTGCTTGGTTTCGGTAGGCCGTCGCCCCTATACCGATGGTCTGAACGCCGAAGCGGCAGGGGTAAAAATCGATGATAAGGGTAGGGTAGAGGTCAATGAGCATCTGCAAACTTCTACGTCCAATATATACGCTATCGGTGATGTCATCCGCGGAGCCATGTTGGCGCACAAGGCCGAAGAAGAAGGTACTTTGGTTGCGGAGCAATTAGCCGGCCAGAAACCGCATATCGATTACAACTTGATTCCAAATGTGGTATATACTTGGCCTGAAGTCGCATCGGTCGGTAAAACGGAAGAGGAATTGAAAGAAGCCGGCGTAGCATATAAAAGCGGACAGTTTCCGATGCGTGCCCTAGGGCGTTCAAGGGCGAGTATGGACCTTGACGGTTTCGTTAAGATACTGGCGGATAAGAAGACGGATGAAGTATTGGGCGTACATATGATCGGGGCACGCTGTGCAGATTTGATAGCCGAGGCAGTAACCGCTATGGAGTTCAGGGCTTCTGCGGAAGATATTTCTAGAATGAGCCACTCGCATCCCACGTATGCCGAGGCGGTTAAGGAAGCGGCTCTTGCCGCGACAGGAGACCGCGCGTTGCACGTTTAATTATCCCTTATGCGACCCATCACAATACGGTGGGTTGCTTTTTTTTTAGCCCTTTAAGATTCCAAAGCGCCGTAAAAGTCTGTAGCCACGGTCTTTTACAAAATCCAGCGCAGTAAGTGCGGCAATTTCGAATTGAACCCATCCGTATTTTAAGGCAGTATTCAAATGCAGTATAATGTCGGTTTTATGCTTTTCGTACTGCAATGCTGTGTAGGTAGATACCACCATAAAGGCAAGTGCGCCCGAAATGGCAACGGCAGGGGTTAAGGCGTGATGAAAGAATCTGTAGAGTCCCAATCCCGTAAAACTCCCGTACAGTATGATAAAGTGAACGATGTAGATAGATAATGTGCTCTGTCCTATTTTTAATACGGTGGCGTTTTTCCAAACACTGCGCAACAACATAAATACGGCGAAGACCAAAAACACATCTCCCAAGCGAATGAACAGGTAATTGTTAAAGAACACATCGGCGAACAATTGTAGTCCCGTTGCGCCGGAGAGCTTCAAAAACACGTAAGACGAACCAAAAATCAATCCAATTCCTCCAACAATAGCCGTCAAGATAGCGGTCGGATAGAGATATCTGAAACTCTTGAACTTGGCAAAGAGCAGGGAGACAAAACCGCCAAAAGTTGCGTAGCCAAACCACGGGAAAATGGTAAACACTGACCCGTTCGTCTTGGTGAGGTAATTGGCAAGGGCATCCGGTAAAAACGAAAAGCTCCAACTTTTATAAATGGGCTCGAACAGAAATAAAAGGAGCGTTATACCGAACAAAACGACGGGAAAGAACGATTTTTTGTATTTCTGGGACAATAAATAAATCCCGATAATGCCCAGTAGGGATAGTCCGATACAGTGTAGCACATCCACCAAATAAAAGGAAGCATAAAGTTCGCCTTGTAGCAGTCCGAATAAATTCATTCGCAACAGGTAGCCGATGAACAACAGCTCAAGTCCGCGCTTAATCCCTTTTTTGACCCTGGGGTTCTTGAGTCCTTTTTGATCGCCTTTGACCAGAAGGTAGGTGAAAATAAATCCCGAAACGGTAAAAAACACCGGAGCGGTAATCCCCCGGAAGTATTTCCATACCGCAAAAATCGGATTTGAGGCATCGCGGAAGGCGGTATCGAGCAATCCGTCTATAAAATGGCCTTGTAGCATCATGAGAATGGCCCAGGCCCGCATGGCGTCGATGAAATATAGTCTTTTGGTTTTGTTGTCCATCTTAAAAATACTACATCCTATATACTTGTATAACAGCACTTTTGCATGTTACAATTTGCAAAATTAATCAAAATTCGTTCAAATCATAGGTATTTGGATTATTTTCGCTCAAACGCTTAGCCCCAAAATTTCCGTCCCCTTGCGAAAAACGCGCTCTTTTACCGTTTCCGATGTGGTATCCTTCACAAATAAATTGCTGTCTTGGGCGCAACAGTTCGAGGAGGTCGCTTGGTTGGACAGTAATGGGCATTATGACCGGTACGGCGCTTTCGATGCGTTACTGGCGGTAGACGGACATACTTCGTTGGTCACCGACGCGCCGCATGCCTTTGTCGACTTACAGAAATATCAAAAAGGCACCCGAGATTGGATTTTCGGATACTTGACCTACGACCTCAAAAACGACATTGAACGCCTGTCCTCAGGAAATGTCGACGGACTTCATTTTCCAGAGCTCTACTTTTTTCAGCCCAAAAAAATCATTCGCCTAATTGGAGAAACGGTCGATTTCATTTATTTGAGTGTATTGGAGGATGACATCGCGGCGGATTTCGCGGAAATTTCGCGGATTGATGATTATGATTCTGTAGTTCATGGGTTGGATGGTCTCGACGGTGATAAAAGGAAGGGTCTTCGAAAAGATGAGAATAAAGGTTTCAGAAAAATGGAAACGGAGAGTTCGGAAAAACATAAAAGGGGAAGTTTTGAAGAAAAAGAAATTGCCGTAACGGAAAAAGAACATGGGGCCAGCACAGATGCGGAAAAACCAAATAGAAAAAACATCCGAATAAAACTGCGGACCTTTAAGGATGACTATTTCAGAAGGGTAAACGAAATGCTCGCCCACATTCATCGCGGCGATATTTATGAAGCCAACTTTTGCCAGGAGTTTTATGCGGAGCATACCGAGATCGATGCCTTAAAGACGTATCAAAAATTGAATTCCATCTCAAAAGCGCCTTTTGCCACCTTTCTAAAAATACGGGATAAGTATCTTCTTTGCGCTTCTCCCGAACGCTATTTAAAAAAGATGGGTAACCGGATTATTTCCCAACCCATTAAAGGCACTGCAAAACGGGCTGAAAATCCTGAAATGGATGCGGCCTTGAAAGTAGCCCTGCAAACCGACCCCAAAGAACGGGCGGAAAATATTATGATTGTTGACTTGGTACGGAACGACCTCTCGAAAAGTGCGCTTAAGGGCAGTGTTCAAGTCGAGGAGCTGTGTAAGGTGTACACTTTCGAGCAAGTACATCAGATGATTTCGACGGTTACGGCAGCGGTGCCCGACGATAAAAATCCGGTTGAGATTATCCGGGAAACCTATCCCATGGGGAGTATGACCGGGGCGCCGAAAATATCGGCCATGCAGATTATCGATCAGCTAGAGGCATTTAAGCGCGGTCTGTACAGCGGCGCGGTGGGCTATTTTACGCCCGAAGGCAATTTTGATTTTAATGTGGTCATTCGCAGCATCTTGTATAACGCCACCCACAGCTACGTATCTTATGCCGTTGGTAGCGCCATAACGGCCAAATCGGTTCCTGAAAGGGAGTATGAAGAGTGTTTGTTGAAAGCAAAGGCGATGCGGGAAGTGTTGGGGGACTGATAACTTCTTTAGTACCTTTGCCCCGTGTTCAAAACATTCAAAATTCATATCGAAACGAAGTTTCCCGAACTTTCGGACAAGCCATTTCTTCTGGCCTGCAGCGGCGGCATCGATAGTATGGTGCTGGCGGATCTATTCGTAAAGTGTGGATTGAATTTTGCCGTGGCACATTGCAACTTCCGGCTGCGGGGTGCGGCCAGTGATGCCGATGCCGAATTTGTGTCGGATATGGCCAATGAAAATGGCGCAAAGTTTTATACAACCCGTTTTGATACAATTGGTTATGTAAATAAATATAAAGTATCGGTGCAAATGGCTGCTAGGGAGCTTCGCTATGCGTGGTTCACCGAAATCATGCAGAAAAACGATATCCCATATCTGGTGACGGCGCATCATGCTGATGATAATTTGGAGACTTTTCTCATCAACCTTTCCCGAGGCACCGGTATCTATGGACTGACGGGTATCCCGGAAAAAACGGACAGCGTCGCACGGCCGTTGTTAGCTTTTTCTAGGGAGCAAATCGAGAAATACGCGCGTGCCGAAAAAATCGAATGGCGGGAAGATAGCAGCAACGCCGATACCAAATATCTACGCAATACCATCCGGCATAAAATACTACCGGAATTAAAAGGGTTGAACCTCAATTTTTTAGAAAATTTTCAGAAGACGCAGCGCTATCTTTCGCAAACTGCAGCAATTGTGGCGAACCACCTGCGAGAACTACGAACTAAAATTTTTATCCAAGAACGCGGTATTACTACAATTTCGGTGTCCACATTATCCGAACTGAGACCCTTGCAAGGTTATTTATACGGTCTTTTCGGCGAATACGGATTTACGGAATGGAATGATGTTGAAAACCTGCTTACGGCCACCAGTGGAAAGGAGCTACGATCTGGGACCCATCGTTTGATTAAAGATAGAGATGTACTATTGCTCAGTGCGATAACCTCGGACAAATCGTTGACCTATCAAATTCAAGAAAATCAGGCCCAAATCGATTATCCGCTCCATATTCATATAACGGCGGAAGACATCAAGGAAACCGGCCCGCACATACTTTATGTAGCTAAAAATGCGTTAAAGTATCCCTTGACCTTGAGGAAATGGGAAAAAGGCGACTATTTTTACCCGTTTGGCATGAAAGGCACCAAAAAACTATCCAAGTTTTTTAAAGATGAAAAAATGGATATTATCGCCAAAGAGAATCAATGGTTGCTCTGTTCCGACGGAGCCATTGTTTGGGTCGTCGGAAAACGGGCAGACGCGCGTTTCAGGGTAGTCGAGGGCACGAAAAATATCCTCAAGTTCGAATTAAAGTCATGAAGCAGGTAACCTTATTTATATTCCTTATTTTAAGCGGTTGGTCTCTCTTTTCGCAAGATGATACGAATCCCGTGAAATTCTCTCAGGAATGGCGAAAGATTTCGGATACGGAGTACGAGCTGATTATGAAAGCGGACATACACGAGGGTTGGCATGTCTATTCGCAAAAGACCGATACCGGCGGATCTTTACCCAGTGAGTTTGCCTTCGAAAAGGCGAACGAGGATTATGAACTTATTGGCGAGACCCTAGAAAGTGAAACCATAGTCGAATACAGCGACGTTTTCGAGGTCTATGAAACCTACTTCAAAGATGAAGCGGTCTTCACGCAAAGAATTAAGTTGCTAAAACCCGATGTGAATCAGGTCGATGTGAACCTGTTTTATCAGGTCTGTAAAGAAGTCTGTATTCCCGCAGACCATGATTTTAGTTTTGTACTCGATGGTAGCGCGGTCGCCCCCGCAACGAAGTCCGTCGATGATCGAAGTCAGGCCATGGGCGCCGCCTTAAAATTGAACCTCAAAAACAAAGAACTGCTCAATACCGTTGGCGAAGATATCAATGCCGGTTCAGGTCTATGGATGGTCTTTGGATTGGGGTTTTTAGGTGGATTGATCGCATTGCTTACCCCGTGTGTTTTCCCTATGATTCCCTTAACGGTTTCTTTTTTCACAAAACATTCCGAGAAGAAATCCAAAGGCATAGCGAACGCGATGCTGTACGGATTTTTTATCGTGTTGATCTATTTCTTGCTGAGCCTTCCCTTTCATCTTTTTGATTCCGTTGATTCGCAGATATTGAATACCATTGCGACCAACATCTGGTTGAACGTCGTGTTTTTCTTGGTATTTGTATTTTTTGCGTTTTCCTTTTTCGGCTATTATGAATTCACCCTGCCCAGTTCTTGGGCAAATAGAATGGATGCAGCCTCTGCCAAGGTAGGCGGCGGTATCGGTATCTTTTTTATGGCATTGACCTTGGCCATTGTTTCGTTCTCGTGTACAGGCCCTATTCTTGGTGGTTTGTTGGGCAGCACCGTTTTGGGCGAGGGTGATGTGGCCACAAACCTAAGTGCCGGCATGACCGGTTTTGGGGTCGCCCTCGCGCTGCCATTTGCACTTTTCGCGCTGTTTCCCACTTGGCTGAACTCCTTGCCGAAATCGGGAGGATGGATGACCACGGTGAAAGTGGTTCTTGGCTTCTTAGAACTGGCCCTCGCCCTAAAATTTCTATCCAACGCCGATATGGTGGGCCACTGGGGCATTTTGAAAAGGGAAGTCTTTATGGGAATATGGATACTGCTGTTCCTTTTGCTTACCGGCTATCTTTTTCGCGCATATCGTTTTCCACATGAGGGCCCAAAACAAAAACTGACCGCACCGAGAATCGGGATGGGACTGATAAGTGCCGCCTTTACGTTGTATCTGCTCACCGGATTGTTCAATTTTCACAACGTCAAACTTTTAAGTGGTTTTCCTCCGCCCGACTTTTACAGTATTTACGAGAATAATGCCGATTGCCCGTTAGGCTTGGATTGTTTTAAGGATTTTGATGAAGGGATGGCCTACGCTAAAGAAGTGAACAAACCGATTTTATTGGATTTTACCGGATGGGCC
>JBATUY010000402.1:0-6651 GCA_049671465.1 Pricia sp. | reverse complement strand
TAGAGGTTAAGACTCTGACACCAGCAAGGCAAGCATATAGGTAAACTTGCCCAAAGGTTGTTTAGAGGTGTTCTATAAACCCCATTCGATACAATGCCGTGAAGGTCAAATCTGAGCGTTTCTGGATAAAGGTATCAAAATCGAATATATTTTTGGGCTCGATGTTCGTTGCAAAAAAGTAGGCATTGTTCGACGTTTCGACATAGCCCACGAACCATCCATTATAGACATCATTCTCGTTGGATAGACCGGTTTTTCCACGTACCACGTACTGCTCGGTTTCTTCGGTAATCATCAAATTCTTCGTGATGTTCTCGGTGCGCTTCGAAATGAAAAGTTCGGAGGTATACAACCGTTTCAAAAAGTCGATCTGTTGCATTTGATCGATACGGGAATCGCCCCTTAACCAGAACGTATCGATAGTGTTTGAGTCTACGACCATAGCCCCATAGTCTAGCGTATCTAGAAAGCGATTCATCCTTCCGCTACCGATTTTTCGGGCAACTTGTTGATAACAAGGCACGCATGAAAGGTGAAAGGCATCTCTCAATATCAAGTCCTGTTCCCAGTTCGGGTTGTCTTTTGGTCTTCCATCCCATTTAAAAATAGCGCTGTCGTTTTTTATAACACCCTTTTCAAGCCCGATAATCGAATTTACTATTTTGAAGGTGGATGCAGGCAACTTTCCTTTATTCGCCCATTCGAAGTCATTGGAATAGTAGACATCCTTTTGAGCATCATAAAGTAAGATGGCCCCGACAACATCGGCAGAATCGATGATAGATTGAAATTCGGCCTTGACGATTTGATGCTGAATTTTGGTTTTTCCGTTTTGACCGATTGGGACTTTCTTCGTTCTATTGCACGAAGAGAAACTAATGAGAATGGCCAGAGCTAGGTGTTTTTTCATTTTTTGACGGCTATACTATGGTATTGGCAAATCCGTCGGTCACGTTGTGCTCTTTTTTAAGAAAGTTCACGGCTTCCGAGTGTTTGGTAAAGGATTTTGTTTTTAGAACCGACTGCCATTCGCTCAACGATCTCCCGGTCTTTTCGGGCATATTGTCAATCATGGTCTGTAGTGCTTTGTCCATAGCGTATTGTTTAACAGAGGGTTATAGCCTTCATTCAAAGATATTAAAATATATATAGGAAAATATTACTCCGCCCTAATTTTGACGTAGTTGACTACGGTTGCTCTTTTAGACAAAACGTATGCCGTACTTCTCACAGATTGCGGCTACTTTTTCGAAGTCCGGAGGGCCGGGCGGTAAATCATTTAATTCTGAAAACATATGTTCCACTCCGGCTGGGAAGGCACTCGTGCTCATACTGGCATTTTCACTTCCGACAATTTTCCAAGCATGCATCACGTTTTTGGGTGCAAATGCTACATCGCCTTCTTTCAAAACCGTGGTGGTATCGCCTACCGTAAGTTCGACCTGACCTTTAAGTACTCTGAATATTTCATCCTCTTTGGTATGGATGTGGGGTGGGATGCCAACCCCGGGCGACACTTCGTTGACCCATTCGACGATTTGATTATCGGTGTCGGCCCCTGCGATTTTATGGGTCTGAAGGTCACCGATTACATTGAGGATATCGCCCTCGTCTTTTCGGACGATTTTAGGCTCCAGTTCAGTAGCGGCTTGTTCGACCTTCGGTTCATTGTCGCCCCTAACGCATCCCGGAACGAGGGCCAATGCAAGGGCGATACTTGAATTTTTAATAAATGATTTTCTATCCATGATCAAAGTTTCGAGCAAGATAGAAACGGAACTGCCCGCGGTTCATTCGAATATCACGGTAATTCCTTGGAATTTCGGAACAGTTAAGCTTTTCTTATGGAAGAAGGGGATACGCCCACGTGATTTTTAAAGAAATAGCTGAAGTAATCGGGAGACGAGAAGCCGAGGTCAAAACTGATTTTCTTGATCGACAGGTCGGAAAATTTCAGGAGATGCCGCGACCGCATCAGCAACTGCTCGGCAATGATTCCCTTTGCGGTATAGTTCAGCACCTCTTTGACACATTCGTTGAGGTATTTTGGGGATATGGACAGCAACCTGGCATAATCGGAAACATCATGGTATTCGGACAAGCGGCTATCGACCAGTTTTTTGAATTTATAGACAATCGCGTTTTTGGTCCCGGATTCGGTAATTACCGACTTGATGTTGCATTGACCGTCGCAGTATACAAAAAAGGTGTTCAGTAACGAGAGAATGGCTTCTTCCCTATGATTGAGCTCCGAACCCAGTAGCTCGTCGATCATCTCCAAAATGGATTGGGTGCGTTTGGCAATACCGGGACTTAGATTGATAACGGGAATTTCTTGGGTGTTGAACAGCCGTACTTCGTTGATATGGAGTTTTTTAAAGATGGGATTGTTCAAAACATCAGGTCGCATGGCTAGGATATATCCGGATGATTTTTGGCCTTGTTCCTGAAACACTTTCCAATCGAGGTTGGTGTTCAGAAAAAAAATGGAATTTGAGATGTTCTTGTGGAATATCCCGTCTATATCGATGCCCTTGATCTTATTTTGTATCCAGCAAACGTATAAAAAATCATCTTCCGGTTTGTCCGTGATGGGTTTGGTAATTCGGGATATTTTTATCGATGGGGTTGTCATGGATAGTGGTGTCAACGTTCATAGGGCGTCGTGCAAAGTGCTATTCCGGTTCGATTCTCACAATGCTATCTCCTTTCATTATAACGAGCTCGCTCTTCTTTTCATTTTTGAATTCGATAAGCTTGTCATAAACCTTTTCGGGGGTTCAAAGCTTATGGTTCAAGTCTTGCCTTCCGACAATTGCCATTATGTCAACAATGTTGTCGTTAATTTTATAATAGATACTGTCTGGACCACAAACACAGCGTCTGTAACCCTTCTTCAAATATTCGACCGATTCGAATGAATACGGCCTTTGGGCAATAATCTCAAAATAATCGAAAAAAGAATAAAAATATTTGTCGGCCTGCGCCATTCCAAATTTTTTGACCCCGTACCGGTGAATACGGATCAAGTCGTCCTTGGCTTCGTTACTCAGTCTGTATTTACTCATCGATTGCCGACTTCGACTGCGCTAAAATTTGCTCCTTGGTATCATTTGTGAAGCCACTATTTTCGGCTTTTTCCAATTTAGCTTTAATCCAGTCGATTTGAACCTGCTGGTTTCTTGCCTGTCTGATAAGGTCGTTGACCAGCTCACTTTTACTTGAATATTCCTGATTATTCACTTGTTTCTTTAACCATTCATCATTTGGTCGTGTGAAGGAAATGCTTTGTCTTGCCATAATTTATTTAAAGGTGGTGTAAATTTACACCAAAAGTTGATCAATTGCAAGTTTCTGATATTGTTGTCAATGTATCCCTAAGATCACAAAAGTGCATTTAATTCACTTACTTTTTTTCGCACCGTAGCTATGGCTATGCTGTTCAAAAAAAGCCGTCATTAGGGCACAAAAGCTTCCCGGAAGCTTTCAGGGTTGGTTCCCAACAAGAAGTCTTAATGAGTTCAAAATCAAAATGTTATTTTGTGGGTTTTTGTAATCTAGCATAGAAAAGCCGTCCTATCGGCATCCTATTTGAATTTTATCGTTCCGTCACGGTATAAATTCAAAGCCTTGTCTAGCAACAACTCAATAGTGCCTACAGGTAAGTCTTCGTTCGGGTCGACCCTAAAAATCTTCATCCGTGACCGGGTTCCCTGTTCCAATTCGGGGTGGTCAAGATGTTTCCCTTCCACGAACAGGATATAGGGTTCCCGTGATTTTTTATCCGTCCATAAATAGCAGAACATCTTTTTCTGGTAACAGAAGCAGGGCATGCCCCACTTACGGGTTTCGGTGACCGCTTCGTCCTGTTCCAGAATGATTTTACGCAAGGCGAGCAGGCAGCTTTGGTTGGGCTCTTCTTGGTTGAGATAGTAGTTGTCGATTTCGTTGTCCATAATTTTCCGATATCTTGCTTTATTTTCTCTTTTATGTGCGTCCCGAGCTTGTCAACATTAAAGACGATAGTAGCATCCACGAAACGATGTATCGGGATGACCGAACGTTTTCGCCAAAAAAAACTAAGCTACCGCGATCATGATGTCCACTTCCGCATCGGAGGGGTTTCTGGCCTTTTCCCCGTACACTTCAAAATCCAAGGTATACCGTCTATCCAAATCCGTTTCCCAGATTTTCTGCCATTCCCGAATGATAAGTCCTTTCGCCAAATTGCCCCGGGTCGTGAATTTGATATAATCGCCCCCTTCGAACGTACGGCCCATCATCCCATCGGGAACTACGTTCAAATTTTCTGTCTTGCATCCCAAAATTGTCGTGTAAGGTCTGGTATGATCGCTCTCGTAGTCGGTGTATAGTGCATATACCGTGTTGTCCACTTTGTTCGGTATCTTCTCCAGAATATTTTCCTTAATAAAATGGTCCCACAAAGCCGGAATGTCCGTGGCGGCCTGATTGTTTTCGTTGGTCGTTCGGATGGCGATGCCAATGATATTAAAAGGTGCCAAATTTAGGTTGTCCATGATTTCTGTTTTTAAGATTATGGGACAAAGATATTCGGGTCAAATGTCAACCTTATGTCAGGGGTGCTTATATTTTTCACGGCACTTTTCAAGATATTGTGGAAGCGTCATATTATGGGGGGCAAAGTACCGGTCTAAAGGAAGCAACTGTCGGATGCGGTCTAGCCTAAAGGCCCTAAAATCATTTTTTTGACGGCAAAAAGCGATGAGGATCCAATTGTCTTGGGTGGTATACAGGGCAAAGGGTTCAACGTCGCGTCGGCTCTCCCGACCTTCTGCGGATGCGTAGTCGATGCGCACTAGCCGGTAATCGGTAATGGTGGACTGCAGTCGTACCAGATCATGGCTGGTCTGTTCGTTACTGGGATTATTGCGGACCTGCAACCGGCTGGCGAGCAGTTCGGTCTTTTCCTTTTGGGAATGTCGTAGAACGGACTTGATTTTTTGTACCGCATTTTGATACTGTACCGAAAGGGAAGCATCCTTGTTTTGATTGATCAATTGCTCGGCGGTAATCAAGGCATTGGCCTCCTCTTCGGTAAACAGGACGGGCGGAAGTGTATAGCCTTCCATGATTGAGTAGCCTTTACCTTCCTCTGTAATTACCGGAACCCCCGACTTTTCCAATGTCCGGATATCCCGATAAATTGTCCGGATACTCACATGGTGTTTATCGGCGATTTCTTTTGCGGTTACCAACCGCTTCGATTGCAATTGCGTCAGGATAGCCGTTAGCCGCGCCAGTCTCGGTTTATCTTCTGCCATAGTGAGCTTGGCTATTAGGGATTAGCAATCGGTGAGGAAACATCGACCAAGCTGCCATCGGGGTCTTTTAACAATAGCCTTCTTTGCCCGTAGAAGGTATCTGAGGGCTTTTCCACAATCTCGAAGCCTTCAGATTTGGCGGTTTCGAAGAGCTCGTCCACGTTATCCACAACGAAAGTGATATAAAATCCATTGGGAGGGTTTTGGTAGGCTGTCGGGACCAGTTTATGGGTACGGTCCATAAGGCCCAGTTCGAGTTGTTTGTCCTTTGACATCAGATGCACGAACCAGTCGCTGTCATAGTCAACCTTGAAGTCGAACAGTTTGGTGTAGAAGTTCTTGCTGGCGGTCAGGTCGGCCGAGCAGATGTTGGTGAGGAGGCGGTTGATAGTTTTCATGGTGAATTGGGAAGTTAAATTCGTTTGGTTTACCAAAGTTTATCACTCGCAGGGATAGCGATTTTCGTAGTCGAGGAACTCCTTTTCTAGATGGTCCGTCTGCGAAGCGTCCAGAATAAATAACTCTGTGGTTATATCATCATTTGCAGCTTCGCTTCGTTGAGTATTCATTTTCAACCTAGTTAGTCTGAAAGATAAGGAATTTTAGGGTCTAATATACTCCTTGACAACTTGGTACTGCATATCGACCACGGATAGATTATGCCCGTGTGCGGCATCCGGCAACAGAAAATATTCCTTTTTAGGGGCTTTCAATGTATCAAAATAGGCTCGGGTAATTTCTGGTGGCGTCAAGATATCCTTTTCGCCTTGGATAAAATATACGGGTATTTCGAACTCCAGACCATCCTTTAGGAAATCGACGGTGGAGTTCATGGCGGTTACCCCCATTTTTTGGTGTCCTAAAAAATGCACAAAAAAATAATCGTCGCCGTCGTATCGATGCCCGTTATCCGTTTCGTTATCGTACTTTGGTCTCAGCTTCCACCAACTATCCGGTGCCGGAGTCGAATGCTCTCGCTCGTAGTGTTTCATAATGCGGAAGAACTTTCCGGCATTTTGGGCATTGTCGTAGGGCGGAGGGCCAATGGAATCTAATCTTGCCACCAATTTCTGGTCTTTATGTTTCTTGGCAATTTCATGGGTTTTATGATAGGCCGTGATGAGGTCTTTGGCCGGACTCACCATTTGCGCATGCCCTATATAGGCTTGAAAGAGGTCTGGACGTTTTAAGGCCATTTTGGTTCCTAAAATAGAGCCCCATGAGGTACCCAGAAGAATGATTTTTTGCTTCCCGAGCTCTGCGATAAGATACTCGGATAATGCGATACCATCGTCGGTCATTTGCGCGACGGTCAAGGGGTTTTCTACCCAGTAGTTCTCGTCGTAAT
>JBATUY010000401.1:0-1517 GCA_049671465.1 Pricia sp. | reverse complement strand
GAATTCCACTGTCCGCATTTTCAACGGTCACGTCGTCGACCCAGCTGTTGAAAAGGCGGGTCAAAAAGATTCCGTTAAAGCCCCTTTCGACGTGATGGGCAATATAGGAGGCCTCGGGGAAGGTAATGCTCAGGTGCTCTATACCTACTTCCTTCAAGTGTTTCCATTCCACTAATTGTGCCTCATATTCCGGTTTGATGGAAATCGTCAATGGGGATTTTATGGTAATTGTATTTCCCGAAATTTTACTGACTTCCACCTGCTGCCGTACGATGGGCAGGGTAGGGAACTCCCAGTGGTGCGACCCGACTTTTACGTCCGTTCCCTTATAGAGGTCTTCGACAATGGCGGCGGAATCTTTTCCGGTCTTGTTGAAGAGTTGCAGCTCGACCACATCACCTACCTTTACATCTTTAATTTCGGAAGCTGACATTTCAAATTGGCCTCTTGCGCCTTTCGAAACCTTGGCCAGTACCTTTTGGGGAACATCGTATTTTCCGAGATAGGATTTGACTCGTTCCCCGGGAATTTGAGTCCAGATCATACCGCCGGACCAAGCGTATTGGGAAAAAGGAAGATCGATGTTGTTTTCGGGCTCCCGCTGACGTTTATCGAATTGCAGCAGATATTCCCGCAGTTCGGTCAACATTTCGGGGTCATCGAGATACATCATAGGTCTCGGACAATGGATTTCGGTACCTTCTTCTCCGGATCCTGCACCACGTAGTACAAAATTACTGCGCTCTAGATACAGAATTTCGCTCAGAATCAACCGTCCCTTTGGTAACTGCAGGGTAACGGAGCCGTCCATGGTTTTTGTGACTTCCAAGGCCTTCAGCAAAGCTTTTGAATCGTCAAGGGCGTCGTTGGCAACAACACCATAATCGGTCGCTAAGACCGTTTTCCCCATTTTCTGTGGAATGGCTTCTTCTCCATATCGATAGCCCGCATAGCTGAAATCGGGAAGGTAATTTTTATCGGTCACCTTTTTTGCCGTGAGAATATCCGGAACTTGTTGGGCGTAAATGCAGCTAGTAAAGAGCTGTAAAGCAAATATTGAGCTAACAAGTAATGTGCTGGAAAATTTAAGAGTCATACTAACATCGTTTAGTACCCAAGATTTGGGCATCTTTTTATTTTGGAATATTATTTTTTTCTGGTTGAATTGCGTACGATCAGTTGCGGTTGTATCATGATCGTTTTATCATTTACAAGCGTATTACCGTTCTCGAAATAATCGAGCAATAGGTTGCACGCCAAGCGGCCGATTTCGTTTCCCGATTGGTCAACGGTCGTCAAAGAAGGTTCGATGACCTCGGAGGTGGGCTCATTACTGAAACCCGCAATAGCAATATCCTGGGGAATTTTCACACCAATACGCTTCAGATGGTTCATCACTCCAATGGCGGCAAAATCGTTGGCGGAAAAGATACCGTCGACCCCGTCGAATTCCTTCACGATTTTTTCGGCCAAGCGAAATCCGTCCTCCTTTGACAACTTAGAGACTAGCACTAAGT
>JBATUY010000400.1:0-2037 GCA_049671465.1 Pricia sp. | reverse complement strand
CGCGAAATCGTGCTACGATTTTGTTCATAGGTGATTGTGGTGCTCCTGTCCATTATAACTTATCCGTCACTAGATGATAGCAACACAAAATTAATCTTTATCTAGCCCGTGACAATGCGGTATTTCTTTAACGTTTTCGTGGCGCTTATGGTATATCGACGCCCTTCTAACGTAAATTTTTTATTCGGATGCCAGTTCGTTCCGTCCAATTCCATCAATATGCGTTACTTTGTAAGACGGAAAAAAACAAATATCATGCAAGAACCCGATTGGAAAACCGCCAAGGATTTCGAGGATATCACCTACAAAAAAAGCAATGGCGTGGCCCGTATCGCCTTTAACCGACCGGATGTACGCAACGCGTTTCGGCCCAAAACTACGAGCGAGCTCTATCAGGCCTTTTACGATGCGCAAGAAGATACGTCGATCGGCGTGGTATTGCTTTCGGCCGAAGGACCATCTAGCAAAGACGGAATCTACGCCTTTTGCAGCGGGGGCGACCAAAAGGCTAGGGGAGCGCAGGGTTACGTTGGGGAAGATGGCCAGCACCGCCTGAACATCCTAGAGGTACAGCGCCAGATCCGCTTTATGCCCAAAGTGGTCATCGCAGTGGTGCCCGGCTGGGCCGTGGGCGGGGGACATTCGTTACACGTGGTCTGCGACATGACCTTGGCCAGTAAAGAACACGCCATCTTCAAACAGACCGATGCCGACGTCACCAGTTTCGACGGTGGATACGGATCCGCCTATCTCGCCAAAATGGTAGGCCAGAAAAAAGCACGTGAAATTTTCTTTTTAGGACGAAATTATTCCGCACAGGAAGCCTTCGAAATGGGGATGGTGAATGCCGTTATCCCACACGACGAACTCGAAGCGACCGCCTATCAATGGGCACAGGAAGTCTTAGAGAAATCCCCGACCTCGATAAAGATGCTAAAGTTCGCTATGAACCTGACCGATGATGGCATGGTGGGGCAGCAAGTATTTGCGGGAGAAGCGACGAGACTGGCCTACGGCACCGAAGAAGCGAAAGAAGGGCGTAATGCGTTTTTAGAGAAACGAAGGCCGGATTTCGGTAAGGATAAATGGTTGCCGTGATTGACTAAAAAGAGCCTCTCCGCTAGGAAAAGGCTCTTTTATCGAGAACACTATATGAAAATGAAAAGTTTTAATCCATATTAATAACACCACAAACTTACGAGCCTATGGTGTTATCGGGAAAATTTTGTTGTGAGAAGGGGGTTTTTTGTGGTGAAACGTGTTAAAAACGTTGTGTAGGGTTTTTCTCGCTACTTTATCGCAGCAACAACATCCCTTAAAAAACCATTGATATCGAACTCGGGTTCTTCGGCGAGTCCGGTTCTTACGACCACCAAATCTTTTGAGGGAATGATGAACACGCGTTGCCCTTGATATCCGTTGACAGAATACATGTCGCGAGGCACATCGGGATACTTTCCACCGGCGTTCAGCCAAAAGTGGGCACCGTAATCGCCATCGGAGCCGGCGGTAGGCAAGGTGATATAGTCGATCCACTTTTGATCGAAAAGCCGTTCGCCGTTCCATAGTCCCTTGTTCAAATGTAGGATACCGAATTTGGCCCAATCGCGGGTATTGGCCCATCCGTAGGACGAGCCTACAAAATTACCGGCCATGTCGGTTTCTATAAGCATGGAGTGCATCCCGATTTTATCGATAAGGGCGACATACGGGAAGTCGATATATTCGTGATGGGTCTGAAATTGTTGCCTTAAAATTCCCGATAATAGATTCGAGGTGCCAGAGGAATAGTTCCATACTTCTTCAGGCGGGGCGATGGCCTTGTTTCGGGCCTGTGCCAACGTCATATCCGAATCGAGAAATAGCATCTTGGTCACGTCGGAAATAGTGGTATAGTCTTCCTCCCAGGCGAGTCCGCTCTGCATGCGCAGCAAGTGGTTCAGGGTGATTTTTTTACGGTCGTCACCTTGCCAGGCCGATACCGGGGCAGGTTCAAAAAGGTCGTCGATCTTGTTTTGATATTGTAAGATTCCGTAT
>JBATUY010000399.1:0-4732 GCA_049671465.1 Pricia sp. | reverse complement strand
ATCTACCAGGCTAATAACAACCGGGGAAAATCTGCAGAGGAAAGTGTTGAAAGTATCAAGGCCTTGCAGCAGGAAACGAACGCCAAGGCCGTAAAATTCAAAATTGGCGGCAGACGCGATATTCTGGAGTCCCCTAAAGGTAGAACCGAAGCGCTCATCCCCCTGATGCGCAAAAACTTCGGTGAGGATATTACTATTTACGCCGATTGCAATGGCAGTTACGATGCCAAGGAAGCTATAAGAATCGGTAAAATGTTGGAAAAACATGATATCGACCTTTTCGAGCAGCCCGTACCGACCGATTACTATGAAGATTGGAAAGAAACGGCCGATGCGCTTTCGATTCCCATCGCCTCGGGTGGGGGCGAGGTAAGCCTACGTAATTTCAGGTGGCTCATAGGCAACGAAGCGGTTCAGATGGTACAGCAAGACCTATTTTATTTCGGGGGGATGGTGCGCTGTATGAAAGTAGCCCGAATGGCCGATGCCATGGGCTACCCTTGCACCCCACATATTTCAGGTACAGGACTGGGATACATTTATATGATGCATTTCGTGTCCGCTATTCCCAATGCCGGTCCCTTTCACGAGTTTAAGGGAGTGGGTAACGAGGTGCCCTATGAATGTGAAACTTCCACGTTGATTCCCGAAAATGGCATCCTTCATTTGCCAAAGGGAATAGGTAGCGGGGTGGAGATTGATCCCGATTTTATCGCAAAGCATAAGGTGATGAAGGTGTGAGAGGGTAAGTATCCTCTTCGTTCCTCGTGGTTTAGTGGTGCGATGGATGAATTTTCCGTTAGGAAACCTTTGACAGCAAAAGACTATGATTTCAAAAAGAAGGGATTTTATAAAGAAAAGTATCGTCCTTGGGGTAGGAAGTATGGCTGCACCGGCAGCAGCTTACTCCATAGCTGGAAAGGGTAATGGTCCGCAATCGGATGCTAGGCAAGGGAAAATGGAAGCCATAGAAAAGGCGGCTGCCCGACCGGTATTGCGACGGGAGCTCTTTGCCTACCCTGTCATTATCGAGTCGGTGGATTTATTGGAATACGGCGGCAATTACCTTTGTAAAATCAGGGCCGTGAACGGGGCAGAAGGTATCTGCATCAGCAATAATTATAAAATGGTGCACCTGTATCCGATTTTCCAGCAGCAGGTGGCCCCCTTTTTTATCGGAAAGGATGCCCGCGATTTAGATGCCCTTTTAGAAGGAGTTTATACCTACAAAAGCAATTACAAGATGCAGAGCTATGCGCTCTGGGTACCGGTGGCTACGGTGGAGTTTGCCATTTTAGACCTTTTAGGGAAAATGGCCGGCGAGCCCATGAGCGCCTTACTGGGCGAGGTCCACAATGAGACCATCGGCGTCTATCAGGCCAATAATTTTAGAGGGAAGTCCGCCGAAGAATCCATCGAACTCATAAAAGAACAGATGGCGGAGACCGATTCAAAAGCCCTGAAGTTCAAGGTAGGTGGTCGAATGAGCAACAACGCCGACGACCCATCGGGTAGGACCGAAAATCTGATTCCCCTAATCCGTAAGACCTTTGGCGAAGATATGGTGGTGTATGCCGATTCCAATGGTTCGTACACCCCTGAGGAGGCCATTCGCATCGGTAGGATGATGGAAGAAGAGCACTTCGACTTTTACGAAGAGCCCGTGCCCTTCGATTGGTACCAAGAGACCCGGCAAGTCACCGAAGCCCTGAACATTCCCATAGCGGGCGGTGAGCAGGAAAGCAGCATGCACAACTTCAAATGGTTGATAGAAAACGACGCGCTCGACATCGTGCAACCCGATATTTTTTATTTCGGGGGGATGGTACGCTCAATGAAAATCGCTAGAATGGCCCATGCTGTTGGTAAGACCTGTGTCCCCCATATTTCCGGCTCTGGCCTTGGATATCTGTATATGATGCATTTCGTATCCGTACTGCCCAACGCTGGGCCGTATCATGAATTCAAGGGGTTCAATGCTGAAATTCCACTGTCTTGCGATACCTCCGATTTAAAAATAAAGGATGGACGCATAAAGGTTCCGACCGGACCGGGACTTGGAGTGGATATAGACCCGGAATTCATCGCGAAACATAAAGAAATTAAATGTTGAGCGAGAATCGAATACATCAAAAATCGAACTGATTTAGAATCGAACTAACAGATACATAGACTTTTGGAATCCTCTAATTCGGAAACCTGCTAGGAGTGAATTCCCCTAGGTAAATATCTCAAAAATGAAACGAACCATCACCTTAATTGTCTTGAGCCTCACCCAGTGGGTTGCGGCGCAAGAGTCCCCTTGGCCCTTCGTCGATGCCGGTCCCAATACCCAATCCATCATCCTTTTGGGCGATACCAATATCCAGCATCGGGAAAAGCCCGAAGACGCGTTCAAATTCTTAAAACCGACCCTGGCCGAGGCGGATTTTGTCCTTATTAATCTGGAAGGTCCTTTTGCAGGTGGCACGGATGATCCAAATGTTAGCGACATCCCCCATAAAAACTGGCGACATTCCAATCCCGATCAAGTCGCGGCCTTGACCTCGGCCGGCATCGATGCGGTCGGGGTGGCCAACAATGTCACCTACCCTTGGCAGGCGCTGATGCGCAGTTTGAAGGTGCTGGATAGTGTGGGAATCCCCCATACCGGCGGAGGAAAAGACCTCACCGAGGCCCACCAGCCGGTCATTATAGAGAAAAACGAACTCCGGGTGGGTTTTATGCAATATGCGGCCACCGTATTCCCGACCAACCATGCTGCCACCGAAAATCAACCTGGTATCGCGGAAATTAAGGTGCACACTGCCTACCAGCCGCCGACCAACCTAGATAAACCCGGCCAGCCGCCCTATGTGATTACTTGGCTCGACGAAGAGTCCAAGGCCTCGATGGTCGACGATATCAAAAAGTTGCGAAAAGAAGCCGATATGGTCATCGTCTCCTACCATTGGGGCGTATCGGGCACTACCGAACCGGTCTCGTACCAAAGTGATATCGGAAAAGCGGTCATCGATGCCGGGGCCGACCTGGTTTTTGGCCATGGTCCCCACAAATATCAAAAAATAGAGATGTATAAGGGCAAACCCATTTTGCACAGCTTAGCCCAGGCAGTATTCGACGACCGACGTGAAGACCGGGGAAAAAGATTCAAAGAAGGATTATTGGCCCACATTTCCGTGGAAAATAAAAAGGTGAAGTCCGTCTCCCTGGTGCCGACCTGGCGCGACGATGAAAATTTCTTGCGATTGGAAGACCCGAACCAAGGTAAGGGAAAAGAACTTTTAGGAGTATTGAAATCGGTCAACGAAGGGGGTGCGGATTTAGAGGTAAGAGGTAAAGAAATCGTGGTTTCGGGTATTAAATGAGTTGGACATCAAAGGACATGGTTGTCAAACTATTCGAACATGAAATGAAATGACTTGTACATCATATGATGAAGACCCCAATATAATTTATGCAAACATGATGAAAAAGCTACTAACGATATTCTTTCTTTGTGTTGCCAATCTTGCCACGGCCCAAGAGTATTTAAACTATCAACTGCGGTTGGAGCCGGTCTGGTCAAGGGTGGCAGATGCGCTTGGCGAGCCGGGTTCCGTAGAGAGCGTAGAGTTTTCACCGGATGGCAAATATTTGGTGAGCGGTACAAAATACGACAACTCCGTCATTTTGTGGCGTACCTCTGACGGGGCCGAGTTGTGGCGGGCGTATGCCGAACAGGAAATCGAGCGGGTAGGATGGTCGGCCGATGGCAACTATGTGGCCGCCGCGAGCGAGGATTTCTTAGTAACCGTCTACGAGGCGGAAACGGGCAAGGTGCACAAGGTCATCGAACACTCCCAGGGCATCGATGGACTGACCTGGTCGCACAAGGGTAATCTTTTGGTGACCGGGGAGGAAAAGACCGAAAAGAACGATGGCACGACTCAGGGATGGATACGGTTTTTCGATATGTCCACCGGAAAGGAAATCCAAAAAATCGATTTTGGGAATACGGTCAACGAGCTATTCTTTTCCCGCGACGACTCCCATCTTTTGGCGGTAGGCCATGGGGCCGTAAAGGTATATCGCGTCTCCGATTGGTCGTTGACACAAACCCTAAAACCGGACTATTTCACCATCTTCACCAGTGGGGTCTTTTCCCCGGATGCCGAACATGTAGTCGCGGTGGGTCAAGGTGGCACTTCGAGGGGAACGATCTATCTATGGGAACGAGAGAGCGGTAAATTGCTCAAGACCTTCAATCATACTGGAAAGAAAATAGAATCCATCGCCTGGCATCCGAACGGACAGTATGTGGCCCAGGCCGGTCACGACCCCTACATTTATATCTATCGGGTCGCCGATATTCTGCAGTTCGGCAATGACGAGATTCCAGTGGCCAGCAAAGTTTGGGCCAGTGATAATGCGGAGTATATCGATTTTAACGCCGATGGCAGTTTTTTGGCCAGCGCCCACCAGAACGGATTGATAAAGCTCTGGGTCTGGATGGGGGAAGATTCCTCGGTGAATTCAAGACGGCATCAAGGGGTGCTAAAAAAACAGGACGATGCCGGGAAACAGTAAGCATGCGGAGCTGTCGGGGCTAGATGCCATTAAAACTGGGATTGCTAGCAGGTATATGTGGGCGGTTTGGTTCGCGTGGACGATGCTGGTTCATCTATCCTTACAAGCCCAGTCCGACACCGTGCATTTCGATATGAACGGCTACAAAGCGCAAACTGGGCTT
>JBATUY010000398.1:0-9453 GCA_049671465.1 Pricia sp. | reverse complement strand
ATACTGAGCCTCTTCGCCCATACTGACACGCTGCCTTCTTGACAATAAGGTTTTCAGGTCGGGCACATCTACCATACCGGTAATCGGAGAGCGAAAGCCAAAAGCATCACGTTCAGGGTCGTGAACGATGCCCGAGCGGCCTTGGTACAGCGAGGTCTTTACGGCATCGAGATTTTTCCCGATGCAGGAATAGATGCCCATACCGGTGATTACTACTCTCCTCATTCTTTTGGCGTGGTTACTTTTAAACAAAACAATTCTAAGTTAGGAATTCTAACGGAGTTTCGGAACGAAAATTGTCCGGTTTTTAAAAACGTAGAATATTTAGTGCATATTATCGATCGGCACACTGCCTGTTGGCGATGCGCGCCCTTCCTTTTGGCCATAATATCCCTTAAGTTGACCCCTTCAACAATTGAATACTATAACGACACCCTCAAGAACGGGTCGATGAAATTCTACGAATAAATGCCTCCATTAATACTAATGATATCCCCCGTGATGTAGCCGGATTTGTTGGAAGCCAAAAAGGAAACCAAATGGGCGACTTCTTCCGCGGTACCGAAACGGTTGGCGGGAATCATTTTTTTCAGCTCTTTTTCATCAAGGTCTTGGGTCATATCCGTAGCGATAAATCCAGGGGCTACGGCGTTGACCGTTACGTTTCTCTTAGCGACCTCTTGGGCAAGGGCCTTGGTGGCCCCGATAACGGCACCTTTGGCGGCGGAATAGTTCGTTTGGCCCGGGGTTCCTTTCAATCCCGACACCGATACCATATTGATGATACGGCCGTACTTGTTGACCAATAGTTTCTGTATCAAGTGGTTCGTAACGTTAAAAAATCCGTTGAGGCTGGTATCGATGACTTTAGACCAATCTTCCGCTTTCATCCACATGAACATGCCATCTTGGGTAATGCCCGCGTTGTTTACGATGACCTCGATAATGGCGTTGGGGTTGGCCTCATGCCATGCATCTAAGGTGTCTTTTACGCTTTTTGCATCGGTCACGTTAAAGGGCATAAGCTCGCCTTGGCCACCGGCGTTTTCGACCGATTGCAAGGTTTCTTTTGCGGCTGTTTCGTTACTGTAATAATTGATTAGGATGCGATATTCGGAATCTTTGGCCAATTGAATGCATATCGCTCTGCCGATACCCCGTGATCCACCGGTTACCAGAGCAAACTTTTGCTTTTCCGCCTTTTTGTCTTGCATAAATTAAAGATATGAATTCTAGGGAAAACCTAAAATACCTGAAAACCTGTAGTTTTGATAGGATTTCGAAGTACTTTGGAGGTCTACGGCGATTTTAGGGAAGTTGTTCAACTCCGAATATTTTGCGGTTACGGAACCGTCTCGAAAGGCTCCGCATTCTCGAACCAAGTATCCCCGAGAAGTTTCCCGTTTTTGTCCAGAAAACCCCATCCTTTTTTGGTCTTTACCCGGGTGAGGCCATCGCTAAATCCTTTTTCGTTCCTGCCCGACAGAAATGCCAGACCGGCCGTGATATCATAATCCATGGGAATGACCAGTTTTCCGGAGGTATCGATAAAGCCCCAATCCTTGTCTTTCACGGGAGCCATACCGTCCGAAAATACCTCGGCATCGCGATATTGAGGTTCGATAACCATTTCGCCTTGCTCGTTTATATAACCCCACATCTTGCCTTTGGCAACGGGCGCCAATCCATTCGAAAAAGCCCGGGCCTTATCGAATTGGGGCGCGATGACCCATTTTCCCGTGCTATCGACAAATCCTATTTTTTTATCCCTTTCGGCGTAGGTCAAGGTAGCGTCACCATGAAAAGGCCATACGTCAGTCGCACCGTCGATAGGGTTGAATTTTCCATCATGTACAATGCCGTACACCCCATCCTTTTTACCAAACACCCCATTGGGCGACCACATATTGCCGATATCCTCATATTCCGTGGGAATAATTTCTTTACCGCTGGTGTCGATCATGCCCCATAGTTCTCCTTTTTTTACCTTGGCATGTCCGTTTTTGATGTCCTTTATGACGTCATATGTCGGCGCTAAGACCAGTTTTCCATCGGTTCCCAACAACCCTATCTTTTCACCATTTCTGAAAAAAGCGACCCCTTCCTCAAAATCGTATAATTTTTCAGTCGTGCTTGGTATGTCAAGGGGCTGCCCCTTTTTGTCTATGTACTGCCATTGGTCATCCTTTAAGACCAGGGCATATCCAGAGTTAAAATATTTGACCTTGTCGTACTTAGGTTCGATGGCCCATTTTCCGGAAGCATCGATAAAGCCCCATAATTTATCCTGTTCCGCGGCAGCCAAGCCATCGGAAAACGATTTGGCATCTTCGAATTCGGGTGCGATAACAAAATTGGCGGATCGGTCTATATAGCCAAAGTTGCCGTTTTCGCGCACTAGGGCCAGTTCTTGGGCGAAGCCGGTCAAGGCGCCCATCATTAGGGATAGCGTGAAAATGTACTTGGTTTTCATAAGGATTGGATTTTTAAACGTTCTTATGGTTAGTAATAAAATCTTTGACTTGGTTAACATAGGGGTACATAATTTCGTCTTCTTTGAAGGGGGGAACGATATTACGGACCGCGTCGTACATGCTTTTTGTCTTGGACGAGACCTTGTCTTGTACACCAAGATATTCAATGGCCTGTACCACCGTAATCATCTCTATGGCGATTACTTCGTAGGCGTTTTCGATGACCTTTTTAGTAATCAGGGCAGCATTGGTACCCATACTGACAATGTCTTGGTTGTCGTTATTATTGGGAATACTGTGCACGTACATCGGATTGCTCAACATCTGATTTTCCGCAGTGGTGGAAACGGCCGTGAACTGTACGCCCTGCATACCGAAATTAAGCCCCAACGTTCCTAAATTCACGAAGGGAGGAAGAATATCGTTCAACTTGTGGTTCAGAAGATAGTTCAACTGCCGTTCTGCAAGCATGCTCATTTTGGTGACCACTATTTTCAGCTTATCCATTTCGAGGGATACATAATCGCCGTGAAAATTACCGCCATGGTAAACGTTCTTTCGGGCTACATCGACAATGGGGTTGTCGTTGGCCGAATTGACCTCTTCGATCAAAATACGCTCGACCTCGTTGAGGGTGTCCAGTATAGGCCCCAGAATTTGGGGCACGCATCTAATGGAATAATATTCCTGTACTTTTTCTTCGAACACCGAAACACCATTGTTGTCGATGTATAAATGGTGTTCCCGTTTTCGCGTTAAGGTGCTGTCTTTCAAGTGGCTGCGCATCGACCTGGCAATTTCGCGCTGGCCCTTATGTTTTTTGGTCTGGTTGAGATTCTCGGATAAATGGTCGTCATAGGCTTGCATGATCTCGTTGATGGCCGATGAGCAGGCAATCATCCATTCCAGCAAACGTCGGGTATAGATGGTATTCATCATGCCGATGCCCGTCATGACCGAAGTGCCGTTGATTAGGCCGAGACCTTCCCGGAGTTCTACGGTTATCGGACGAATATCTTCTTTCTTGAACACCTCTGCGGTCGGCCTTCTATCCCCTTTGTAAAAAACCTCACCTTCGCCGATCAGTACTAGGGCGAGATGGGCCAATTGAACAAGATCTCCGCTTGCTCCTACGCCACCATGCTCATAAATTAGGGGCGTGATATCTTTATTGATCAGGTCCGTCATGGTCTTGATGACCGAGGTATGTACGCCCGAATTGCCCAGGCTCAGGGTATTCAAACGGGCCAACATCGCGGCCTTTACGTATTTCGGGGGAATCGGGTTTCCGGTGCCGGAGGCATGACTGCGGATGAGGTTGTACTGAAGTTGAACCGTCTCGGAATCCTTGATTTTGTACTGCGCCATGGGTCCGAAGCCCGTATTCACGCCATAAATCACCTTGTTTTTCGAGAAATCTTTCAGAAAATCGAAGCTCTGCTTCACGGTCTCAAGAACTTCGGGGTCAACGCTTATCGGCTTTCCCTCGAATATGGTTTCGTAAAAGTCTTGGATTCCTAATTTTCCCTTGATGTTTGGCATCTGCAGTTGGTTGGATTACTGTTTTCTCGATATCGGGGGGCAAAAATAGCGATTTAGATATGCAAATTTATAATAATTGCACCGTGATTATTGTATTTTTACTTTGAATTTCAACAAGATACCCCAATATACACGGAAAAGTCAGTAGCGATGAAAAACGAACAAGTAGATGTATTGATTATTGGCGCGGGTCCGTCAGGAGCCGTATCCGCGGCCTATCTTTACAAACAGGGACTACAGGTGAAAGTTGTTGAAAAGAGTAAATTCCCTAGGTTCGTCATCGGTGAAAGCCTTTTGCCTCGTTGTATGCACCATTTTGAGGAGGTCGGACTGATAGATGCCCTCAAGGAACAGAATTTTGAGAAGAAGGGCGGTGCCCGGTTTATGCGCGGGGATAAAATCTGCAATTTCGATTTCAGTAAAAAATATACGGAGGGATGGGATTGGACGTGGCAGGTTCCGCGGGCCGATTTCGACAAGACCCTGACGGATACCTTGTCCGGCTGGGGCGTAGACATCGCCTTTGAACAGGAAGTCGTCTCGGTGGAATTCGATGGAAGCGATTCGACCACCACAATAAAGGATGCCGAGGGCCAGCTTTCCACAATTTCTGCAAAATATATCATAGATTCCAGCGGGCACGGCCGGGTCTTGCCCCGCTTGTTAGATTTGGATGCCCCTTCTGAAATCCCAAAACACTCCTCGATTTTCACCCACGTAAAAGATAGAAAACGTCCGGAAGGGCGCGAAGGTACCATTATTACCTTCGATATCGTCAGCCGTGAAACCTGGCTTTGGGTCATTCCTTTTTCCAACGGATATACTAGCATCGGCTATGTGGGGCCCACGGAATATCTGGAATCATTCGAAGGCGACAATACCCAAAAACTTCAGGAAATGATGACGTTGTCGGACTATTATTTAGACCGCTTCGATGGGATTGACTACGAATTCGAGCCCAAAATCATCAAGAATATCGCCAAATCGGTCAAGAAGCTCTACGGTGACGGTTTTGTGCTTACCGGAAACAGCGCCGAGTTTTTAGATCCGGTATTTTCATCCGGTGTTACCTTTGCTACCGAGTCTTCTATTGTAGCCGCTAAACTGATTGCTCGAGAATTAAAAGGAGAAAACGTCGATTGGGAAAACGAGTATGCCGCCTACATGAAAGAAGGTGTGAACGTATTTTCTACCTACGTGAAGGAGTGGTACACGGGCAATCTACAGACGATATTTTTCGACAGTAACGACAACCCGGTCATAAAAGCCCAGATCTGTGCGGTATTGGCAGGGTATGTCTGGGATCGTACGAATCCCTTTGTAAAGAACCATCATCGTTTGGTGAGGACCGTGGCGCGGGTGGCGGAGCTTGAAAGAGGACTTTAAAATGCCCTCTTCTTCAAATCTTTGGCAAAGGTTTTCGCCAATTTCGCGTAACATTCCGAAATGCGGTAGCCCGAATTGTAATCATAGCCCATGGCACCGCTGCCTTGAACATCTTTATAGTTGCCAGAAAACAAAACCTTCGAATCGTCTCCCGTCTCATAAACAGAAACTGTAACATCGATTTCGGCATTGTGCCGTACGATGCCTACATTGTATCCGGGATATATTTTGGTGGTATGTATTTTCATTGTGTAATCGGCAGCATCCTCTTGCACTTGTACTTCACCATCATCGAATCGCTTATTGAAAGACTCAATAAATTTCGGATGGTATCGGTCAGGGCGATCGTCGAACCAAGATTTTTTGAACCGCTCGCCATCGCCGGCCTCCTTTTCTTCGCGCTTGTCCATTTTATCTTTCAAAAAATCCTCCTCATTATCGAATTTCGGAATCATAACATCGGTATAATCGAATTCCATCGTATAGACCTTGATGTCTTTTAAGTTTTTGAGGTCACCTTCTTGAATCTTTAGTTTTTGTGCGAAAGTCGAGGTTGAAATAAGTACTAGTAGGGCCAGGGCTACAAAATTTTTCATGGTTGGTTGTTTTTAAATTTTAGACTGTCAAATGTAATAAAACTTTCATGAGAATGCCGATAGTCTGTTTTTTTCAAAAACTAACGACGACCCCGACCGTTCCAGCACCGAAATTTAAATCCCAATTCGTTTTCTTATCCTTGAGATAAGCTTGGCGCTCCGCCGCATCGTTGTATTTTTTGTCGTATTTACGGTCTAGGTATCGGTCGATCGACTCCACGGTGGCAACGCTGACGGCGATGGCGAATACAAAATCGCTAAGCCAATGTTGGCCGTCCCAAACTCGCGATATTCCGGGAATGGCCCCAATAGTGTAGATGCCCGCCTTCGCCCATGGGCTTTTGAACTGTTTGCCGATGGCATAGGCATTGGTAAAGGCCAATAGTGCGTGGCCGGATGGGAAGGAATGAAAGCGTCGGTTCGAATTGAAGGGGTCAAAAGTGTCTTTTCCTAATTCAGAGACGGGTCTGGCCCGGCCTACGGCAGATTTTAGCACTTGCTGCAGCAGACCCGCGGAAGCCGCAGAGGCCACCAGCAATACACCCGTGCGTCTCAACTTTTCGTTTTTTGTAATAAGGCCCACAGCATATACCCCTGATGTGGCCAGAAAATTGTTTTCAGGGCTTCCATAGAATTCACCGTAATCACGTATCCACCTCGGTACACTCTCACGGTTCGCCCTGATAAACCTTGAGGTTTCATAATCGGCCGTGTAGACCAAGGCCGTGCCGGCAACGATACCCCCGAAATGTCCCCATTGTTTGCCTTGCCAATGCAGGGGGCGTATGTAAGAATAGCCCAGGCCTTTGAACATATTGCCAAAATCGTACTTGAACATATTCCATCTGGTCTCAGAAGAGTCCTTGACCAAATTATCTTGGGCAATCGAGGGTACCGTGATCAGCAGGGCGATAATAAAAAGTAGATAGCGCATCGTTTGTATTAGGGTTTCATTGAGATTTTCTTCTGTCAAAAGTACGGTGATCAAAGGCTACTTCAAATAGCTAAACCAAAGCGCTTTTTTATTTTGAAGGGTGGGTGTGCCACATAAAGCTATCGTCATTAAAAATAGATTTCCTTGGCCGCTCTGAACGTATTCGCGTGCGCCTCGATAATGGTCTTGATTTCAGGGGAATAGCCCCCGCCCATGCTACATTGCACCGGAATTTGTAAGGTCTTGCAGGTTTCCAGTACAAATTCGTCTCTTTGCCGGCAACCTTGTACGGTCATGTTTAGGGTTCCCAATTTGTCGGATGCGATTACGTCTACACCGCAGAGATAAAAGATAAAATCCGGTTTTTCGGATGCAATCAGTTCGGGAAGGGTTTTCTTGAGGATGGATAAATACGTGGGGTCATCCGTGCCTTTTTCCAAGGGAATATCAAGATCTGAGGTCTCTTTTTTAAAAGGATAGTTGCCCGCCCCGTGCATTGAAAAGGTAAAAACGGATGCATCGTTCCGGAAAATTTCGGAGGTGCCATTGCCCTGATGCACATCGAGATCAACAATCAGAATTTTGTTTGCCAGCTTCTTCGCTTGAAGATAGCGCGCACCGATAGCCTGATCGTTCAGCATGCAAAAAGCTTCGCCGCGATTTGTATAGGCGTGGTGGGTACCGCCGGCGATGTTCATGGCAATACCGTTTTGCAGAGCGAATTCGCAGCCTTTCATCGTACCGTCGGCGATGATACGTTCGCGCTCGACAAGGTCTTCGGTGAGCGGAAAACCGATTTTCCGGGCTTCCCTGGGTGGAATCTTGATGTTCAACAAATCGTAAAAATACTCGGGGTCGTGTACGGCAAGAATGTATTTGTCATTGGGAATTTCCGGTTCGAAAAAGTCGTCGGGCGTACAGGTACCCTCATATAGCAGCTGTTTCGGTAGCAGATCATATTTCAACATCGGAAAGCGATGGCCTTCGGGCAGCGGATGTTTGTAAATGGGGTGGAAGGCGATTTTGAGCATTGGTTTTTATTTGTGCAGTGCCAATTGAATGCGCTTTCTGGGGGTGTCAACGGATAGTACTTTCACCATAATCTGTTGGTGCAGGTGTACGTGTTCGTTAACATCTTTCACGAACGAGTCCGATAGATTCGATACGTGTATGAGTCCGCTTTCTTTAATGCCGATGTCTACAAAACACCCGAAATTGGTAATGTTGTTGACGATGCCCGGTAGTATTTGACCGTCCCGAAGATCGGCAATACTGCGTATGTTTTGGTCGAAACTGAATACTTTGGCCTTTTGGCGACGGTCGAGTCCGGGTTTTTCGAGTTCTTCGATGATATCCCTAAGGGTGGGTAGGCCGACGGTTTCGGTACGGTATGTATCCAAATCGATTTGTTGCAGCTCTTTTTTGTTTCCTATCAATTTGGAAATGGATATTTCCCTGTTCTTCGCCATTTGCTTCACGATGCCGTAGCTTTCGGGGTGCACCGCGGAGTCGTCCAAAGGATTTTTTCCGTCCTTTATCCGCAGAAAGCCGGCGCCCTGTTCAAACGCTTTTCCTCCGAGACGCGGTACTTTTTTGATACCGGCCCTATCGGTAAAGGCACCGTTCTCTGTGCGGTATGCCACGATATTCTCCGCCAATTTCGGTCCGATGCCCGAAACATAACTCAATAGAGGAACGCTGGCCGTATTGATATTGACCCCAACGGAATTGACACAGCTCTCGACCACGCGATCCAACGAAGTCTGCAGCTTGCCTTGGTCGACATCGTGCTGGTACTGCCCAACTCCGATACTTTTGGCATCGATTTTCACCAGTTCGGCCAAGGGATCGGCAAGCCTTCGGCCGATAGATACCGAACCTCGGACCGTTACGTCGTAATTCGGAAACTCTTCGCGCGCTATCTTGGATGCGGAGTATATCGAGGCCCCTGCTTCACTCACTACGAAAACTTCAATGGGATTTTTAAAATGGATGCGTTTTACCAATCGTTCCGTTTCCCGCGAGGCCGTGCCGTTACCGATGGCAATGGCCTCGATTTTATAGGCATCGCAGAGCGAACTGATTTTTTTGATGGCCTCGGTACTTTTGTTCTGGGGCGGATGCGGATAGATGTTCTCGTTGTGTTCCAAAGCGCCCTGGGCACTCAGGCAAACGACTTTGCAACCGCTCTTGAAGCCGGGATCTATGGCGAGAATACTTTTTTCGCCCAAGGGCGCGCCCAGCAATAGTTGCTTTAAATTTTTGGAAAACACTTCGATGGCCTCATCATCCGCTTTTTCTTTTGCGGCCTTTAGTATTTCGTTGGATAAGGAAGGAAAGAGCAAGCGTTTGTAGGCATCTTCCAGCGCCAACCGGATGTGCGGCGTGCAGGAATTGTTCGATTTGATGAGCCGGTCCGCTATTTTAGATAGGATGTAGTCGTCATCGATTTCAATTTTAGTTCGAATGAACCCTTCATTTTCTGCCCGCAGGATAGCCAAAAAGCGGTGTGACGGGCAGC
>JBATUY010000397.1:0-11596 GCA_049671465.1 Pricia sp. | reverse complement strand
TTGCCGTTCCATAGGGCAACGGCAAAGCAGAGGTTGCAATAACGGTCGGAGATGCCCGCCAGACCATCTTCGCCCCAACGATAGGTGCGGCTACGGGCGTGGTCATGTGGAAAGTAGTTCCACGCATCGCCGTTGGCGCTGTAATCTTCGCGCACGGTGCCCCACTGGCGTTCGCTGAGATAAGGCCCCCATTTGAGCCAATCCCGTTTTTTGGAGTAGTGTTCGTCGAGGCGTTGCTGTTCTTTGGTAGTGTCGACCATAAAAAGATGTGTACATGATTCAGGTGGAAGATATAAAATTTAAGAACGGTGTGGTGTTATTATTTTGATAGTATCAAAAATCTCATCCAAAGCGTTTGACCTTGGCCGTTTTTTTATACTTTCGGTGGGTGATAGCTTCATATACTACAAACGAATGCGTTATGAACGAAGTTTTTTTTGACGAAATCCGAAATGGCGGTTTCAAGGAAGTAAAGGCTATGCTGGACAAGAACCCCGTATTGCTCGACAGTAAAGACCAGCGTGGGTCGACGCCCCTAATCATGGCGACTTATTACGACGAACCGGAGATAACCGATCTGCTGCTGGAAAACGGGGCGAAAATCGATGCCAAAGATGCCTCGGGCAATACTGCTTTGATGGGCGTTTGCTTCAAAGGATACGCCGATATCGCCGAAAAGTTGATCAAAAAAGGTGCCGATGTCAATGCGCAGAATGCCATGGGAGCCACCTGTCTCATTTATTCGGTAAATTTCAACCGCCCGGAAATTACCAAATTATTGTTGGAAAACGGAGTCGATGTGACCGCAAAAGACAATCGGGGCAACACCGCCATGGACCATGCCAAGATTCAGGGGAATCCGGAATTGATTAGACTGTTGGAAGCCGGGAATTAAATGAAGACAACCTTAAACGTAGCGCTGATACAGTCCCCATTGATTTGGGAAGATCCAGAGGAGAACCGGAACCATTTTTCCAAGGTTTTAAAGGAGGTTTCTTCGGATGCCGACCTGATCGTTCTTCCGGAGATGTTCAACACCGGTTTTACCATGCATCCCGAAAACATTGCCAAAGAAGAAGGACGCAAAACAGTGGACTGGATGCACCAAAAAGCCAAGGAAACCAATGCCTCGGTACTGGGAAGCCTTCCTTTTTTCGAAAACGGCAGCTTTACCAACCGCCTGTTTTTTGTAGAACCCGACGGAAAAACCTCCCATTACGACAAGCGACACACCTTTACTTTGGCCGGCGAAGACAGGGTCTACAATGCCGGCAAAAAGAAGTTAATTGTAGAGTTCAAGGGCTTCAAAATTTGCCCGATGGTCTGTTACGACCTGCGCTTTCCCGTCTGGTCAAGAAATACCGAAGACTACGATATACTGATTTTTGTAGCCAACTGGCCCAAACCTAGAATTTTGGCGTGGGATACGTTGCTGAAAGCTAGGGCAATCGAGAATATGGCCTACTGCATCGGGGTCAACCGTGTCGGAACCGATGAGATGGGACATGCATATATCGGGCATTCCGCAGTGTTTGACACCCTGGGTGGGCAAGTTGCATTTTCCGATGATGAAGAGATTATCTACGCTACCTTATCCAAAGAACATATAACGACTACAAGGCAAAATCTAAAGTTTTTGGAGGATAGGGATAGCTTTGAATTTACCGACAAATTTTAGTCTAGTCGGTAAAGTGGCGCTAATTAATTTATCTTGCCTTTCTGCCTTTCTGCCTTTCTGCCCACTGACCTCCTGGCACCCTTGATACCCTCTAGTTTCTAATTTTAAAAGTTTCCTCCAACTCCCAGTTTGCCCTTATTTCGACGGTATCGGGGTAATAAATGACCTTCTCCGGAAATTGTTTTTTGAGATAATCGCCGGTATCCCATTTTTGGTTTCCGTTGGCGTCGAAAATGACACGAATAAAGTATTTGGCCGGCGCGACGTTATTGAATTCGATGGACTTTGGTTCAGAAGCAAAGACTTCGCGTTTTACGACACCCTCTGCGTCGGTCAGAGCTATGATCAACGGATAGGCCGTACTATCTGCCTCAACATTAAACTTCAGGTTGCCCAGATCGGCATAGCTTTGTGTAGATAGGTTGTAGGCAATAGTATCGTTGGTCTCGCCAAAGAAATCGGTGATGGCGCCGGGTAAGAGGTCAAGCTGATAGTTTTGATTGGGTTCGACCTTGAAATCGAAATCTACTTTATTTTCTAAGGTGTCCAAGTCCGTTTTAATGGCGACCGCAGCGGAATCTTGGCCGATCATAGTGATTTTCGAGGTGTCAATACTCACCAGTGGCGTGTTGGCACTGATGTAGAACGGGTCGTTGAAACTCAGCGAACCATTTTGATTAGGGTTCAGTTGTAAAGAATCTAGGCCGACTTTTCGACTTTTAACGGTAAAGGTGTCGATGACCTTGGCCTTTTCGTTGGTCACGGTAAACACGATGGAATCCATTTCGAACGGGGTAAACCAATAGTTGAGGGTGTCTTTATCGCGCTCTTTTAATATTTTGGTGCTAACAGTATCGGGTAGGGGCGTTAGCGGTGTAATCTCGATGTTGGAGGCCTCGCCATAATATCCGAATTGAATTCGGTTTTTGGCCGTTAGGCTGGGTACGGCAGCGCTATAGTTGGGAATCTCTTTAAATAGGGTCAAAAGAAAGGTGGAGTCCGTCGGTAGCGTTAACGTATCTTCCATAAAGGCAATCTTGTCAACGTTTTGGTCGAAGATGTTGTTTTTGGCCTCATCTTTCAGGGCGAAAAGTTTGTATTGTCCTTCCTTAAGATTTTTTAGGCGGAAAATAATGGTGCTATCCAAGGTGTTCGTGATATAGTTCGGCGGTCGCTGAAAAATAGTCGAATCGGTATAGACCGTATCTATCTCGTACAGCATAACGCTGATAAATTCATCCGCCTTTTTTTTGAAAGCATCCTTCACGACCCCTGACACCTCGAGCGAATCGATATAATCTCCCGTAGAAAACACATAGGTCAAAAAACTACTTGGGTTGCCCTCGTTATTATCTTGAACGCTCTGACCGAAATTAATGGTGTAGGTCGTGTTTTCGCGTAAGGTATCCTTGAATTTGAGTTCAAGGTATTTGCTGGCGCCGCCCTGTGGTTTGATTTCCGGTTGATATTTCAGGGGAGGTGAAACGATAAGCTGGTTCTGAATATCCTGTAACTTTATAAACTCATCGAAATAGAGCCTGATACGCTTGGCCTTGAAGTTGACGGTCATACTGTCGGGCTCCATTTTTACCAGTTGGGGCGGAACGATATCTTTCGGACCTCCTGACGGACTTCCTCGTCGTGCGCATTGCCAAAGGGCAGCGGCCAGTAGAAAAAGAAATAGCATTGCCACAAAACGACGGATCATTGGACTAGAGTATAGGTCACAAAGAAACGATTATTTTGGAAGGGGGTCGAAAGGGTAAAGGGTTTTTTTAACATTGTACTCCGAAAAGTAAGATTATCTTTCGCGTTGCTAATGCCACTCTACATTCAGTATGTTCGAACGTTTTTATCTAATACCTTTCAGCCTGAAACATATTCTCTAATTCCACAACTTCGGCACGACCGCCATGCTGGTCAGATAAATCGTGGTACCGTGCGCTTTTTGTAAAGCTTGAGCACAAATCTCCATCGTAGCGCCGGTCGTAATCACATCATCGACCAAAAGAATACGCTTATCCTTTAAATAATCGGAATCTGACAAAGTATACAACTCGATATCTTCTTGCCATCGACCGATTCTTCCTTTTTTGGTCTGGGTTTTTGTATTGGCGGTTTTTATGAGGATATGATCTACATATTCCGCTTCAAGGCAATGCGCCAAGCTTTTGGCGAATCCCTCGGTCTGGTTGAAGCCTCTCTGCCTCAATTTTTTAGGATGCAGGGGGACCGGTACTACGACGTCTATCTTTTGGGCAATTTCATGATCGTCCTTCAGAATCTGACCGTACCAATCCCCCAGAAACGTACTTACGTGATGTTGATTTTTATACTTCAGATGGTGAATTAACTTTTGAACTATCCCATTTTCAGAGAAAAAGAGGAAAGAACTGGCCTTCTTAATGTTAATTCGACCATAAAACATACGGTCAACGGGGTTTTCATCGTTAAAGGTGTACTCGGTAAGTGGTAAATCGTTACGGCAAACGGTGCAAATGATTTCCTCTCCCCGATGTAAGTGAGCACTACATCCAAAACACACCTTGGGTATTAAGATCGAATTGATATCATTTAGTATATTTGTTAAATTTTTGAACATCACTAGTGTTTACCGATAACCCAACCGCTTAAAGCTCTTACAACCCCCACATGGACGGTCAAGATAAGAAATTCAATTATAAGATAATCCTTACCGCCCTGGTTGCCGTTCTTATTGGTATACTCATCGCTTTTTATTACAGTTACGCGCAATCGAGAAGCCAAATTGCCTTTTTGGAACAAGAAAAAAGCCTGCTGGTTAAAGACCTTACTTTAATGAAGACCGATGTAGATCGGTTGTCGGCGCTCAACGAAGTAAATGAAATTGAGCTTGAAAGTTCAAAATACCGTGTTCAAGAGCTTTTAGATTCTGTAGGCCGGCTTAACTTTACGGTTGAAAAGCTTCGTGAATTCAAGACCGAACTCCGACGGCTTGAGGCAAAGAACGACAGTCTGAAGCTCAAAAACAATTTCCTTAAATACAATAATATGTTGCTTACCGAGAAAAACGGTAAGATCGAGAAAGAAATACAGGAACTTCGTAACAAGAATACTTCTTTGGCAGAGGCCGAGGCACTGCAGCGAAAGAAAACCAAAGAGCTCAACAAAGAACTCAAGATAAAAAAGTACCTGAAGCTTCGCGGTGCAGAAGGCAGTGGTTTTCGGCTGAGGTCCGGTAAACCGATTAAGACCAATAAAGCCTCGATAATCGAAAAGTTGCGCGGCTGTGTGACCGTAGTGGCCGACCCTTCGGCGGCGAATACGCAAAAGGTCATCTATCTTCAATTTTTGAGTCCGAATATGCGTGTCATCGAGGATAACGCCAACACGATTTCGGTGAACGGCAATGTGTATAGCAAACGTGTCGAACTTCGATTCTTAGGAGACGATACTCTCGTTTGCGATTTTATTACCATTCCCCAAGGTTCGCTGGAAGAAGGAAACTACAGGCTCAATATCTTCGAGAACGAGAAATTACTTTCCACAACTGAATTTGAATTGAAGTAAGGTTCCCTTACTTGAACTGAAGTGAGATTTCCTTTTACCTTCCCTACATTCCCAATAGAATCAAAATAAGTTTCCGAGACCGTGCCTAAAATTCTATTTTTGCGGCATGGCAAAACAAGATGACGATTTTAAACGGGTAATTTCCCATGCGAAGGAATACGGATACGTATTTCAATCCAGCGAGATATATGACGGATTAAGCGCCGTATACGATTACGCCCAGAACGGGGCCGAACTCAAAAAGAACATTCGGGAATACTGGTGGAAGGCCATGGTACAGCTCAACGACAATATCGTGGGCATCGACGCCGCTATCTTCATGCATCCGACCACTTGGAAGGCATCCGGACACGTTGATGCTTTTAACGATCCGTTGATAGATAATAAGGATAGCAAAAAACGCTACCGCGCCGATGTACTGGTCGAAGACCATGTCGCCAAAATCGAGGGCAAAATTGAAAAAGAGGTGGCCAAGGCCGCCAAACGCTTCGGCGAAAAGTTCGACGCAGCGCAGTTTTTGGCCACCAATGACCGGGTGGTACGCTATCAAGAAGAGGTGTCGACCATCAGCAAGAGACTCGGGCAATCATTGGCGAAGGAAGATTTGGCCGATGTAAAGAAGCTCATCGAGGAACTTGATATCGCCTGCCCCATGTCCGGCTCCAAAAACTGGACCGAGGTCAAGCAATTCAACCTAATGTTCGGCACGAAATTGGGCGCTACTGCCGAAAGTGCCATGGACCTTTACCTGCGCCCAGAAACCGCCCAAGGTATTTTCGTCAACTTTTTGAACGTACAGAAAACGGGACGAATGAAAATTCCGTTCGGTATCGCCCAGACTGGAAAGGCCTTCCGTAACGAAATTGTTGCCCGACAGTTTATTTTCCGTATGCGGGAATTCGAGCAGATGGAAATGCAATATTTCATCAAGCCCGGCACCCAACAAGAGTGGTACGAGAAATGGAAGGAAACCCGAATGAAATGGCATTTGTCATTAGGCTTGGGCGAAGAGAATTACCGTTTTCACGACCATGAGAAACTGGCCCACTACGCCGACGCGGCCTCCGATATCGAATTCCGTTTCCCTTTCGGATTCAAAGAGTTGGAGGGCATACACTCTCGCACCGATTTCGATTTGAGCAGTCATGAGGAACACTCCGGTAAAAAACTACAGTTTTTCGACCACGAGACTCGCGAGAGCTATGTACCCTACGTTGTAGAAACTTCCATCGGACTAGACCGGATGTTCCTCGCCGTATTCGCCAATTCCCTCAAGGAAGAGGAACTTGAAAACGGAAGCACAAGAACCGTACTGCAATTGCCCGCGGTGTTGGCACCGACGAAAGCGGCCGTGTTTCCTCTATTGAAAAAAGATGGGCTACCGGAAGTCGCCAAAGAAATCATCGATGACCTGAAGTGGGATTTCAATGTCGAATACGACGAAAAAGATGCTGTAGGTCGCCGCTACCGAAGGCAGGATGCCGCCGGAACGCCTTTCTGTATCACCGTTGACCATCAGACTTTAGAAGATAAAACAGTGACCATCCGCCACCGCGATACCATGGAGCAGCAACGCGTCGAGATTTCGGATGTGAAAGCGATTATTCACGCAGCGGTCGACATGAAATCTTGGTTGATGAAAATGGGGTAGAGGATAGCCTATTGAGCTTTAAATTTATGGATAGATTCTTATAAGCCATGAAAGAAACTAAAGAGGAAACTTTCAAACAGGAAGCGCTCAACACCGTCCGTCGCGGCGCTATCAGGGCTACCTATGAAGTCGACAAAGTCAACGCCATTCTAGACGCCGGTTTTGTAGGCTACGTATCCTATATTTTTGAAGGAAAGGCTATTTCATTACCTATGGCTTACGGAAGATCGGACGATAAAATTTACCTACATGGTTCGCTCAAAAATAGAATGCTACTTTCCCTGTTGAACGCTAAGCAGGCCAGTATGACCGTAATGCATCTAGACGCACTCGTTTTGGCCCGTTCGGGTTTACATCATTCTGTCAACTATCGTTCCGCAACGGTATTCGGAAGCCTGAAGAAAATTACGGATTCCCAGAAAAAAGAAAGCGCCCTCAAATGCGTGGTAGACCATATGATGGAAGGACGTTGGGATGGTATACGCCCCATGTTGAAAAAAGAGCTCGATGGCACCTTGGTAGTCGAAATGACCATTGAAACTGCCTCCGCAAAAATCAGGGATGTAGGGGTCAAGGATGAAAAAAGTGACATAGATTTACCCATTTGGGCCGGGCTGCTTCCCCTAAAGCAAGTAGCGGAGTTTCCGGAAAATGATGCGCTTTTACCTGAAGGGGTTGAGGTTCCCGAGCATGTGTTGAGGTATTATGAAAAGAATAAATACAAAAAAAGTTAGACAGCTATCTTATTGTGATACTGTCATTGTTTGTCGATTTTCGAGGGATGGTCGCAGCAGACAGCAATAACAAGCATCATCGGTATATCGATTACATTAACCTTTACTTACATCCGCCACCCCAATCTCAGACTTCCATAAAAATTACGGGGATTTCCAGGATAGTAGTACCGCGGTTCCCCACCGAAACTTCCGGCATTGATGAGCACCGACTCCGCATAGTTTTCATCGAAGATGTTGTTGATGCCGAAATCGATTCCGATAGTCAATTTTGCGGATAGGGGTTTACCGTAGCCCAGACGGGTAGTAAAAACGTTGAAAGCTTCACTTTGCAGGTCATTGGCATCGGTCAAGGGTATTTCGGAAACGTGGCGATGAAATAGATTCCAATAGAAACCATCTAAGAATCTTGACTGGATACCTACAATGCTTCTTTGTTTCGGTACACCGGTCAACGGGTTTCCAGAAAAGTCTTCGCCCTCATCGATAAAATCTACGAACTCATGATCGTTCAAAGTGTAACTTAAGAAAGGGGATATTTGTAGTTGTGGATTGATCGTCCAAGTATAATCCATTGTGATTTCGAGTCCTCGATGACGGGTCTTACCCGCATTTTTGCCGATAAATTGGTCTTCGGCCACGCGTTCGGCGACTAAAAGGTTGCGTACGTCCATTTGGTAGAGGGCCAGATTTAGGTGAAGGCGGCGCTCATCAAGATAGAGCTCCGTGCCCAGTTCGTAGTTCGTGCCGGTTTCTTGGGCAATATCGGGGTTGATGACCCCATCGGGCGTCAGAGTCTGCTCGACGGTCGGGTTCGAGAAACCGCGGCTGACGTTGGCAAAAAGACTGGCTGCCTTTGAAAACCGATATTCAAGATTAAGGCTTGGAAGGGCGATCAGGTCAAATTCACGCTTGGCGCTCGTATTGTCGGCTCCAGTATTGAACCGGTCGCGGAAATCGTATTTTGTCTTGTTGATGGCCAGGCCCAATTGTGCTGAAAATGCTTCCGAAAGTGGCAGTAGCAGCGTTCCAAAGCTGTTGAGCTGTGTTCTGAACTCTTTGTTGTTGGCAAACAGCTCACCTTGAATGCTTCCGTTGACGGGCTCTTCGAGCGTTCGGAAGAGCGACCAATTGTATTCATCTTTGTAAAGTTCCGCGCCTACATTATACTCGGCATTTCGACCCAAGAGCCCAAAATTACCGGTAAAGCGTGTCCGGAAGCCATAGCCATTGGTGAATTCATCTAAAAAGCCCAAGGGTGCGGGGCGGCGTTCGAAATGGTCGAGATAGGAGTAATAGATGCTGGTACTATTTTTCAGTCGGTCATTGAATGTATGCGTATAGTTAAGGCCTATCAATGAATAGTTATTGGTCTCGAACCCCGAGACCCCGCCCCAATTGGCAGCGGCCTGTTTCGGATTCTCTTCAAAGGCCGTAGCGCCCAGCGAGCTGGCAATGTTGGCGGTATAATCGAGATGGTTGACCAACAATGCTATTTTGTTTTTTGCATTTATTTGGTAGGAGGTGTTCAATAGGATGCCATCCCTTTCAAAGCGACTGTTGTCGCGGTAGCCGTCCGTTTCTAGATGGCCGTATTGGAGCCCTACTCTAAACGTACCGTCGTAATGGTTGAACGAAAGATTATCCTTTACCAGTCCAAAAGAACCAAAGGTGAAATTGTTCGAAAGGTTGGTCGATTTTCCAAGGGCTTCCTTGGGGTTCAAGATAATGGCGCCGCCCAGATTCGCCCCGAAAGTGGTTCCTTTTGGGCCTTTGATGATTTCCATCTGGCTAAGGTTCTCCAAGTCGAAAGCCTCGATGGTCGAAAAACCGGAGCCGTCCGTTACCGGAATGTCATTATAGTATAGACGGAGTTTGTCCGTTCCGAAAAGGGTACGTGCGCCGATACCCCGAACGGTTATCCTATTGGTGTTCAGCGCTCCGGATAGTACATATACCCCAGGAATCTGGTTGATGGCCGAAGTCAGTTCAACAGGACTATAATTCTGGAATATCTTTGCGGAAATAACATCCGAAGAAATGATACCCGTTGCGTTTTTCGTCTGTAAGGCATCCAACAAAATGACTTCGTCAAGCTGGGTGACGCTATCGTTTTCTACAGGGTTTTGGGCGGATGAAAAGTAAACGGATACTAAAATAAAAAAGAAAACAAACCGATTTCTCATAAAATGTAATCTAGCGGCAAAAATACACAATTGTGAACCCTTGGGGAGGTTTAAAACTTCCATTTTTTAACTGATTTGGTTACTTTCGCCCAAACTCAGAAAATGAAAATTGTTTCCTATAACGTAAACGGCATCCGCGCCGCACTGAAAAAGGGTTTTTTAGACTGGTTGCAGGCCGTTGATCCCGATGTGGTCTGCCTTCAAGAAATCAAGGCCATGGAAGAGCAACTCGATCTTTCCCTTTTTACGGAAGCGGGCTACGCTTACAACTATTGGTATAGCGCCCAGAAGAAAGGGTATAGCGGGGTGGCCATCCTATCCAAAACCAAACCGGACCAGATCGAACACGGAACGGGAATCGATTATATGGATTTCGAGGGGCGCAACCTACGCGCCGATTTTGGGGATATATCCGTGATGAGCCTGTACCTTCCGAGCGGCACCAATATGGCCCGTCTGGAACATAAGTTGACCTACATGGCCGATTTTCAGACCTATGTCGACGAATTGCGGAAAACACATCCAAATTTGATTATCCTTGGCGATTATAATATTTGCCACCAAGCTATCGATATCCACGACCCTGTGCGCTTGAAAAACGTATCGGGATTTCTGCCGGTCGAGCGGGAATGGATAGGCGATTTTATCGATAGTGGCTTTATCGATAGCTTCCGAAAATTCAATGATGAACCCGAGAATTACACTTGGTGGAGCTATCGCGGTAATGCGCGCCCGAACAACAAGGGCTGGCGATTAGATTATGGGATGGTCGCCGAGCCTTTGGAGAATCGGCTCAAGCGTTCGGTAATTTTGGCTGACGCTAAGCACAGTGATCATTGCCCGATTTTGGTGGAAGTAGCTTCCTAAATAGTAAAGCGGTCAACTTTTTTAATTTGTAAATTTGCCCTTTCAAAATCAATAAATTTCTACAGCCCCATGATCTACACCACCCTGCCCCATACTGACATCGACGTCAGTAAAATCTGCCTCGGCACCATGACCTGGGGCAATCAGAATACCGAAGAAGAAGGTCACGAGCAAATGAACTATGCGGTCGACCAAGGCATCAATTTTTTCGATACCGCCGAGCTGTATTCCGTTCCCGCACACGCCGACCGATGGGGCGATACGGAGACTATTATCGGTAACTGGTTTCAGAAGAACGGCAACCGCGATAAAATCGTTTTGGCCTCCAAAATTGCGGGCAAGGCCGAAATGTCGAAGTTCATTCGTACTACGGGTTTTACGCCCGAATCCATTCGCAGTGCCCTTGACGGAAGCCTTGAAAGATTGCAGACTGATTATATCGATCTCTATCAATTGCATTGGCCCGAGCGCAACACCAACTATTTTGGAAAACGAGGCTACGAGCACGATGTCAGCGACCATTGGAAAGATAATATCCATGAAGTGCTTCAGACCCTGCGCGATTTGATTCGCGAGGGTAAAATCAGGCACGTCGGTATCTCCAACGAAACGCCGTGGGGCACCATGCGATTTTTGATGGAAAGCAAGGTGCACGCGAGTTTGCCACGTACGATTACGATTCAGAACCCATATAACCTGCTGAACAGATTGTTCGAAGTAGGGATGTCAGAAATCGCCATTCGTGAAAAAGTGGGGCTTTTGGCCTATTCGCCATTGGCTTTTGGTACCTTGACCGGTAAGTACCTCGGGGGAATGCGTCCCGCTACCTCGCGTATTGTACTTTTTCCGCAATATTCACGATATAATGGGGAAACCGCTTCAAAGGCGATCGAAAAATACTATCAATTGGCCAAAGTACACGGCTTGTCAA
>JBATUY010000396.1:0-5579 GCA_049671465.1 Pricia sp. | reverse complement strand
GCATCGGGTAGATTGGAAAGCGCTTTATGCCGATGTCATAAAGAAATATAAACAATGACAATGATTGGCCCGACAATGTTCAAAAACCAGATTACAGATGTTTTTTTCGACCTTGACCACACCCTTTGGGATTTTGAAAAGAATTCGGCCCTGACCTTTCAAAAAATATTGAAAGAACATCAAGTCGATATCGACGTGCCGAAATTTCTTGAGGTCTATGTTCCCGCCAATCTATCCTTTTGGAAGCTATACCGCGAAGAAAAAATAACCAAGGAAGAACTGCGTTACCAGCGTCTAAAAACGGTTTTCGATACGTTGGATTTTCGGATATCCGATACCAAGATCGATATTCTGGCGGAGGCGTATATCGCTCGTTTATCCTCCAATAACCACCTTTTTCCGAATACCATTGAAATACTGGACTATCTGAAACCTAAATATCGCCTGCATATCATCACCAACGGTTTTCAGGAAATTCAGGACAAAAAATTGAAGAACGCCAATATTTACGGCTATTTTGATCAGGTCATCAGTGCCGAGATGGCGGGTGTCAAAAAACCGAACCCCAAAATATTTCAGCTAGCACTCCAAAAAGCCGATACGACTCCGCAAAACTCCCTGATGATAGGCGATAGCCTAGAGGCCGACATCTTCGGCGCGATGGCCTCGGGTTTCAACGTGCTCCATTTCAACGGACATTATGGCCCGCAGCACGAAAATTGCGAAATGATTCATGACCTGAACGAAATAAAAAACTTTTTATAGAGTTATAAAGGTGAATGAACACCGTGCGCTATTGGGTACGGTTCAAGGATAACGAATGAAATTTTACTTGACATCGCTATTGGTTTTATGCATCTGCTGTGCCAGCCTGTTCTCATGTGTCGAGGAACAGGATTTTACACAGTACGACGATATAAACGTGACGCCGACGGCCGAGGCCAGCATATTGTACATCGAGGCGCCGGAATCTGCTATTAACGCTGCTGGTGATGCCGATGTCATCTCCCGAAACTTCAATTTTGATGCGTTCAGTTCCGATGTTTTTGCTGAAAGGGTTTTGGACGGTTCGGTTACTTATATTGTTGAGAATACTACAAGCAAAGACGTTACCATTAGAATAGAATTAATTGGCGAAGTGGGCAATGTGCTCGACATCGTAATTATTGATGTTGATGCGATGATGCCAAGACAGGTGACCGAGATTTTTTATGGTAGCGCCGCCAGGCCAATAAATCTGATCAAAGAAACCTCGAGCATTCGGGTGACCGCCACCAATAGAGGGGATAACAGTAGCACATCTGATCTACCGGACCCCAAAATCATTTTAAAATCAAGCGGAAAATTCCGGCTCCAACTAAAATGAGAACCTTTCAGCTACTTTTTATCGTCCTATTCGGGACCTGTCTTTTTGTGCAGGGCCAGAACAAACAATTGCTGTACGATTTTACGGAAATTCCGCAAGCGGGTATGATCAATCCCGGTATGGAAACTGATTTTCAGTGGTACAGTGGTGTTCCGACGGTATCGGGACTTATGCTGCAGGCCGGATCGAGCGGCATTTCGGTCAACGATATTTTCGCCGATGACGGTATTCCCATTGACGATAAGATACGCGACCGTGCTATCTTCGGTTTGAAACCTACGGATGAGCTTAGCGGCGCCTTTCATATAGAGTTCCTGAATATAGGATTTCGAGGGAAGAATCCCGATAACTTTTACTCCGCCGGAATGTACCTTGAAGGTGACGCCATCGGCTACTGGTTTCGCGACTTGGCGATTTTGGCCTATGAAGGCAACGCCGACCGGTTGAACCAAAGATTTAATCTGGGTCATTTTAAGACACGGGGAGAAATGGTGAACGTTTTTCACGTCGGATGGAACAAAAGAATGGACCGTGACCTGACCATTGGCGGACGGGCCAAGATTTATTCCAGTATTTTTGATTTCAATTCCACAAGAAACACGGGCTACTTCGTAACCACAGAAGGCCAAGATAATATTTTTGCCAGTACCCTAGTTGCCGATATGGAGCTCAGAACGTCTGGGGCAAGGGCCCTTTATAATGCCAGGGATGATGACAATATTGCCGGCACCGCCATAAAAAGGGCACTTTTCGGGGGCAATCTCGGGGTGGGCATCGACCTGGGCTTCACTTATCATTTGAATGAACAGACCGTGGTGACGGGAAGTCTTTTAGACCTCGGTTTTATAAGCCACTCGAACGCTACAAAGAATTATACCCTGCAAGGTAACGCTACCGTTGAAGGCGTTGTCATCACCCCGGAAGGCACCATTAATCCCGATACGGATTTCTGGGAAGAGCTGGTCGATGACGTCGAAGAGTTCGTACCCTACGAAGAGAACAACGACAGCTATGTAACTTTCAGGCCCACCAAACTGTACGCCTCCGTACGCTATAACTTTGGCGAGCAGGTAGCCAGACGCGGTAATTGCGAATGTGGTATCAATGCCACCAGCAATACATTACGTTCAAAATATGCCAATAGTGTCGGCGGGCAGTTGTATATGATCAACCGCCCGAGAGGTCCTCAAGCTGCCCTGACCGGTTTCTACCAGAGACGTTTGGGCAATATCATGGCCGTAAAGGGCACATACACCGTTGACAAATTTTCTTACACCAACCTCGGTCTCGGCCTCAATCTTCAATTAGGGCCGGTAAATCTATATGCCATGGCCGATAATCTATTGGCTTATCGCAATTTGGCCGATAGCCGTTACCAGTCTTTCCAATTAGGATTAAATATTATATCTTGGGGCAATTAGGGAAATTTTGCATCGCCTTGCCAATTTAAAATGCTAAGATCGCCGCTATTAATGCGCGACAGTCTGTGTTTGGTCGGATATGACGAAAATCCCGTGGCATAGTTATTGCCAAACCTATCGTAAGTAACCTTGTAATAGCTATATGAAAACTACACTAACAGTACTATTTCTTATAACCTCCCTTATCGGTATGGCCCAAGAACAATTGAACGATTATAAGTATATCATCGTACCCAAGCAGTTTGCGGAGTTCAAGCGCCAAAACCAGTATCAGACCAGCACCTTGGTCAAATATCTCTTTAGCGAAAAGGGATTTCAGGCGTTTTATGAGGATGAGCTTCCACAAGATTTAGAAAACAACGGATGCCTAGGGCTCCGCGCAAAACTGGTAGACGGTTCATCGATGTTCACGACAAAGGCGGCCGTGACCTTGGAGAACTGTAACGGAAAGGAAGTATTTACCACCAAAGAGGGAAGGAGCAAGGAAAAAGATTATAAGGCTTCCTACGCGGAGGCACTACGGGATGCCTTTACCTCTTTTGACACCGTCAACTATGCGTATAATGGGAAGGCCGAAAACGCCGATCCCGTAACCGTCAACATGAAAAACGACGTGAAAGAAATAGCGGCGGATGGACCTAAGAACTACTCATCCGCAAACCGACCCGATGCCTTGGTACAACAAGAAGCCACTCGTGAAAATCAACGCTATGTAGACCGGCGGCCCGTACCATCGGATTTGAAGAAGGCCGAGCCGAAGGACAAATCGGAGAATGAGAGGAGCGCTAAAATGGTCGAACAAGAGGCCACACGCGAGCAGCAAAGCTATAAAGACCGGACACCACAGGAGTCCGATATGACAAGAGGGGATGTTGCGGGGCAGGATGGCGATAAAGCATCCGACCTTTCGACCCTTACAGGTACGACGCTCTACGCCCAAGAATTGGCGAACGGATACCAACTCGTAGACAGCACCCCGAGGATCAGGATAAAAATGGAAAAGACCTCCATGCCCGATGTGTACTTGGCAAGGGCCGGCGAGACACGTGGCACGGTATTCAAGAAAAATGACGTCTGGTTCTTCGAATATTATTCCGGGGATGATTTGACAACCCAAGAATTAAGTATCAAGTTTTAAGATTATATACGCCGTGTTTTTTGTCTTCCCGATAGGGTTCAGGGAGTATATAAATTTGATATCCTCTTTACAAATAGTACATCCGTGAAACTAAAAACTTTGGTTTTCCGTTCAACCGCTATATTTCCCTTTCCAGCGTTTTTCCAAAAATTCCCTGATCGCATTTTCTCGGGAATTGCTTCCGGGTTCGTAAAAGGATGTCCCCGAGAGTTCATCGGGTAAAAATTCTTCCGCGACAAAATTATTCTGGTAGTTGTGGGCGTACTTATAATCTTGTCCGTAGCCCAAATCTTTCATCAGCTTGGTCGGCGCATTCCTGAGGGGCAGTGGCACCGAAAGGTCTCCCGTCTGTCTGACCGTCTGTTGCGCTTTGCCGATAGCCGCATAGCTGGCGTTACTTTTTGGGGAAGTGGCCAAGTAGATGGCACATTGGCTCAAGATGATACGCGCTTCCGGATACCCGATTGTCGTCACCGCTTGAAAGGCATTATTGGCAATCACTAATGCCGTAGGATTCGCCAGGCCGATATCCTCGGAAGCGGAAATCAGCAATCGCCGGGCAATGAATTTCAAATCTTCTCCACCTTCGATCATCCGCGCCAGCCAATATACCGCTCCGTTCGGGTCACTACCGCGAATGGATTTAATAAATGCGGATATGATGTCGTAGTGCTGTTCCCCGGTTTTGTCATAGAGCACCGTGTTTTTTTGAACCTTCCCCAAAACCAAGGCATCGGTAATCGTAATCGTATCGCCCTCCTCGGAATTCACGATAAGTTCAAAGATGTTCAACAACTTACGGCCATCACCACCGGATAGCCGCATCAGGGCCTCCGTTTCTTTTAAGTGAATGTTTTTGGATTTTAAGATAGCATCCTCTTTAATCGCCCTGTTCAGCAAATCCTGCAAATCTTCTTTCCCAAAGGGATTCAGCACGTATACCTGACAGCGGGAGAGTAGGGCCGGAATCACCTCAAAACTGGGGTTTTCCGTGGTCGCCCCGATGAGCGTAACCCATCCCTTTTCAACCGCAGCCAAAAGCGAATCTTGTTGCGATTTGCTAAAGCGATGGATTTCGTCAATAAATAAAATAGGATTTTTAGCTGTAAAGAGTCCACCGCTCTGTTTGGCCTTGTTGATGACCTCACGAATATCTTTAACGCCGCTATTGATGGCGCTTAGAATATAAAAAGGCCGCTCGCTTTCATTGGCGATGATATTGGCCAAAGTAGTCTTGCCCGTACCCGGAGGGCCCCAAAGAATCAAGGAGGGAATCATTCCTCTTTTGATCTGTCCGGTCAACGACCCGTTCTCACCAACAAGATGCCGCTGGCTGATATAGTCTTTCAAGGTCTTCGGCCGTACGCGTTCTGCTAAGGGTTGATTCATGTTGTAAAAGTAAGATATTTGCGGCATTGGTATTTGGATATTCGGTATGCCAATATTTCAGCTTTTATAGAATCGGCCGACTTATTGCTAATTTTGTCTCATGTCTGAAAACCAGTATTTCAAGTTCACGAATGCCGTCGTCATCGCCCCATTGATTGCGGTAATAAGCATCTGGACGGTCTTTTGGATAGAACTTCGCCTGCAGGTCAACCTCAATGAATACGGTATTTATCCCCAAAAAATTTCAGGATTACGGGGCGTGATC
>JBATUY010000395.1:0-2411 GCA_049671465.1 Pricia sp. | reverse complement strand
ATGGTAACCATGATTTTACCACCTTGTGGGCGGGCGGCAGGTTTGCCGTTGCCGTCGGTAGACTGGTCGAAACTATAGGTGCAATGAAGTATGTTGTACTGCTTGCCGTCGACATTCAATTTTGCTAAAAATGACATAAGTAGGATTTTAGGTGGTTGATATTTTTATTGAATTATAGGTTAAGTAGACTGTTCATCGAAGCCTATCCCTTTCAATCGGTTCGGGTTTGAGACCATGTTATCGAATAGCATGGCCGTAAAAGGGATGACCAAAAATTGGAGTGTAATTACAACGCATCATCTTGGTCTATAGTATACGACCGGTAAAAGTTTCAAATATGGGAACGCCAATCTGAAACAATATCGCTTAAAATACTTTCGGCCGCCTTATCAATGCGCCTCCAACCAATTATCACCTATTCCCAATTCCACATCCAAAGGCACGGAAAGTTTGTACGCATTCTCCATTTCAGATTTGATCAGCGGTTTAAGTGCTTCCAGTTCCGACTTGTGAATGTCGAAGACCAATTCATCGTGCACTTGCAATAGCATTTTGCTCTTGTACTTTCCTTCGGATAGTTTTTTGTGGATATTGATCATCGCTATTTTGATAATATCGGCCGCGCTGCCCTGTATCGGGGCGTTTACGGCGTTTCGTTCGGCGGCACCACGAACAATTTGGTTGCTGCCATTGATGTCTTTTAGGTATCTGCGTCTTCCCAAGACAGTTTGCACATAACCGTGTTCGCGGGCGAAATCGACCTGCTCGCTCATATAGTTTCGCAGTTTGGGGTAGGTCTTGTAATAGGTTTCGATCAGTTCTTTGGATTCCGATCGCGATAAGTCGGTTTGGTTGCTCAAGCCGAAGGCGGATACGCCATAAATAATACCGAAGTTGACCGTTTTGGCGTTGCTGCGCTGTTCGCGGGTGACCTCATCGATGGGCACGTTGAACACCTTGGATGCGGTGGAGGCGTGAATATCCTCTCCGTTCTTAAAGGCTTCGATCATGGTAGTTTCTTCGCTCAAAGCGGCAATGATGCGGAGTTCGATTTGGGAATAATCCGCGGCCAACAAAGTGTAATTTTCATCCCTAGGCACAAAAGCTTTGCGCACCTGTCGCCCGCGTTCTGTTCTAATGGGGATGTTTTGTAGATTGGGATTGTTACTGCTTAGCCTTCCAGTGGCCGCGACCGTCTGCATATAATCGGTATGTACCCGGCCGGTGGAGGGTTCTATCTGTTCGGGAAGTGCGTCGATATAGGTGCTTTTCAACTTGCTCAATCCGCGGTAATCCAGCACTTGTTGGATAATCTCATGGTCTTTGGCGAGATAGGAAAGTGTGTCCTCGGCAGTGGAATATTGCCCGGTGCGGGTCTTCTTGGGCTTATCGACCAATTTCATTTTATCGAAAAGGATTTCCCCCAGCTGTTTGGGAGATCCGATGTTGAATTCCTCTCCGGCTTCCTTAAAAATACTTTCCTCTAGATTTTTGATGTCATTGTCGAGGGCCTCGGAAAGGGAGTTTAGAAATTCTTTATCCAAATTAATACCTTCCAATTCCATATCCGCCAGCACGTGCAACAAGGGAATCTCGATTTCGTTGAACAATTTATCGGTCTTTGCCTCCGCCAATTCAGGACTAAAATGCTGCGCCAACTGAAAGGTGATATCGGCATCCTCGACGGCATACTCGGTTTGTTTGTCTAAAGGAACATCCCGCATATTGAGCTGGTTCTTTCCTTTTTTACCGATGAGATCGGTAATGGATACGGGCGTATAGTTGAGATAGGTCTCCGCAAGTACATCCATATTATGGCGCATATCGGGATTGATCAGATAATGCGCCAGCATGGTATCGAAAAAGCGTCCCTTGACCTTAATATTGTACTTGTCGAGTACCTTAATGTCATATTTGAGGTTCTGGCCGACTTTTTCAATCGTTTCGGATTCAAAAAACGGACGTAGCTGCTCGATGAGTTCTTGTGCATCATCTTTTTCCTCCGGAAAAGGAATGTAGAAACCTTTTGTGGCTTCCCAAGAGAAAGCTATTCCGACCAACTCGGCGGTCAAGGGATTGAGACCGGTAGTTTCCGTGTCAAAACAAACGGACGTCTGCTTCATCAAATTTTTCAGAAAGAGCTCCATAGCCATGCCGGGGGCGACACTTTGGTAGGAGTGCGGCACCTCTTTTATGGTTTTACGGCTGTTCAGGTCAACAATGGTCTCACCGGCGTTTCCAGGGTCTGCGCCAAAAAGTGAGAACTGGCCGCCACCGGCCTCCTTCTGTTGTGCCTGTGCTTTTCCGGTCGGGGTATTGCTGACTTCGGCTTGACTAGTGTCGTCTTCTCCAGAAAATATTTTGATAAACTGGTCCTTAAGCCTCCGGAACTCCAATTCTTCGAACAGTTC
>JBATUY010000394.1:0-4923 GCA_049671465.1 Pricia sp. | reverse complement strand
GTATTGATAATAAAATATAAAAATTCGGCTCTGAGTTAAACGGAAAAGTCAGCGTCTTTTTACACGCTACTTTTTATATACAAGACAGTTATCAGTAATTTATGACACCTAGGCGGTACTTAAATTGAAATAAACAAATATTGAACTGGTCCTGAAGAGGGGAAGCTTTCAGTTCGATATAATATACTATTAGGTAAAGTAGAAATGACAACGTTAGCTTCGTGGATAACATATAGTAAAACTGGCGAAAAGCCAGAGCTTCCAAGAGCAATTTATATTGCTTCAGATAGTCGCATCACTTGGGGTTCCGAATCATTGCGTTGGGACTCTGGCAGGAAGGTTTTTTGTTCACAAATAAAGCCACATATCTTCGGCTATTGTGGTGATGTTGTTTTTCCGAGTCTTGTGCTTGGTCAGATAATTTCAGCAATCGATAATGAAATATTATTTGAGAATGAACAAACTTCTGATCAAAAGCACGAATGTATATTTGAAGTAATAAAAAACTCCCATAAAGTAGGTCATAACCATCCAATTATGGATTTTTCAATAATACATGCCTATAGGTCTCTTACGTGGCCAAACACTGAGTTTTTATTTTGGCATATTTCTTACAAGGCTAGGACTGATGAGTGGTTTAGTAAGAAGGTAGCCTTGCCCAAAAAGACGGGTATTGTTATTTCACTTGGATCTGGAGCTCCAAGTGCAAAGAGTCACGAAGCTCGTTGGCAAGAATCAGATGTAGGAGGCACAAGCCGGTCGTTCTTTTCAGCGTTTTGCGATTCCGTAGATTCTGGAGAGGATAAGCTTTCTGGCGGCGCTCCACAACTATGCGCTTTGTATCCGAATCTGCAACCAAAAAGTATTGGGATAATAAAAGATAGCCGTTACTTTTTACATGGAATGGAGATTCAGCCCAGCCCGATGCTTTCTAATATAGAATGGAAAGATGAGTTATTTCAAGATATCAACCCTGATTTCAATAAGTTGAAACAAGGCGTAAGGCACTTTGTAAGACCGCCATTAAAAAAGAAATAGTATGGACAATTTCGTGGATTTATTAAATAATAGAGGATTCGATACTCTTTACTTTTTTCAGCGTGCTGTAAGCAAAAACTACTAGCGAATTCAAATCATCGAATTTCCTCTGCTCTAGACTACTGATAACAAAACCTAAAAAGCATAGAAACACTATTTAGTAGAATCGTTCTATAAGTTCAAATAATTCCGTTTCCAATTAATTGAACTAGTGTATTTAAAACTGTAGTTTGTATGTTTAAAAAAAAATGCTGGTGATGTTTACCACGAGTTTTAAATTGTAGGACAATAATTTAAACATCTCTAGGCATGGAAACACTACAATTTACTGAAAAATTGAATTATACCGGAGAATCTATCTATGTCGGTATCGACGTCCACAAAAAGAATTGGGGAGTGTGCATTTTGACGGAACACTTGGAGCATAAAGTATTTTCCCAACCCCCCAGGCCTGAAGTTTTGGCCAACTATCTATACAGGCATTTTCCCAATGCGGATTATCACAGTGCCTATGAAGCGGGGTTTTGTGGGTTTTGGATCGATCAGCAGTTGCGAGCGCTGGGTATATCCAATTTAGTGGTCAATCCGTCCGATATCCCTACCACCGACAAGGAAAAGAGGCGAAAGAACGATAGGGGGGATGCCAGAAAAATCGCCAAGGAACTGCGAAACGGTAACCTGGAGGGAATCTATGTTCCGGATAAGGATATATTACAGGACAGGTTGCTGTTAAGGACCAGAAAAAAATTGCTGTCGGATATCAAACGCTGTAAGAACCGTATCAAATCACAGCTCAACTTCTTTGGGGTAAAAATCCCAGAGGAATGGGACAGGCCGTATTGGAGCAAAGGATTTAGGTACTGGTTACGAACGGTTCTGCCCGAGGGGACCGGAGATTTGTTGATACATGTACAGTTGGCGGAAATGGAAGAGATAGAAAAACAAAAAAAGCGCTTGGAAAGGCAGATCGTACTGCTTGCCAAGGAAAAATATAAGGTCCCTGTGGACCTGTTGCGCAGTATTCCCGGTATCGGTATTTTGGCCGCCATGACGTTGATTACGGAACTGGTCGATATAGATCGGTTCAAGACGGAGGATAAGTTCCATAGTTTTCTGGGACTGGTGCCCAACATATATGCCTCCGGTGAAACAGAAAAAGTAGGCCGTATAACCAAACGGCACAATGCTTTTCTTAGACCGATAATAATACAGGCGGCGTGGGCAGCGGCAAGATTGGATCCCTCCTTGAGCCTTGCCTACACTAGACTGTGCAGGACCATGCGCCCGAACCGGGCGATCATCAGGATTGCCAAGAAGCTAAGTAACAGGGTGAGATATGTATGGAGGCATGAAGTGAAATATGTAATTTGCCTATGACCTTAATTGGTCGGGAGATCGTTCGGGAAGGGTACGGCACTCCTTTGGGAGAAGTCCGTTATATTGTAGTTTACGGCTCCCAGCCTATTATTTCCATAATACAAATTTACAGCTGGGCAATCGCCCATGGTCTGTTGATAGAAGTCTGGGAAATAGGTTTATTACACATAAATAAATGTGCTCAGGTCGGCTGTTTCGAACAACCTGAGCTGGGATAATATGGTCCTAAAATAAAACTTTCAGTGAATATCCTTGTTTTTTAACATAGAAGCCTTCCCTAAAGAATCACCCAAAAGTTATTATAAATCTAAACTCTTTACAGAACGCACCATCCGTAAAGAGTCTAGATACAATATTAAATCGAAGACTTACCTCAAGGTGGTAAAATAAAGAAGTGACAGGTTATAGCGGTATTTCCCTGTTCAGGACTTTAATGATAAAAATACCGTTGAGGATATGATCAGACAGCTGATTCCTTCCAATAACTCCCTGAATTCAAAGCGATTTTTCAACCTAGCGTAAATTGCTTTCATAGAATATTGTTTTCCGCAAAGTTCTCCCTAGTTTGTAATATATGCGAAGAAAATCTACGAACGGCCGTAATTGTGGGCAATCGGCCGGCAAGACCCGGATAGGCGAAAAATCGATACATAAAGTCGATTTTATTGTTCTACGGAACAGGGGAGCAGTATATTTCGATTGACAAGGCCCTAAATAAAAAAGGGCCTCCTGATCAAGGGGCCCTTAAAGGGTAGCGACGAACATGATTTAGAATACCAACCAAGAAATCTAGAACAATGGTCGCCGCAAACAAAGCATCTCCATAACGCTATGTCTCCAGATTTTAGTGTCCCTTTTGCGTTAAAATAAGGGGGCAACGTCAACATCATATGTCTTGACGAAAATGCCGGTGACGGAGCAAGCCGTTTTGGAACGTAGGTAAAGTTATGAACACCGACTGTTGAAAAATCAAATGTTCTTCTTGAAAACTAGGTCGCCCTAACGGGTCGTGATCGCACCCGCTCCCTTTATATTTGCCGTTGTTTATAATAATCGACCAAACCTAACCCTAAAACCGTGTCCGTACCGTTTCTTCTTCTGTTCCCGAGCCTCCTTTTCGCCGTAGCCGTAGGTTCTCTTCTACTGACCTTCCGCCGAAGTAAGGCACCGGACAAAAAATCCGGCGATCGGGCAATGTAGTTTTATTCGGACCTCTCCTATACCTTCATGTCCTTTAGGATGCTTTGTACGTTGGCCCCGCTGAGCGGTTTGTCGAAGAAACCCCTGATCAGAGGATTGTTTTTGGCAATGTTCCGGTCCTCCGAACCGGTGAAAGCGGAAAGAATGTAGACACCCATCATCTCTAGGGTACCGTCCATTTCTTCCAGTTCCCTTAAAAAGGACCAGCCGTCCATGTCGGGCATTTCCAGGTCCAGCAGGATAATATCGGGCAGCACATTGTTTGCGTGCAGGCATTCCCTGAGGGAGTTAAGTCCATGGAAAGCATCGGGGCGGCCGATGACCTCGAAATCCATTGACGATTGTTCGATCTTGTAGGTAACGGCAAACCGCGATACAAGGTCATCGTCGATTATCCGTACGATCGGTCTACCCATTTTTTCTGTTCATATTGTTCAAGGTAAAACCGCTTCTCATGCAGTTCCGGAAGGGAAGGTCTTAGGACGTTTAGGAGAACCGGCATCTAAAAATGGTACCGGCCGAAGTATCAAAAGCTGAACGCGCCTTTGGTAATTTCCCTCAGCTTTTCGATTTTCAACGGCTTGGTCACAAAATCCCTTACGAACCGCGGATATTGTTCGGCCAGGATCCGGTCCCCTTCGGATATTGAAGAGGTCACCACTATGACATCGATGGAGGAAGGTAGACCCTCAAGCGCCATAAACTCCAGGAATTCGAACCCGCTCATTTCCGGCATACCGATGTCCAATAGTACAAGTATGGGTCCGGCCCCGGTAATATTGAAGCGCAGATCGTCAAGTGCCTCCTCGGGATCGGTAAAGGACCTGACCCTCTCCTCCAGGCCAAGTTGGCGCATCAGTACCTGGTGCATCAGGTTTACCGTTTCCATATCGTCCACTAAATAGATTTTCGAATACATAGCCCGTTTGTTTTTAAAGTTGGATGCCTAAATGTAAAACAGTTCATCGAATAAAGAGCGGGAATGTTGCAAACGACACGTTTTCAGTTGCGAAGAACGGAATACCTGTGGTCGTGTACTTAAGGAACGGGATTTTTTACGTGGCAAAACATGGCTTCGGTGTACGGGTATCCAACTTGGTGCCTGTCCATGACTACAGGCCGAAACGGATTATGGAGAAATGGACCGTACAACTGGAATATTCCCCCCCCTTTCTTGCGGTGGTGGCCGAACCAAAGCCACCGAATCGATCTCCCGGTAAGGGATATGACATCAAAAAAGCCCCGAACCGGGGCTTTTTCATAGTCGGGGGACCTTGCCTGAATCTAGGATTTCGTTCCGGTCACGGT
>JBATUY010000393.1:0-14242 GCA_049671465.1 Pricia sp. | reverse complement strand
GCCCGAATTTGGCCAAGGAGATTCACAATGGGAAAGCTGCCGCTGCGGTCATCGCCATGGTCGATGAAATTATTGCCAAAAAACTACAAGGCGTATTCAACTCCGGACTTTTTCGGGTATATACCAACAATGACGTGATCGGCTGTGAATTAGGAGGAGCATTAAAAAACATAATGGCCATCGCAACAGGAATGGGCGATGGCGCCAACGCAGGAGATAATACCCGTGCCGCAGTAATCACCAGAGGGCTTTCCGAACTTACACGACTGGGGATTGCCATGGGCGGTAGAAGGCGCACTTTCTCAGGTCTTGCAGGTATGGGAGATTTGGTCGCTACCTGTAGCAGCAATAAAAGTAGAAACCGTCACGTAGGTTTTCAGTTGGGGCAAGGCAAAAAACTCGAGCAGATCATTGCGGAAATGTCAGAGGTTGCAGAGGGCGTGAAAACCGCCAAAGTGGTGATGGAGCTGGCAAAGGACTACAATGTGCATATGCCAATTTCCGAAGAGGTCTATAAGGTCTTGTATGAAGGGAACACCGTAGAGGATGCTTTCAAGGGTCTACTAAAACTGGAAAGTGGTTCGGAAGCTGAACCGGGGTGAAAACTGGGTGTATCGTTTCTTTCACTTATACTCGAAAACTTTCTACGAAGCCATGGATAAAGCTGGCCGTTTGGGATTTCCTATTTTCGTCTTTCAAATGTTAAATTCCGGTATAAATTAAAATCCCACCATTCGTTCCCTGTAGCTTTTCCTTATATTGTGCTGTACCTTTTGTAAGGCACGCCTATCCGACCTTCATTTTAAGGATTTAATATAGACGGACACACAAATCAATCCAAAAACGGCATTATATGAAAAGAAGAAATTTTGTACAGCTATCCAGTATGGGAGCCGGCGCACTCCTGGTGCCCGGAGCCTTAATGGGGCATCAGATTCCCGCCGAGGCCCTGCTGGCGCCCGGAATGGATAAAATCGTCAAAAAACGAATGGCCGACGTGGCCCTGAACACGGCAAAATCGATGGGGGCTACTTACGCCGATGCCCGTATCGGCCGATACCTGAATCAATATGTCTTTACCCGCGAGGATAAGGTTGAGAATGTGGTGAATACCGAATCTTTCGGTATCGGAATCAGGGTTATCGCCAACGGCACTTGGGGATTTGCGTCCACCAATTCGGTGACCGAAGACGGTATCAAAAAAGCGACCCAGCAGGCCGTGGAAATCGCCAAGGCCAATTCAAAATTTCAAACCGAACCTGTAGTATTGGCGCCTGTAACCGGTAAAGGGGAAGTTTCGTGGAAAACACCCATCAAAAAAGATTTCAAGGATGTACCGGTTTCCGAAAAAGCGGATTTGTTGCTGAAGGCCAATGCGGCCGCCCTTGATAACGGGGCCAACTTTGTGAATTCCGCCCTTTTTATGGTAAACGAACAGAAATATTTTGCCTCTACCGATGGTTCGTACATCGACCAAGACGTACACCGTATCTGGCCGACTTTCGAGGTGACGGCCGTAGATCAGGCCGCCGGAAGGTTCAAGACCAGGGATGCCATGAGCGCGCCCATGGGCTTGGGCTATGAATATATGGACGGACTGGCCTCGGAGAAACTACAGGGCGCGGCGGGCCTTACCCTTTACCGAAATAGTTACGACATGGTCGAAGATGCCACCATGGCCGCCAAACAGGCCAAGGAAATGTTGACCGCCAAGTCCGTCGAACCGGGAAAATACGATCTTGTACTCGAACCCAACCATTTGGGACTCACCATACACGAATCCGTCGGTCACCCTACCGAACTGGATCGCGTGCTAGGCTACGAGGCCAATTACGCCGGTACCAGTTTCGCGACATTGGACAAATGGGAATCCGGCGATTTCAAATACGGAAGTGATATCGTAAATATCGTCGCCGATAAGACCCAGACGGGTTCTTTGGGGGCCGTAGGTTACGATGACGAAGGCGTGGAGTGTAAGAAGTGGGACATTATTCGAAACGGTGTTTTGGTAAACTATCAGGCCATTCGAGATCAGGTACATATCATCGATCAGAACAAATCACACGGCTGCTGCTATGCACAGAGTTGGAACGATGTACAATTTCAACGCATGCCGAATATTTCGCTCGAGCCGGGCAAAGATGCCTATAGCGTGGATGAAATGATTAAAAATACGGAAAAAGGTATATATATCGCTGGCCGCGGATCGTACTCCATCGACCAACAGCGGTACAATTTCCAATTTGGGGGCACGGTGTTCTATGAAATCAAGGACGGAAAGATTGTCGGCATGCTGAACGACGTGGCCTACCAGTCCAATACCCAGGAATTCTGGAATGCCTGTACCAAAATATGTGATGAAAAAGACTATCGCATGTTCGGTTCGTTTTTTGACGGTAAGGGGCAACCCCCACAGATCAGTGCCGTGTCTCACGGTAGTTCGACAACGCGTTTCAATGGCATCAACGTCATCAATACCGGGAGAACCGTTTAATTCCAGTTTTATCCAAATACAAAGAATCCATGGCATTATATACAGAAGAAGAAGCAAGAAAAATCATGGAGAAAGCCTTGAGCTTCTCCACCGCCGACGGCTGCGAAATCAATCTTTCGGCCAGTGAAAGCGGAAACATACGATATGCGCGCAATTCCGTCAGCACTTCGGGCCACCGCTCGAACCAGTCTATGGTGGTGCAGTCCAATTTCGGCAAGCAGTCAGGAACGGCGACTATTGACGAATTCGATGACGCTTCACTGAAACGGGTCGTGGCCCGCTCCGAGGAATTGGCCAAACTTTCGCCCGAGAACTCGGAATTCATGCCACCTTTAGGTCCGCAAACCTATGACGAGGCCATCAACTACATTGAGGCGACCGCCAACATTGCCCCGGATTTCCGCGCCAAAGTCGCCAATACCAGCATCGTTCCCGCAGCGGAAAAAGAGGTGACGGCAGCGGGGTTTTTTGATGATTCCGCGGGTTTCGAAGCGATATTGAATTCTAACGGACTCTTCGCCTACAACAAATCTACAAACATGGAATTTACCGTGACCATGCGTACCAATGACGGTACGGGGTCGGGCTGGGTCACTCGTGATTATAACGATGTAACTAAATTCGACGCCGCCGAAGCCTCGAAAGTAGCTATCGATAAAGCGGTACTTTCCAAGGAAGCGAAAGCGATAGAGCCCGGTAAGTACACGGTCATTCTTGAGCCTTCTGCCGCTTTGGGCCTTTTGCAGGGATTAGGTCGGGCGCTCGATGCCCGACAGGCCGATGAAGGCCGTAGTTACATGTCTAAGGATAGCGGTAATAAAATCGGCGAGAAAATCGTGGACGAACGGGTTACGTTGTGGTCCGACCCCTTGCATCCCGAAGTACCTACGGCCACCTGGAACGGCGCGGGCCAACCGCTGAAAAAAACGGTTTGGGTCGAAAACGGGGTAGTGAAAAACTTGGCCTATGACCGTTTTTGGGCCAAAGAAAAAGGAGTCGAACCGGTGCCGTACCCCAGTAATTTTATCATGGCGGGTGGCGATGCCTCCCTCGAAGACCTTATAAAAGGAACAAAGAAGGGTATTTTGGTAACCCGATTGTGGTACATACGTTCGGTAGATCCGCAAACCCTACTCTACACGGGCCTGACACGCGACGGAACTTTTTACATCGAGAACGGCGAAATTAAATATCCTGTCAAGAACTTTAGGTTCAACGAGAGTCCGATCATCATGCTGAACAACCTTGAAACGCTCGGTGAACAATCTAGGGTAGAAGGTAATTTGATTCCCACTATGAAAATAAGGGACTTCACGTTTACCAGTCTTTCCGACGCTGTTTAGCCTTGACATACGGTATCGGACTGGTCGTTTTGTTTACAACACGGCCAGTTTTTCTTTGGATGGATTGCATATGTGATTTTTGATAAATTTGGATGACGCGTGAGCAATGATTTTTTCTTTACCCGTTTACAATACGAGTCCGGCGATTGGGACGTAGACCAGCGGATGCCATCCAATTTGCTGAACTCGTTGGTGGAATACACAACGCTTCAAGTCGATACCCGCGAGAACATTGTCACCTTGGCAAGCGAGGCCATCTTCGAATGTCCCTTCTGTTATCTTTCCGGTCATAAGCTGGTCGAATTTTCCAAAAAGGAGCGGGAAAATTTTGAAAAGTACGTCAACAACGGAGGATTTGTCTTCGTAGACGATTGCAACCATGATATAGATGGCCTGTTCGCCAAATCCTTCGAGCGGCAGATGGAAGAAATTTTCGGGAAAGGCGAGCTGAAAAAAATCCCAAACGACCACGAAATCTATCGGCTATTCTTTGAGTTCGAAGATGGCCCGCCGACCACTTCGCAAGAATTGAACGGGTGGGGAGACGATTTGGTGCATGAATACTTAAAGGCCATCGAAATTAACGGAAGAATAGGGGTGCTTTACAGCAATAAGGACTACGGTTGCGAGTGGGATTATGATTTTAGGAACAAGCGGTGGTATAAAATCGACAATACGCGGTTCGGGGTCAACATTGTGATGTACGCGCTTACTTCCTAGAATACAAGTTAATATGATTTCGTATATATGGATGCAAATTTAAAGGAAATAGAAAACGAAGTAAAAACACTTACCGCTAAAATCGTCGACCTCAAACAGGAAATCGGAAAGGTCATTATCGGGCAGGAAGAGACCGTTGAGCAATTGCTTATCGCCTTTCTGGCGGGAGGCCACGCCTTGTTGGAAGGGGTTCCCGGCTTGGCCAAAACCCTAATGATAAAGACACTTTCGCAGACCATAGATTTGCAGTTCAAGCGCATTCAGTTCACTCCCGATTTGATGCCTTCGGACATTATCGGAACCGAAATACTGGAGGAGGACCACACCACCGGTAAGAAATTCTTCCAGTTCAATAAAGGACCTATTTTTGCCAACATCATTTTGGCCGATGAAATCAATCGGACGCCGCCCAAGACGCAAGCGGCCTTGCTGGAAGCCATGCAAGAATTCGAGGTAACTTACTCCGGAAAGACCTACAATCTTGACAGGCCCTTTTTTATTTTGGCTACCCAGAACCCCATCGAGCAATCGGGTACTTTCCCTTTGCCCGAAGCCCAGCAAGATCGATTTCTATTGTACATCAAAATCGATTATCCGACGGCTTCGGAAGAGAGCGGTATTTTAAAACGCACAACGGGAACGCTTAAGAAATCCGTGGATAAGGTCATGACGGGCCGAGACATATTACGATTACAAGAATTTGTGCGAGAAGTGCCTATCAGCGATACATTGATTAATTTCGTCAGTAGGGTAGTGCGCTCCACAAGACCCGAAACTACAACAAACGACTACGTAAAGGAATGGGTAAGCTGGGGTGCCGGCCCTAGGGCGGGCCAGGCCATGATCCTTACCGCAAAAGCAAGGGCCTTGGCACAGGGCCGGTTGGCGGTTACCCTTGAAGATCTGAACTACGTGGCCCTTCCGGTGCTTCGGCATCGGATTATCGTCAATTTCAGGGCGGAGGCAGAGGGCGTGACTTCCGATAAGGTGACCGAACATTTGCTAAGGCATACCGACTTTTCCCATTAATAACAGCGATTCGTGAAGCAGGACTATAGACAACTACTGCAACCCAAGATCATCAACAGAATTTCAGGGCTGTCGTTAATCGCCCGCGTCATCGTTGACGGCTACCTTGCCGGTATCAACCGGAGCCGTAGGGTAGGGGCGGGACTCGAGTTCAGCCAGTACCGTGGCTACCAGTCCGGCGACGATATGCGGTTATTGGATTGGAGGATGCTGGCCCGCTCCGGACGCTATTATGTCAAGCAATCTGAAATAGAGACCCATATTTCCGTAAAATTCATTGTGGACGCCAGCAGATCCATGCTGCACACCGAAAACGGACTGTCCAAATTAGACTACGTAAAGGTGCTGACCGCTTCCTTGGCCCATTTGGCTCAGAATCAGGGGGATGCCGTTGGGCTCTACGTGCTCAACGACCAAAAAATAAAAAGCCTGCATCCCGTGGTTCAAAAACAGGGATACCAACGTTTCCTGCATGAACTTATCGGCATTCAAGCCGAAGGAAAGTGGCCCGAACAAAACCTGGCTCTCAATCGGTTACAAAGCAGGGGCCGAAAAGAACTGCTGTTCTTTATCACCGATATGTACGAACGGAACGCGGAACTGACATCCTTGGTAAAAAGCCTCAAGACCAAACGAAACGAAGTGGTAGTCTTCCAGATTATGGGAAATATAGAGATGGCATTCGATTACAAAGACTATATAATTTTCGAGGACCTTGAAACCGGTGCCAAGGTCAAGGTAGATGCCAAGGTGGCGGCAGAGGAGTATTTAAACGCGCTCTCACAAATGATGGCGAACACCAAAGACGAGCTGCTGACCCACGGCATCGGTCACCATTTGTTTACCTTGGATGCCCCGATTGGCGAGGCCTTGCAACTATTTTTAAAACAGCGTAATTTTTTGATGTAACATGACCTTTATCGATCCTACATATCTATGGGCACTGCTCGGAATTCTGGTTCCCGTGGCCATACACCTATGGAGCAGAAAGAAGGTCGTTACCGTAAAAATCGGCAGTACCCAATTGCTGAACGCATCGGAGCCAAAACGCACCAGTACTGTAAGACCCAACGAATGGTGGCTTTTGGTGCTACGCAGTTTGATCATAGCGCTGTTGGTTTTTATGTTGGCGGGTCCCAATCTTATGATTAAGGAAGACCGTCTACCCCTAACCTATATCATCGAACCTTCATTGCTTAGCGAGCCACGGGTAGAACGCTTGCTAGATACCGTCCCTTCCGAATCAAAAAGGGTTATGTCAAAGAATTTTCCCTATGTTGGTGATTTTGATGCTTCAACCGCTGATGTGGAAACGCCCAAGTATTGGCAATTGGCACAGGAAATGCAAGCTTTGACCACGGATAGTATCGTAGTATTTACCAAAGCCCTTATTTCCGGTATCCGGGGAATGCGCCCCAGCACTAGCGCAAACATCAAATGGGTGGTAATCGATACCGATCAGAACACCAATGTGATAGTGGGAGCCTCGTTGGAGAGGGATAGTTTAAGTCTGGTCGCAGTGGCAGGCGATAGAAAACGTATTTCGTTCAACAAATCGATGTTGCCTCTGGATGCTGAGAATATCGAGGTCAATGTCACCAACGACAGTGTCCGTATTGCCGACCAATACTTGCCTTTGCCAGTTGAAAGACCATTGAAGGTTCTATTGGTCGGTGATGATAGCCTTTCCAATACGGTTCGATACATCAAGACTGCGTATAGGGCCATTTCCAGATATCTCAAAAAACCAATATCCGTTGAGAGGGCCAAGGATTTGGATACTTTGGACTGGAAACTATATAGTACTATAATAGGCTTAACTACCACAAACGTGAGCTTTGATACGGATGTTGTTTTCGATGAATCCGTAAATTGTTTACAATATCGTCCTGATGCTTTAGCTCGTGACCTTATTGTTCCCGGCCCCTCCAAAAACAGCTATTATCTGACTGGGATGTTGAACAGTGAGAACGTTGTCACCGAACATGTAACGGAGAAATTATTGGCATTGCTCGGTCGACACGAAGGCCTTATTGACAAGCTAGAACCCTATGACCACAGGCTCGCGGATATAGAAGAATTACGGCCGCGCTCCGAAACCAGGGAAATAACCAAAAGACGACCTGTACTATTTGACCTCTCCTTGTGGATTTGGCCTCTTTTATTCCTGATAATGTTGACCGAAAGAATCCTGGCAAAATACAGAAAACAATGACCTATTCCGGAAAAGACATCTTGGTCGCTTGGAAAGGACGCTGGCAATTGATGCTCGTTCTGGAGATTATGCTATATGCCATCGGCCCGGCAATTTTAGCCTATGTCGTAACATCGAAGCCTCTCGTGGCCATTGGCATTTTTGCAGCTATTTTAATACTCGGGGCGGCCATACGGAAGCCATGGCGATTGACTTTGAAAAAGGTAAGTGCCTTTATCGATGAACGGTTGGAAGCGGCTCAATTCAGCACCGGACTTTTTTTGTTGCCTGAAAAAAGTTTATCCGATTTAGCCCGGCTTCAACGCTACCGGGTCGAAATGATGTTGAATGAAAACAAGCGCAAGGTGAAACCGAATGTACCTCTGGAAAGGGGAGCCCTTGTATTCGTCCTATTTGCCATTCTAGCGTTCTCCGTCTATTTATGGGGCGGGATGAACACATTAAATTCCGACAATATCCCGGAAAAGCAGGAGCTTATCCGTTTTCAGCCCTTGGACTCCTCGAACCAAAAAAATCAGCCTCCCACGTTGGAATACCAGCAGCTGACCATTCGATATCCATCCTATACTCAAATACCTGCAAAGTCGACCTCGGACATGAACGTCAAAGCATTGGAGGGGTCGACCCTATCTTGGACCCTAAAGTTCGACCGACCAGTGGATAGCGTCTTTTTTGAAACCTCGAACCAAAAATATCCGATGAAAAGGAATAGTGATAGCTACACTAAATATTGGTCGCTGAAGGAAGCCGGTTTTTATAATTTCCGGTTTACCGATACCGATACCGATACCGATACCGAGGGCGCATCGTACCAATCTGAGCTGTATGCCCTGGAAATGACAAAAGATCGGCGTCCCGTCATAAAAATTCCGGAACTGGATTCCTTTACCACATTCGATGCTGAGCAGGAGAAGATTCTGGACGTTCAAGCCTCCATCACCGATGATTATGGTATTGGTGAGGTCTATATTATTGCGACCGTAAGCAAAGGAGAAGGTGAATCGGTCAAATTCCGGGAAGAGCGATTGCTTTTCGATACCCCATTCGACGTCGGCAGCAGAAAACAGCAGTTGAAAAAGAGACTTGATCTTGACAGTCTTAAAATGAAGCCTGGCGACGAACTGTATTTTTATGTCGAGGCCGTAGATTCCAAACATCCCGACCCCAATACTACGCGTAGCGAAACCTATTTTACGGTCATCCGGGATACGGTATCCGACCGCTTTTCTGTGGAAAGCACGATGGGTGCAGATTTGATGCCCGCTTATTTCAGGAGCCAACGACAGTTGATTATCGATACCGAAAAACTAATTGCGGATAAATCCCAAATAACCAAATTGGAATTCAATGTCACCAGTAACCAACTTGCATCCGACCAAAAAGCCTTGCGTCTTAAGTACGGGCAGTTTATGGGCGATGAAGCCGATTCGGGTATTCAGGGCAACCAAGAAATCCATCTGGAAGACAGTGAAAATGGAATAAATCCGTTGGCGGAGTATGGCCACAACCATGATGGCGAAAATGAACATAATTTGATCGAACACGAGCATGAACATGAAGAAGGATCACCAGATAAAAACCAAGAGAATCCTTTGGAAAATTATTTACACAATCACGACGACCCCGAGGAGTCCACGCTCTTTACCCAATCCCTCAAGAGCAAGTTGCGGCAGGCCCTCAACGAAATGTGGGATGCCGAGCTACATTTGAGACTGTACGAACCGACAAAATCATTACCATATCAATATAGAGCCCTTGAGCTCATCCAAGAAATCAAGAACAGTGCCCGTATCTACGTGCACCGCATCGGGTTTGACCCGCCTCCCATTAAAGAGGAAAGGCGATTGACTGGAGAGCTCGATGACATAAAAAGCTTTAGGAAAAAAGAAGATTTGGCCAAGGCCAAAGATTTTCCATTCATGCGCCGGTCCATAGCGCGACTGGAAAGATTGCTTGCCGGTGGAGAAAGTGTTACCGATAATGATAGGGCGCTGTTTGCTAAAGCGGGGAACGAATTGGCCGTTTTGGCCGTACAAAATCCCGGTAAATATCTCGGCACCCTGCAGCAGTTGAAATGGTTTTCCGATACAAATTCCGCTTCATTGGAAAATGCGGAAGAGGTGCAGCGAGGGCTTCTGGAAGCCATTCCCGTAGCTACGCCCGACCCAACACGCAGTACCGCTGCTACCGGTAAAATCGATGAACTATTTCTGGAAGAACTGAACCTCAATGATTGATTCGATCAGCTTTTTAAATCCTCATCTGATTTGGCCCGTTGCGTTCGGGGGCATCTTACTCTGGATGGTTTTTATTTGGAAAGAATGGACGCCGGTGCGGCACGCCCGGGTTTATCTCAAAATACTGATAGCTCTACTTGCGTTGAGCTCTTTGGCCCTATTGGTTTTGCGACCTATGGTGATGAGGCATGTGGATACTTATCCGGCCATATTGCTGACCAAGGGTTACGATAGCGAAAGATTGGATAGTCTTAAGCAAGTTCATAAAGATGTAAAGGTACTTGAGTACGAAATCAATAAACCTATGGGAATGATTTTAGATTCGATCGGTTCGCTTAGCATTCTGGGAGAGGGCATAAAACCTTTCGATTTTTGGCAGTTGGAAGACGTTCCGACCCAATATATTGGAAAGGTCGAGCCCCATGGAATTACCGCCGTCAACTATGAATCCGAATCGGTAGTAGGGGACACGTTGCGAATCAAAGGGCGATATGACCAACCCATTAGCGGCAATCGTCTCGTACTCACAGCGCCCGGCGGAACCGCAATCGATTCTGTGATTTTGGATGCCGGGGAACAGACGGTATTTGATTTGTCGGTGGACCTGAAAGTAGTGGGTAAATTCCAATACGCCCTAGTGGAGAAAGACTCCACGGGAAAGCAAATTTCCAACGAGCCTTTACCTTTAAACGTGACCGAAAAAAAATCATTGCAGATATTAATCATCAATAGTTTTCCGATTTTCGAAACCAAATACCTGAAAAATTATTTGGCAGAAATGGGGCATAGCGTCACGGTCAGAAATCGATTGACCAAAGGCAAATATAAGTTCGAATATTTCAACACTGCCGTAAATCCGATTTATGGCCTATCAGAAAAGGCTTTAGAAGCTTATGACCTCATGATTATGGATGCACCTACTTACACCAACTTATCCCCAAATTCACTTGCCGCACTTCAAAACAGCACAAAAAACGAGGGATTGGGAATTTTTGTTCAGCCTGAGGCATCCTTTTTTAATTTGGCCGCAGAAAATTCTGGATTCGAATTCATCCGAGGAAACGGCACGACCACTACACTAAATGATTGGCCAAAAACATCTATAGACCGATTTCCTTATAGCTTTAAGGAGGATTTTGGGTTTGAAGAAATCCATGAAAGCCAGGGAAATGTGCTGACCGCATATCGGCGATACGGAAAAGGCCGGATCGGTACAACGGTACTTCAAAGTACTTATCGTTGGTGGTTAGACGGGCACACCAAAGCTTACCAACAGCTTTGGTCCGAAATCATCAGTGCCCTGGCCAAACGAAACATGCCCGCAGCGGAATGGCAGCCGACAACGACGTTCGCCTACCAAGACCAGCCCTATGAATTTACCGTTAGAACTTCCGCAGAAAATCCTGAAATTAGCAATGGAGACAGCATACAAATCGCCATACTTCAAAATGTAGACATACCGAATCTTTATAATGGCACTACATATCCCCGTAAAACGGGGTGGAACCGTTTGAAGGATAAAAACGATTCAACCTCAGTTTTTAATTTCTATGTGCTAGATACCACCCAGTGGAAATCGGTTTCTTCGATGAACACTGTAAATGCGAACAAGCGAAACTTTACTGAAACCTCCGCAAGGGGAATAGATAGAAAACTTTTGACTCCAATACATCTGTTTTGGTTCTTCTTTCCGTTTCTTTTAGGGATGGGCTATTTGTGGCTGGAGCCTAAGTTGTTCTCTTAGGGGTTGATCACTTCAAAATGCACTATATCTTTTACGTTCGTAAAAGTCTTTTAAGCTTTGTCTGATACCCTTGACTATAGTTTTTTTTTGTCTTCTCATCAAGGTATGAAAGTTTGATTAAAGCTAGAACTTTCTCTTTACTGGAGGTAATGGCCTTGAACGCCTTAGCACTTTGCTTTTCAGAGATACCAGCCAGTTCAGCTAGTTTGAAAAACTGCTCCGTAACCTTTCCTGTTTTCCTATCAGGGGGTAGAAGCCCATCTTCCAAGGCAAATTCTTTATCTTCCATATGAATTCGACTGTTCAATATATCGTAAGCCGGACTCAATTTAAAATCCCCAAAAGCGGTTTCTATTAATGAGAAGTTTTTAAAATGGGCATCACCATTGGAAATCAAATAATTAAAAAGAAGCAGCTTGAATAATTTGATGGCTTCTACTCGATAGGCCGGCGCATGTTTTTTCAATAGTTCAAATAGCTCTAGATAGCTACCTGAGTATTTAAAGTCTGTTCCGTGGGTTTGCGGTGTTCTGCCAGCTAGCGATGCAAAATCCTCTACAGCCCATTTAGTGCCGTCACCCGCAACATCAAAACGTTTGGTAATGTAGGCAGGGTACCCATTTTTAAAGAATACCAGTCCGTTCTCCGCAGTTTCGATCCCGAATATTTGGCGTGCTATCTGCATGCTCAAATGTTCGTTGGCTGGCATTTGAGCTGTTCGGGTTCCTACATTTGGGATAGGTTTTAGAATATATTGCCCGTGTTCTCCTTCTGATATTAAGCGAAGTTTGTTCTTCTCTAGGAGTACTGAGAACTTTTCTTGTACCCCAGAAATGGATAATCGCTTTTTGTTTTCTTTAAAGAGCTTTTCTGTAATCGCATTGGTAGCTGGCGATTCATAGGGTAGGGTCGGGCTTACCTTTCTGCCATCAAATAAGCGATTCAGAGCAGTTTTGCAATATGTGGATACTCCTTCTTTTAAGGTGCCTGGGCAATTTTTTATTTCTACGCTCATCGCTGTTCTATTTCTTTGACCTGAATAGCTCCTATCGTATCATATTTGGCTGTAGTCAATAGCAGACCAAAATGGTCTTTTGGGTCTTTTCGCAATTCAAAACAAATATTCTGTTTGTTAGACCCTTCAGGTAACATGTTATAAAAAAAAGGAAATAGATATTCTGATTTGTACTCCTGTTGATTTTTTGGTAGGGTAAGACTGATTGATGGCCTATCTGTTGATTCAAACCATTGGTCATGGTAACGGAAGATAAAACTGCCATTATCTAGTTGCGTCAACAAACCTGCAGCTGTTTTTTTGTAGAAGACTACGGCCTGTCTCATTTTCTAGTTTCTGTTTTAATAATTTTAAAAGTAAGCTCCATACCCAAGGCACTCCCTAATTTATTTAAGGTTTCCGCAGTAGGGTTGCCTTTACCACTTTCAAACTGTTTAAGGGTACGCAGGCCTACGCCAGAAAGATCTGCTAATGTTTCCTGTGTGACTCGAAGCATTTCTCTTCGTTCTTTTATATTACGTATAAGACTAGTAAAGTGCATTAGATGGCTCTTTTTACTGTAAAAATAAGTAATTATTGTAAATAAACACATAAAAAGTGCGTTTTAATGCACTAATTGGTGACTTTATGTAAGAGGTAGTTTGAAAATGAAAAATAGTGCCTTTTAAAATAAAGGAAAGGGGAAAGCTGGATTTTTTGATTTAAGTTATCCACAAAAATTTGATATACAATTAGTTATATCAAATGAATTCAAATGAAACTATGTGCAATGTGGTATTTTAGATTTGGTTTCAAATGGATTCAAATGGTATTATTTAATTTTTGTCAAAAATAGAAGAATTTTGAGTTATGAACAATTTGAGATAGCTAAATATGGAAATTCTGGTTTAAAAAAGGGGTCGATAATATCGTTTAGAGAGCAGTCTATCACGTAATTATTATTTGAAAAAACTTTACAATATTGTGTTGGGCTGTCCTATTGAAAGTTCGTTTTGTATGGAATAAATTGGAAAAAAACATATTCAGAAAAGAACATGACTTCATTTATCCGGTTTAGCTGGAAAACTATGAAAATCTTCTGTTAAGTAATTATTATAGGTTTTAACAAGGGTTAAAATGCTAAAATTATTCAGTATTTTAGATTGCCTCCACAAAACCAAACCCATATGAAAGTATATAAAATAATACCACTCCTGTTGACAGCCCTTTTTATTACTTTTTCATCTCAAAGTCAAAACAATGAGAAATTGGATAGTCTTTTAAAACTTATTTCTTTTCAAAGGGATACAGCTTTGGCCGATACTTATAATGAAATCTTTTTGGCCAAATTCAGAAAATCCCCAGAAGAGGCAAAACTTTATTTAGATTCCGCTTTTAGTAGTTTGAAAGGTTATGACAACAAAAGACTTAGTGCCAAACTGATGCTGTCAAAGGGCATTTTTTTT
>JBATUY010000392.1:0-19110 GCA_049671465.1 Pricia sp. | reverse complement strand
GTACGGTACAGAATATTGTTTACGATGCGGTCTTCGTAGGCCAGGTAGGCCCCGAGCAGCTCCTTTTTAGGATTTTCGACCTTGAACCTATTGGCGTAGAAACCTTTGGCTACATACCCACCGCCATAACCGAAGCTATTACTACCCATCGCATTACTGTTCTCGAGCCAATTTCCCGGGTCGGATTCCAACGCCACCATTTCACTTTTATCCAAGGCCTCATAAAAAACATCGTCGAGGCGAAAAGCGATTTTTTTGCTCACGTGCATAGTGCCGTAGAGGTAGGAGGATTTTTCAAGGCCGTTGCCCGAAATTTCCCAGAGCAGGCTGTTCTTTTCTTGGGAAAATCCAAAAAGGCTGAAAAGACAAAGTAATAGGATAAACAAAGGGCGCATAAACTTCATTTTTTCGCTGTACCTTTTTGCCTGCACGTGGCTTAAAAAAGCAGTCTGCGTAGGTGTATGGCTACAGGAACGACATAGTGCAAATTTAAGGAAGTATATAGTAAGACCTACCCTTTGAAACCGTTAAAACCTGTATTGCGTCTAGCATATAACGACTATTCTTCCGACGTATTTTCCTTAAGGTCACTTTTTTCCATCTGAAGTCGGGTGCGGGGCAGACTTTCGGGATAGTTCTGCTGTAAAAACGTAATCAATTTCTCCCGTACCAGCACCCGCAAATCGAATGCCGTTGGGGAATCTTTGGCACTCATCAGGGCACGGATTTCAACGCTATCGCGTTTTGAATCCGTTACCTGAACGGCATTCACCTCGCCGTCCCAAAGATCGGTACCGTTCAAGATTCGGGTAAATTCTTCCCGGATGGCATCGAAGGGCACGTTATAATCGGTGTAAAGAAAAACGGTCCCCAGTATTTCCGAAGAAGTTTTTGTCCAGTTCTGAAAGGGTTTTTCAATGAAGTAGGTGGTAGGTACAATGAGCCTCCTTTTATCCCATATTTGCACGACTACGTAGGTCAACATGATTTTTTCAATACGGCCCCACTCCCCTTCAACGACCACCACATCGTCCAGTTTAATGGGTTGCGCCAAGGCAATTTGGATTCCCGCCAATATCGTACCGATCATTTTTTGGGCCGAAAAGCCGATGATGATACCCGCGACGCCTGCCGAGGCGAAAATACTCACCCCGATTTCCCGGATGCTTTCGAAGCTCATCAGTGCGATGCCCATGGCCAATACAATGATGATAAAAATAAAGATCCGCTCCAGAATATTGAACTGGGTCTTTACCTTTCGCGCCTTCAGGTTATCGGAGGCCTCTACGTCATATTTTTCTATAATATGATGCTTTACGATCTTAATAACGCTCAAAAGCAGCCATGTGAACGCGAAAATGAACAATAAAATGCTCGCTTTTTGAAACCAATAGGCGTAATCTTCCAGATCTAAGAGATGTCGTAAGGCTCGAAGGCGGATTAAAATGGATAGAAATAATAGAAAGATAGGTTTACTGACCCGCCTTACCGTCTGGGCGGGCATCAGATATTTCGGATTCTTGCCCAGGCGTCTCAAAAGGAACAAGATGACGAAATGCGCGATAAGAATACCGATCAAGGCACCGACCACATAAAGTAAAGACCGGTTGTTTTCGCTAAAAAGTTCATTGAGCATTTGGAGTAATGTTTTTAAGGTTAGGGCGTTTCTGGTGTATTCCATTATGCGATTGCAGTATCAGATTGCACCTTCAGTTTACATCGTACTGCTGCATCTTCAGTTAGCATCGAGGTGTTGCATCGTCGTGTCCGCGCTTAAATATCCGAATAATAAGAAAAAGTATTGGTTTTTAAGACCTCAAAGGGAAAATTGATGAAATCTATAAAACTATCAATAAACAAATAAGAAGATAAGCCCGCGAGATGCTTTGCAAGCCTTATTTTTGCAGTCGGAAACCAATTCCTGAAAATTGCTAGGCTATGAAAGGTGTATTACTTATAAATCTCGGTTCTCCGGAAAAACCAACTGCAAAAGCCGTCAAACCCTACCTCGATGAATTTTTGATGGACGAACGTGTCATCGACGTCAACAAAGTGCTTCGTAATATCATCGTTCGCGGTATCATTCTGCAGACCCGGCCCAAGAAATCGGCCAAGGCCTACGCCAAGATATGGTGGGACGAAGGTTCGCCGCTGATCGTATTATCGGAACGCTTTGCCGAGAAACTCAAAAGCCACACCCACATGCCGGTGGCCCTTGGTATGCGCTATGGTACGATGACCATTAAAAACGCCATGCAAGAATTGAAGGACAAGGGTGTCGACGAGGTATTATTGGTTCCGCTGTATCCCCACTATGCCATGTCATCTTATGAAACCGTAGTAGTTAAGGCCATGGAAGTACAGAAGAAGTTTTTTTCGCAAATGCGATTGACCACCCTACCCGCTTTTTATCACAATCCGGATTACATCAAGGCCTTATCCAAAAGCATAGCCGATGGCCTGAAGGATTTTGATTATGACCACATTCTGTTTTCCTATCACGGTATACCCGAACGACACATTCGAAAATCGGATCCTACCAGCTATCATTGTAAAATTGACGGTAGCTGTTGCAGCATCAATTCCGTGGCGCATCATACCTGCTATCGCCATCAGGTCTATAAGACGACCGAACTGGTGAAAGCGGAACTAGGCCTAAAGGACGAACAGGTCAGCTCATCGTTTCAATCGCGATTGGCCGGTGATCCCTGGCTGAAGCCCTACACGGATTACGAATTCGAGCGTTTGGCCAAAGAAGGTAAAAAACGTTTGGCGGTAATCACTCCGGCCTTTGTAGCGGATTGCCTGGAAACTTTGGAGGAAATTGCCATGGAAGGACGTGAACAATTTGAGGAAGCCGGGGGCGAAAGTTATAAGCATATTCCCTGTATGAACGATAATGATGCTTGGGTGAAGGTCATGGCGGATTGGGTAAATACCTGGGAAGAAACTGGGGCGCTGCCCTCGAGTTGATTCACTGCATCTTTTTCCAGATTGCGCAAATAGCCTTCTAGTGAATAGGTTGAATTCAAAATCACAGATCTCCCGTTACTGCTCAACGTATAGGTCAGACCTGAATAAATGGCCTATATCCCATACTTGTCCTAAGCGGATTAAACCTAATTCAAATGGCAAATGTATCTGCGGAGCAACTCGGCTCTGAACCGATCGGAAAATTGTTGATCCGACAATCCGTACCGGCATCGATCGGTATTTTGGTGATGTCGCTCAACATCTTGGTCGATTCCATCTTCGTAGGCAATTGGATCGGATCTATTGCCATTGCCGCCATTAACGTGGTGCTACCGGTATCCTTCTTTATCGCGGCGCTTGGCATGTCAATTGGTATCGGTGGTTCCAGTATCATTTCTCGGGCGCTAGGCGCGAACAACACCGAAAAGGCACTTAAAACTTTTGGGAATCAGATTACCCTGACCGTATTGGTGACGGTCATAATGGTAGCTTTGGGCCTTTTATATGTCGATAGCCTCATTCCTGCATTCGGGGGCAAAGGCGCCATTTTCGAACCGGCCAAAATATATTATACCATCGTACTATACGGCGTGCCTTTTTTGGCGCTCTGTATGATGGGCAACACGGTAATTCGGGCCGAGGGGAAGCCGAAATTCGCCATGATCGCCATGATCATACCCTCGGTCGGTAACCTATTGATGGATTATATCTTTATCTACGTCTTGGATTGGGGCATGGCAGGTGCCGCTTGGGCCACTACGGTAGGCTATTTTTTATGCTTTTGTTATATTCTCTACTTCTTTCTATCCAAAAACTCGGAACTCAAAATCAGCCTCCCCCATTTCGTATTGGATTTGTCTATTTTAAAGGAAATCGGTTCATTGGGATTTGTAACCCTTGCCCGCCAAGCGGTGGTCAGCATCACTTATCTTTTGATGAACAATATTCTTTATGGCCTGGGCGGCGAGGCCATGGTGGCCGTCTATGCTATTATAGGGCGTATGCTGATGTTCGCCCTTTTTCCCGTTTTCGGTGTCACACAGGGCTTTTTGCCCATTGCCGGTTTTAACTATGGTGCCAAAAAGTACGATAGGGTACGAACCACAATCAATACTGCCATTAAATACGCCGCTATCTTGGCCAGTATCGTATTTGTCGGCCTGTTCATCTTCCCCGCCGAAATTGCGGGGCTATTCTTGGGCAGCGGCCCCGAAATGTCGGACAAAGACTTGGCCACCAACGCCTATGTTTTAGAACACGCACCGTTTGCGATGCGCCTCGTTTTCGCCGCCACCCCGATCATCGCCGTACAGCTTATCGGAGCCGCCTATTTTCAAGCTATCGGAAAAGCTGTTCCTGCCCTTTTGCTGACATTGACCCGGCAAGGCTTCTTTTTTATCCCGCTGATCTTAATCTTGCCACACTACTTCGGCGAGCTAGGGGTTTGGATATCATTTCCGATTGCCGATGTCTTGGCTACCATCGTTACGGGTTATTATTTGTGGAGAGAGGTGAAACGAACTTTGGTGGATGCAGAAAAGTAGGCCGTTGTGGTTGAAAGTTACATTTAGAAATCATAGAGTGATTGTTCACGAAATTGCCTAAGAATAGACATAAAGCCGGGTAGTAAAGAAAATTAGCAGTGCCATTAAACTCCTATTCCCAAGAATATACAGTACCTGAAGCTCGTCTAAATCAAGATTTCTTGTATGAAATACCAATTCCTCAAAAGCTAACATAGCCCATTCTGGATTTAAAATCGATAATATTGGTCAAAAGATCATCGGCAGTTTTGATGGATAATCCAAGGGAGGTAAGATAATACTAATCATATCTGATTAGGGCTGGGCACAGTTTTAAGTTCGGCCGCGGTAGTTCTAGCAGTAATTCTTTTCAAAATAATTGTAGCTAGTATCAATATGGTAGCGATTGGTGTGACAGACCATACCCTCTTAGGGTCTAAAAAGGCCAAAGAAGATTAAGACATTAAAGGCCCTGCAATAGCGAATTACAATCTCTCGACGAACCCCTCGGCCCATAGTGCGGCCCGGTCTCCGAAACATTCCATGACCGCGTCTACCCCAACGATGGTTCCCTTTGACAGGCGGCCCATTGCCGCTAAGGGAATCATCGTTCCTTCGCCGGACACTTTCACAATGGCATTTTTACCGGTCTTAATACCCAAATCACTGTGTACCGGTTCTACGAGTGACTCATGCAATAAGTGCTTCACGATCGGGGAATTCATCTCCAACAATCTGGCAGGATCCAATACGGAGTTTATCATAATATTCGCTGTTATCGAATGACCGTCACTGGATAATTTCCAACCCTCGCGCGTAGTTTCTATTTTTGGGTTCTTGATATAATCTAACGTAATAATATTTGCATCGATGAGAGCGAGCATTTGCTGTAGGCTTTTTACGGGCGGGCCGTACGAATAGCGTTTTAAACGCTCATCCAATGAAATAATTTCGGCGATTATTGTATCGTTAAGATTGGCAAACGAAACCGCCTTATAGAGACTGGGTTCGCAATGCCCCCAAACCTGACCTATACAGTAATCTAAACTGATAGACTCTTTTCCCGTTGCCATATTTACGAACATTTTCATGGTTTTTTGGGCCGTGTTCACGACGGGAACAATTAAATAATGGGCAAAATCAGCATCTTTGAGCCATGCTATGCTGGCATCAATTATGCGTTCATCATCTAAAGCCATAGTGTAGGCCTTACTACCAAGCTCCCTATAAACTCGACAGATTACGGGAGCAATTGCATTCAGAACAAATTGCATAGATGAAGCGTTGCCTTGTTCGGCAACGGTTTTCACATTGCATTCAAAAGTTAAGAGTTCTTCTTCGGTAGGATAAAAAAGTTCATCTATTTGTCGGTTCAACGGTTTTGGGGCCAGTGGCAAACCGTCTAGCGAGAAGGGAACAATCTTCTTGGGCTCTTTGCCACTTTTCACATATATCATCTGAAGGGTGGTCGGGTCTAAAATTTTAAACTCACCATCTTGACCAATGGTCAAAGCACGCATCACATCGATCATTGCCAAGCCAAAACCGCGTAAGCCAACGATACTGTTTGAATTTAACTGTTCAAAGTTGAGAAAATCGCTCACCGGGTAGGCGTTGGTAAAGAGCGATACCAAACTATGGTCATCACTGAAGCCCTTCCAATCAAAAAGTTGTTTCGATAATTTTGTCGGCTGATGTCCAATGGTTAAAATCAATTCGTTAGAGGTATAGATTTTCCCGGAATCAACCTGAATTTTGAAAACGCTATCTTCCCAATCTACTTTCAATACCTCAGCTTGAACAACATACAATAGACCTTTTGACTTGAGTAAAGATGCCAGGGAACGATAACGTTCGTTTAGATACTTGCCCAAAATCGAGCGCAAGGGATAATTATCCGGTGCGGACGAACTGCCTGTATCTTCATCGTAACCAATCCATTCTTGAAATGAAGGGAAGGACGGAAATTGTACTCCTTCAAATTCAATTTCATTTCTTCCTTCAAGCTTTAGCGCTCTTTCAGAAACGTTCAACCAATTACTGTCCGGTTGTTTCAAATTATAAACGCGTCCTGCGCCCGGATGCTCTTGACTTTCAAATAATATAATTTCTATAGGTTTTACATCTTTTTTGTTGCTTAATTTCTCAAGAACGGCCTCTAACGTCGATAAGCCTCGTGGGCCACCACCGACGATAGCCAATTTTTTAATTGAATCGCTTTTGTTCATTTCTTTAACTAGGTCTTATTATGTGGCAATACGTGTAAAACCGAAGCAATCGTTCATCCCACTTAAAACCAGTGAAGATTCAACTTAGAATAGTATTTTTCAAAAATAGTTTCCCGATAACTATTCATCCTTGATATCATATCGGTCAAGCATCATAACTTTGTCCCAAGCTTTTACAAAATCGTCGACAAAGCGTTGGTTACCGTCATCGGCAGCGTATATTTCGGCAATGTTTCGTAGTTGGGCATTAGAGCCGAAGATTAAATCGCAACGTGTTGCTGTATATTTTTCATTTCCAGTTTTTCGCTCCCTTATACTATATAGTGTCTCTTCTTGATTTGCGGGTACCCATTCATAATCCATGCTGGTAATGACCTGAAAGAAATCATTGGTCAACTGTCCGGATCTTTCTGTAAAAACGCCATGTTTCGAATAATCATAATTTTGGTCCAGAATTCGAAGGCCACCAACCAGAACGGTCCATTCGGGTGCGCTTAGGGTAAGGAGTTGAGCCCGGTCTAGAAAAATCCGCTCCGGCTGAACTCGATAGCCGACCTGCTCGTTATGGTAATTTCTAAAACCATCGGATACCGGTTTGAGCCAGTCGAAGCTTTCGATGTCGGTCAGTTCTTGAGTGGTATCATTACGGCCCGGGGTAAAGGGAACGGATATCTCGATACCGGCATTCTTTGCCGCTAATTCAATACCGGCACATCCACCGAGAACAATTAAATCTGCCAATGAAATATTCTTGTCTTCGGTTTGCCCCATCTTAAAATTGGTCTGTAAGACTTGCAGTTCACGAATGGTCTCCTTCAACTCGTCAGGGCGGTTCAATTCCCAATTTTTCTGAGGTTCAAGTGCAATTCGGGCACCGTTTGCACCCCCTCGCTTATCTGTATGACGGTAAACGGATGCCGCGGACCATGCAGCGGAAACTAGGGCCGATACGGTGAGGTTGCTATCTTTTATCTGTTGTTTGAGTTGTAGGATATCTGCATCATCGACCAAGGTATAAGTGCGTGCCGGCACGGGGTCTTGCCAGAGTAAATCTTCCTTAGGCACTTCTGGACCCAAATATCGGTCTTTTGGACCCATATCACGGTGCGTCAACTTATACCACGCTTTTGAAAAGGTCTCCGTAAAATAATCGAAGTCGTTCAAAAACTTTTTACAGACTGCATGGTAGCGGGCATCTACTTTAAGAGCAATATCGGAAGTCATCATCATTAGAGCGTTCATTTGCCCTTCTATATGGGCATCAGGCGTCTTTGGTGCATTTGGGTCAACTGGCGTCCACTGCACGGCGTCAGCGGGGCTTTTGATTTTCTTCCAATCAAATTTGAATAGGTTTTCGAGATATGAATTATCCCATTGTGTGGGATTCGGCGTCCATGAGCCTTCGATTCCATTGGTCATGGTATACTCACCGTTACCGGAACCCACCGGATTGTGCCAACCGAAGCCTTGTGAGTGAATGGGAGCCGCTTCGGGGGCCGCCCCTATTTTTTTGGCAGGAACTATTCCATGGCTTTTTCCGAATGCGTGTCCACCGGCGATGAGCGCTACGGTTTCTTCATCATCCATGGCCATTCGCTTAAAAGATTCGCGGATGTTTCTTGCGGAATCTTGGGGATCGCCATTTCCACCGGGTCCCTCGGGATTGACATATATCAAATTGGAATGGGTGGCTGCCAGCGGATTTTCCAAATCGTGATAGGCTTCCTTAGGTCCGCCTACCCATCGCAGACCCTTGTTTACCATTTCTTCAGGATGGCCCTTAACATCACCCGTTGCTTGAGATTCATCAAAAGGCTTACCCATCCAAAATTCTGGACCCCAATAGGTGCTACGGTCCGGTTCCCAAGCATCCCGACGACCTCCGGCGAAACCGAACGTCGGAAAATTCATGATTTCGAGAGAGCAGTTCCCGGCCAAGATAATGAGATCGGCCCAAGAAAGCGCTGCACCGTATTTTTTTTTGATAGGCCATAACAAACGTCTTGATTTATCGGTATTGCCATTGTCCCACCATGAATTGACGGGCGCAAATCGTTGCATGGCCTGTGCGGCACCGCCCCTTCCATCGGCAATACGATAGGTGCCCGCCGAATGCCAGGCCATACGGATCATTTGTGGGGCATAATTATTGTAATCTGCGGGCCACCAATCTTTTGAATCGACCAACAATTCTTTAATATCTTTTTTCAGCTGCTTAAAATCAATAGCATTAAATTTCGCTTTATAATTTTCATCGCTTATCGGGTTCGCAGCAGGTGGCTCTTGATGCAGCAGGTCTACCTGCAATCGGTTTGGCCACCAATCGTCAGTTTGCGGCGGGGTACCTATGGCACCTCCTATCCGGGTGCCACGGAATGGACATTTGGCAAGACTTTCGGGATTATCTATAGATTTCATAACAGTTGAATTTTAAAAATTAATGATAGTTTTTTCGGACAGTAATCCGGTTTTAATGGAAGGCAGACTATGCCAGAAAACGAAGTGGAAAATAAGGGCAATTAGCACCAAAGGTTTGCAGATCAAGGAAATCGTGAGCATTAAAAGTGAGCAAACCACGTATGCGATTATTTTATAAAAGTAAATATATGCAGATTTATTCATAACATATGGTAGAGCATATAGCTCATTAGAACTATGGAAAAGAGCCAATGTCACAATTAGCGGTATACAAATGGATGTGGCATTTATAAAAGCCCGTCATATCTTTTCAGCTTATTCCAGTCGAAGTCAATCTCTTGAGTAGTCTTGGACGTAATGGTTCTTAAGGATTTTTTTAAAGTCGGTTTTAGTAGTGGGTCGTCTTTCATATACCGATACATCTCCACAAAGCACTCGATCAACAGTTTTCTGGTAGTAATCTGGCACACATTAATATTGGAATTACAAATCGAAATTATATTTGAATCAAAATGAAGAGAGAGTCTTGAAATGAAGAGTTGTGTTAAATAATCAATGCACGATTTCGAGGTTCCAGGATCATTAATTGCAGGAGAAGATGCTTTTACGGCTACTTCTACAAAATGCTTGAAACCGATTTCGTGTACATCAACAGCAACCTCATGACCTATGGCGAACAGACCCTTAAGTTTGGATATTTGGGATTCGTTTATTCGCTTATCCGTTCGAAGAAGAATATCATCGATGAAAACATGTTCGCCACAAACTTTATTGACCTGTATTTTACATCCCAAGGAGTTCGAAAGCTTTTTTAGTCTACCGATGCTGTACAGCCTTAAAACGCCCGTATTTTCACAACGGATCTCGAATTCAAAAGATGCGATTGCGGGTAGTGGATCTTTGACACCATAACTCTTGTCGCGTTTATGCATTTGATCATGGGTTCTTCGATACAATTCCATCAAAATGTAGTTTATATGTACACTTTTCGAAACGCTGTGAATAAAATAAATAAAAATAAAAACGCAGACTATCGAAAAAATAGCCGCCAAGGCGGCTCCAATGGAGGGAAAATAATCGCTATTTCGATTTATCAGTGATATCGAGAGCACGATAGAATAGATAATAGTTCCAGAGGTGAAACCCAAGATTATCTGATGATGCCTTTGCGAAAGTATCAGTGGTATTAAACGGGGAGAATAATTATTGATATTCCTATTAATTACGTTCATCACCATAGTGTAGCTAAAAATAGTCAGGGTAAATATTCCACCGATAACATAGGCCAAGATAAACTGTATGTCGCCGCTGTTCGTAATTATCAATGCCTTGAAAGGACTATACGTTTCATAGGATATGTTCACGGATACCAAAAAAATGGCTAAAACGAAAAAAGAAAGCGCCAGAACCGAAGGAACTAGCGCAATGCTTTTTAGCAAATTTTTAATGTTCGATAACATATACTATGTTACTTTTTAGCGAATCCTATTCCACCTAAGACTTGCTGGGCCGGAACATAGCCTGATGCCGCAGATTGATGTATGGCTATATATGTAATCATCAAACCATAAATTACTTTTGAACTAATATCGGCCACTGTAAAAAGTGCTTGCCTCAAAACAACACCGTCCGAATTATTCATAAATGCCGGAACTAAATAAGCGATCGGGTATAGTGTCCATGCAAACATCATTAACCAAAATACTTTCATTACGGTACTTTCAGTACCGCCGAGAAGTGTTGATTTAGCGGAAGAAATGCTCGTTCCAATAATAAAATTCATAATCACGAAGAAAACCGTACTGATAGCGCCCCATATATATAATTGGGTCATGTCGCTTACTTCATATAATTGGCCTATATATCCGGTGATGATCATTCCCCAAGCGGCAAGTATAAGATAGGAAGCCTTCTTAAAAAGCGTACTGCCCGTAAAGTTCAAAACAATTAGTAATTGAGTTAAAAGACATGGGATGGTAACCATCCAATTGACGTATCGATACCCATTACTGAAGGTCAAATCTTTAAGTTGATAAACATCGCCATTAAATTTGAAGGCGTCGGTCCACATACCTGCTTGGCTTACCAAAATTAAACCTGCGGATACCATAACTATGCAAGACAGGGCAGTTGCAATTCTATATTTCGGCGCTACAAATTGCGAGCATACCAAGAAAAACACCAAGGCGGCGAGATGTGCTCCAACGCCCATGGTCAAAAGATGATCGATAGCTTCGAATTGACCAACGGAATAATCGAATAAATTTTCAATGTTGTTCATAGCAGTTACATTATTTTTAGAAATCAAAAGTAATCTGTGTGGGTTATTTCTCACTAACTCGAAAAATTTTTAAATTGCCCCAGAAACAACGAATTAGAATGGAAAGGAAATCAAACTTTAGGAATGCTTAATTACAACCGCGATAACTTATTCTCAAAATAGCGTGGTCGATAAGGATGTCACAATGGTTAGAAAATTAGTTATTTATGTAATCGTCGGTTTAAAGAGCGAAGATATACCTTAGCCAGTATTTCAACTTAATCCATTCATGGAATAAAATGACATTTCAAATATTTGGGACAGCGGCCGCTTCAGTAAAAGAGTGGAGGAACTATATTAGCACTGGTAGACGCTCAGTTCGTCTATCTAAGATAGAAATACTTGAACGAGCAGAGGCGAAAAAAGAGAACTGATAACGTACTATCATTTATATGAATCATGATTTTTCATTGTGGGAAGTCTGAATTTCAAAGATTTTCGTAGCACGCGTTATTGCGCCGTGTAGATATTACAAACGTAAACATCAAGTATAGAGGCGTTTTCTCGCAATAAAGAAATTCCGTGTTTTTGAGTTATTTATTTAGCCCAAGTCATACATTATGACTACCGAGCTTACTTATCGACCTCAGCTTCAGCATGCAATAGCTCCATCCCCGTAGAAGACCTTGGCTTGAATCCCGGCCAATCTTGGGCATTCGAATCTTCGGGTATATCGAGATATTCAAAAGTGTCCTTCCCTTTGAGGTGTGCGTCGATGAAGGCGGTTACAAAATGTTGATTGACATTGTTTATTTTACGCATGTCCCACGTGGCATCGGCGTAGCGGTAGTATTCGTCGATGTGGAGTCCGGGTGCCAGGGCTTCGGCTGGTGGGGGGTTAGGGGCTACGTTATGTCTTGCGTTTTTATAGGTCAGCAGATAGCGGTCGGCGTTAACGGCACCTTCATAGATGGCCTTGATTCCCTTTTCGTATCCAGAAATATCGTCTTGGCTCCCGGCAATGAAAAAGGTCGGGGTCTTGAGCCCCTTTAAACCTGCGGCATCCCAGACGCCGCGTTCCATACCCCAGGGGGCGAAAGCGACTACCGCCTTGATTCTTGCATCAGATTGCGCCTGATACTCCGCATTGCTTGCGGCCAGCGCCTTGATGGCAGTGCTTCCCTCGGTCATTCCCCCGAAAAACTGCACCATACCGTCGCTATATCCGGCACCGGCGACGTTCAATACGCCATATCCGCCCATGGAATAGCCGACAATCGCCGTATTATCGGCGTCGATTTTTCCTGATAAAACATTCTTACTATCCTTTTTACCAAGCTTTTCCATTTCGTTTAAGACAAAGCGGATGTCCTTCGCACGGTTAAGCAATGTACTTTGAAAAGCATTGGCATCCTTAAAGGTGGAATCGGTATGATCGATGGAGACGACAACATATCCTTTTGAAGCCAGATTTTCAGTCAAATAGGTCATTAGGTATCTCGAACCTACATATCCGTGCGAAACCACAACTAAGGGAAAAGCTTTCTCAGAAGCCCTCGGAGCGGCATCGCGAACGGCCCGACCCTTGAACGTAAAAGGAATCAAGGGACGTAAAGAATCGCCCCGGGTGCCCATCACCTCTTCGTAGGTCACCAAAGCCTCCGTCCCCGAAGATACTTCTGCGGGATACCAGACCTCAACGGTCAACGGGCGGTCGTATAGGGTATCTTTATCTCCTTTGGAATTCAAGATGTCTACCTGATCGGGATTGACCAAATCAAGGGTGCGGACCCCAACCGTGTGCGAGCCTCTTTCGGAAAGTTCCGGAGCATCGGGCAGCATATCGCCGTATAAAAATTCTTGGGTCTGGGCCTGAGCCCATACGCTAGCGCCCAAGGCCAACACCATAAAACAGATGATACATTTAGAGGTAAAGCGGATTTTGGTTTTCATAAGTCAAAGATGGTTTCAAAGAACGCCGGAAGAGGAGTTCAATAGCATTCGATGGAAAAGGTACGATAATATTCAACATGCGGACCATCCCCCTCAAAACCAATACCCCAAACTGAAAAAGAAATTGCTGTTCTTGCCTTCGGGAGACCAGGAGTAGTGCACCTGCAGTGGCCCAAGAAACGATTCCCATCCATAGCCGACGCCATAGCCTGAATAATCGGGAAGTGTAAACCACTCGCTCGTTCTGAAAATATCGTCTTCGACATTGGCAAAATTGGCCGTGAACATCAGATGGTTTTTGGGCACAAATTCATAGTCGAGCCTTCCGTAAGCTTTTACAAAGCTGTTGCCCGGCAGGCTTATAAAATCATACCCAAAAAAAGGAAGAAAATTGTTGATGACATCGTTGCCGTAGCCGCCCAAGAAAAAATCAAAGGAGGTCACCTCGGAGGTTCCCAACTTAAAGCCGCCTTCGGTCTCTACGGTCAGGGAAAGATTTTTTAAAAATGAAAACGCTCCGCCCATTCGGGCCTTGGCCACTGAAAATTCCTTAAAATTATCGTTGAAATCGGAAGAAAACACGTAAAAGTGGAAGTCGCCGGCGAAATAAAGTCCTCTTGAGGGAAAGTAGGCATTATCATAGGTGTCGAGGGTCAATTTCCCGAAGGCGCTATAAAAATTGCTGTTTTCGAACAAGGTCTTGCCATCATCGTCTTGCTGCCCGAACGGAGCCTCGTTCTCACCGCGTCGGGCCAAAGTTCGGGTACTATATTTCAGCAATTTGTGCTCGATACCGGTCCTGAACGCGAATTCTTCGCGCAACACGGTCTCTACATAAATCTGGTTCGTTAGGTCGGAGACATCTAAATTAATGCTGTTGACATTGACACCTTGGGGCACGTCAAAATTACCACGTATGATATCGAAATCAATTTCCTTGTTAAAATCGTTGAACCGTGAATTTAAGCCGAAACTCCAATAGGACCCTTTATCAAGGTAATATTGAAAATTGTACCGTACGTTATCTCCGATTATGAAGTCGAACGAAAGCACATCGTCTTGGGACAGTAATTCTTTACGGGTAACGTTCAGCATGGCCGCCGTCTTGTAGAGATCATCGTAATGGGCACCCAATCGCACAAAGGTTTTAACGGGGTTTTCGGTAAGGTCCAAAATCAATTCTTCGCCCTCATCGCTGTCTTGTAACTGATAGTGAATCGTCTGAAAGTTTTTGGTCGCCGCCAGATTTCCTACACCTTGTTGCAGGCGTGAAAAGGTGGTCTCTTGGTCATTGCCCAAACGCAGCTTGCCCTTGACATACCCCCTTGAATAGTTGGCACTGCCCTTCAAGGTCAAACGATCGATGACCAGATTTTCCGTAGGCGTGATCTTGGCCAACTTTCTATCGGTGCTATGCTGTTTCACCGCCAGCTCTTTAAGTTTACCGTAACTTTTTCTGGCGGCTACGGTACCGCTTTCGATAATGCGATCGTACAAATCGAAATCGATAACGGAAAACTTCGACACTTCGGGCCTGATGTAGATATCGGTCTGTTCCGATTTTTCTTCCATATCGAGTACGGTGCGGTAATTGTTGATCTGCAACAATATTTCGGTGGCCGAGATGAGTCCGTCCCTTTTTCTGAGGCCGTGCTGTACGTCGACCCCAATGATAACGTCGGCCCCCATATCTTTGACCTTCTGAATCGGGTAGTTATTTATCACCCCGCCGTCGATCAAGAGTCGATCGCCGATCCGTACCGGTTCAAAAAGCGACGGCAATGCGCCACTGGCCATAACGGCCAAGGGCAAATATCCTTCCTTCAGAACGACCTCTTCCCCCGTCTCCACATCGGTGGCAAGGCACAGGAAAGGTATCGGTAATTTATCAAAATCGGTAATGCTCTTGACGGGATAAAGTAGCTTTACCAGTTCGTTATATACGTTCTGGCCACCGGAAAAGGCCGGGGGTGCCGACACCTTGAACTTATCGAACGGCAGGGTTATCGCATATCTTTCCGAATCTTCCTTTTCGTAGAAAGTTTTGGCGCTCCGTGGCAGATTGTCTTCGATAAGATTGGTGAAATCGGTAGTGCGAAAGATGGAGTCGAGTTCCGCAGCGGTATATCCTGAAGCATATAACGCCCCGACGATAGCGCCCATGCTGGTACCGCCGATATAATCGATCTTGATGCCCGCCTCTTCCATAACTTTGAGCGCGCCGATATGGGCCAGGCCCTTCGCACCGCCGCCACTGAGCACCAAGCCGATTTTCAGGTCTTTTTCTGCGGAGTCCTGTGCGGTCAAACCTTGGGCTACACCTAAAAGCATAACGATAAGTAGAAGCTGTTTCAAGATTTCAAATTTAGGGACACTAATTGATTTTAGGTCGTTCGGACTGTCAAATAAAAGATAACAAAATTTTGTTTCCCTTCATCATTTAATGAAAGGTCTCGTAGATTTTCTTGGCCTTGGCCATACCGACCGTATCCGCCAGTTTCTCTATCGATGCCATCTTGATGCGCTTGACCGATTTGAACGTTTTTAACAGTTCTTGCGCGGTTTTTTCCCCGACCCCGTCAATACTTTCCAATTCGGAATTGATGGCCGCCTTGCTGCGTTTTTGCCGGTGGAAGTTAATGCCGAACCGGTGTGCCTCGTTTCGGAGTTGTTGGATAATTTTGAGAGATTCCGATTTTTTGTCCAGATATAAGGGGATGGGGTCTTCGGGGAAATAGATTTCCTCGAGGCGCTTTGCGATACCTATGATGGCAATCGTACCGCGAAGGCCCAGAATATCCAAACTTTTTAAAGCGGATGACAGCTGCCCTTTGCCCCCATCGATCACGATCAACTGGGGCAGGGATGCCTCTTCGGCCAATAAACGCTTGTACCTTCGATAGACGACCTCTTCCATGGATGCAAAATCATCTGGCCCTTCAACGGTCTTGATGTTGTAGTGGCGATATTCCTTTTTAGCCGGTTTTCCGTCCCTGAACACGACACAGGCGGCTACCGGGTTACTGCCCTGAATGTTACTGTTATCAAAACATTCAATATGCCTGGGTTCCGCCGAAAGCCGGAGGTCTTTTTGCATTTGCGCCATGATACGTTTGGTATGGCGGTCGGGGTCTATAATCTTGATTTGTTTGAAACGTTCTTGCCTGAAAAACTTGGCGTTGCGTTCCGATAGATCCACAATCTTCTTTTTGTCCCCCAGTTTCGGAACGGTCACTTTCAAATGGGGTTCGACCGTTACTTCAAAGGGCAGGTACAATTCGGTAGATCGGGATTCAAAGCGCTGGCGTATCTCGACGATGGCCAACTGCAAGAGATCGCCGTCGCTCTCGTTCAGTTTCTTTTTGATCTCCAAGGTATGTGAGCGGATGATCGACCCGTGCGACAACTGCAAGAAATTGACATAGGCGTGTACCTCGTCGGAGATGATGGAAAAAACATCTACATTGTTGATTTTAGGATTGACTATTGTCGATTTCACCTGATAGTTCTCTAAAACCTCGATTTTCTCTTTGATAAGCTGGGCTTCTTCAAACTGCATATCGGCGGCCAGCGCTTTCATTCGATGTTTGAAATAGTGCAACGACGATTTGAAATTCCCTTTGATGATTTCACGGATATCGTCGATCTGTGAATGATAATCCTCCGCATTTTGCATATCCTCACAGGGGCCCTTGCAATTGCCCAGGTGATATTCGAGACACACCTTATACTTGCCCGATTCTATTTTTTCTTGGGATAGATCATAATTACACGTCCGCAACGGGTACACGCTTTTCACCAGATCTAAAAGGGTACGCACCGTTTTCATGCTCGTATAGGGGCCATAATATTCCGAACCGTCCTTTATCAGTTTTCGCGTGGGAAATATACGGGGGAAGCGCTCGTTCTTGATACATATCCACGGATATGATTTATCGTCTTTGAGTAACACATTATAGCGGGGTCGGTACTTCTTGATCAGATTGTTCTCTAGTAACAAGGCGTCCGATTCCGTAGGAACGACGATGTGTTTGATGCGCCGTATTTTTTTTACCATGACCCGGGTCTTCCCGTACTCATGGGTCTTGGTGAAATAGGATGAAACCCGCTTTTTAAGGTTCTTAGCCTTCCCTACGTACAATATTTTCTCGTCATCGTCATAGAATTGGTATACCCCGGGACCGTTCGGCAGGGTACTCAACTGTATTTCTATGGATATTTGAGACATGTAGATTACTGTTTTAGTGCGGAATCAAAACCTCACGTAAAGTTATATCACTCGTAACGAATACCATGGATAGATTCGGCATTTTCTTCTTATCGGCTCGATGACCGACGTACGCCCATTTCTTCGAAGTAAGAATGATCGACGTGCGAATCACCATCCAAAACACTGCAGGTACCTACCGTACGTCTATACCTGTTCATGATACTGGTGGCGAATTGGATTACGAAATCTGCACTTATCCAAGCATTTTAACATAAAAAAGTTAAAAATTGTAAAAAACGTGCATTTCATCGGTAAAAAGTTGCATTTGACGGTGAGGTTACCCTTTTTTTATTTATTTTTAGGCAATCAAAATCAACTACCCCCATGGACAAATATATAATTACCTTAGTACTGTACCTTCTCTTGATGATCTCTTTCAAGGTGTATTATTATGTAAACGCCAAAGATTAGATTTCAAATCAGCTTTGTATATATCATACGACGGGTTCACATTGGTTCCCGCTCCCGTTTGTTGACCGAACATGTTAAAAAAAGTGCTGAGGTCGTCTTATAAAAGGCGCCGTAAAGCCATTTCTTCCGAATATCTTACAGACGGCAGTCTGGCCATTGCCAATGCGGTACTGAAACTTCCCATTTGGCAGTTTGATTATTTTCACCTTTTCCTTCCCATTTCCCGACAAAATGAAATTGATACCCGTTACATACTCTCCATGCTTCAAGGTAGGAATAAGTATGTACTCATTCCAAAAGTGATGGATGATGGTGGCTTAAAACAGTATCTTTTGACCGACGCCACCAAGTTTCGTATGAATGCGTGGCATATTCCCGAACCTGTAGCGGGTATAGAGATTGCTACTGAAAAAATTGACGTCGTGTTCGTTCCTTTATTGGCTTTCGATTTGAAAGGGAACCGAGTGGGGTACGGCAAGGGATTCTACGATACGTTTCTAAGGAATTGTCGAAAGGACGTTCTCAAAATAGGACTATCTTTATTTGAAGCGGAAACCTCGATCGACGATATCGAACCGCACGATGTTCCGCTAAACTATTGTGTTACGCCTAATAAAACCTATTCTTTTTCGGTACGGGAGACATAATCGTTCCAGCTGTCGGAATAAGGATCTTCTTCCGTTTTCCGGAACGCCCGTTTGTTGAAGACGATCAAAATACCGACACCGGTGCTAATTGCCATATCGGCAATATTGAATACGGGTTCAAAGAACCGGAAATCTGAACCCCCAAAATAGGGAACCCATTCCGGCCATGTGGTATCGATTATCGGAAAATACAGCATATCGACTACTTTACCGTAGAACAAATCCCCATAAGGTTCTTCGGAAAATAACGTGGCTACTTCTTGATAGCTATCATTGAAAATCATTCCATAAAAAACGGAATCGATTATGTTGCCCAGCGCGCCGGCAAAAATTAAGGAAACCGCCCAAATCAAAGTTTTTGAAGATTTCTTGCGGATGGTATCGTACAGCCAATAGCCGATTCCCGCAACGGCGAACAGTCGAAACA
>JBATUY010000391.1:0-5872 GCA_049671465.1 Pricia sp. | reverse complement strand
GTGCTATATCCTGATGGTTATAGAAAATGAAAACAATGTTAATCAAAAAATACACATCAGATTGGATTAAACATTTTACGGAATTAAAACGCGAAATTGAGAAAGGTTTATGTGGACTTGAATACCGAATTGAGCACGTTGGCAGTACCTCAATTCCCAAATTAGACTCGAAACCGATTATCGATATCGATATTATCTATGAAAACCCAAACCAATTTAAGAAAATAAAATCCGGGCTGATGGAAATTGGGTATTATCACAATGGAAATCAGGGAATTGAAAAACGAGAAGTTTTTAAACAAAATGGAAATTCATCTAACACAGTTTTAGATTCAATTCCTCATCATTTGTATGTTTGTCCGGTTGATAGCGAACCTTTAGAAAGGCACTTACTAATGCGGGATTTTTTAAGAAAGAATGAATGGGCCAGAATAAAATATCAGAATATGAAATATGAACTGGCTGAAAAAGCAAATCAAAATAAAAAGTTGTATGCTGAACTGAAGGAGTTGAATGTCAATGAATTTATTGACGAAATAATAGCGAAAGAAAAAGCGAAGACCTGAAAATCCCGCAGAAACTTTTAGCTTGTCTTGTACTTGCAAAAGTCAGTTCTAACCTACGCAACTGTGCACATTCCATACTATTTAAATAAATAATTTCCTCAACTTACATGAATAACCTCTTAATAAAATATTTCTCACAATATGCCACACTTTCCAAGGAGGACATTAAAATCATTGAAGGCTATGCCCTGATTAAAAAATATGCCAAAGGAACTTTACTGTTAAGAGAAGGGCAACAAGCCAGGGAAAGTTACCTAGTGCTCAAAGGATGTATCCGCAGTTATTTTATAAAGAATGGTGAGGAGAAAAATACTGACTTCTTTTTAGAAAACGACCCTATTGTTCCGGTAAGCTACATAAAAAATCAACCTTCTGAATATTTCATTGAGTGCCTTGAAGATTGTGTGCTTTCCATCGGTAGATCTGAACGAACAGAGCAATTTTTGCTGTCTTACCCAAAATTCGTTCCGCTGTACAGGCAAATCAGTGATGATTTTTCCACCAACCAATTAATCTCGGCCGATAAATTTCGTAACCTGAGCCCGGAGGAACATTACCTGGAAATCAGAAAAATTAAACCCGAATTACTGGAGCGTGTTCCACAATACCATCTCGCAAGCTATTTAGGCATCAAGCCCCAATCCTTAAGCAGGATCAGAAAGCGCCTTTCCCAATCACGCTGATTTCATTTTTTTCACTATCCCTTTCGAAATTAACCTGGGTGAATGAATAGCACCTGGAGAATCCCAACCTTTGCATGTAAAGCAAAATGTTCGTCTTTTTATGCAGTTTTTAAAAATTAATCAAGATTTTATCGGGAAAGTATCTTTTCCGTTAATCCATGTTGTTGTTTTTGTGATTTTTAGCGTAACTCTACTGGGCTGTTCTGCTACTCAGCAAAGAAACAAGAGCATTAAGGAATGGGAAGCATACCATTGGAAACGAATAGCAGAAAGTGCGAAAAATATTCCTGGAAACTGGATCAGCTACTCAAAGAATATAAAGGATTCTAAATTCAAAGCCTTTAAAATCAAAGGCACTGTTCGGGCTACACCTAAAGAGGCTGTTGAAGCGTTAAGGTACAGGATTGAGAATTGGACGGCCTTCTATTCTGAAAAAGAGGTCTATTTTGAAGTGCTGGAAAGTGATAGTACTGAACTATTGGTTTACTCGATTTTTAAGCTCCCTTTCCCATTTAGGGACCGCTCAATGTGCGAGAAATTTACCATTAAGGAAGATTCTGCCTCGGGTATCCACGAAATTTCCTGGCATCAAGAATGGCAAAAAGCACCTCCGGAAAAAGGGATAATAAGAATGCCGGTAGCCAGAGGCTCCTGGACATTTGAGCCTATTGATTCGTCCCAGAGCATCGCCACTTACGAGGTTTATACAGATCCGGGTGGAAGCTTGCCGGCATGGATGTATAATTCTACAGTGCAAAAAGGTTTGCCCAAAGAGCTCAATGACATTGAGCAAATCGCCAAAGAATTACAATCAAAGAACCAAGCACTTTACCACAATCAACCATGAATTTACGTAAATCCGCATTGATAGCGGGCATTTTTTACTTCATCGCTATCTGGGTCACGCCCTATTCGTGGATCAACCCCCATATAATGATTGGTGATGAAGTCGCCACCTTCAATGCTATTTTGTCAAATGAATTTCTTTTTCGTCTGGCTATTGCTTGTTGGCTCATTGTGATTGTGGCCGATACGGTTGTTGGATGGGCACTATATCATTTTTTCTACGGTACAGACAGGGCTCTCTCGTCCCTGGCCTTGGCCTTCCGAATTGTATTTGCCCCAATCATGGCGTATGCTGTTTTTCAGTGGGTATGTGCGCTACAGCTGATAAATGGTTCCGGTCATCTAGCTGGGGAAATGCTGCAAGCAGCACAGGTAGAATCCATGTTTTATTTCGTAAGGTATGAGTATGCGGTAAATATAGCCTTTATGATATTCGGACTGCACGTTGGTTTGGTGGGTTATTTGGCCTACAAATCTAAAATTGTTCCACCACTACTCGGTGTTTTGCTCATGATAGCAGGGGTAGGTTACCAGATTGACTGTTATGTCAGTTTTTTATCATCAGCTTATGCCAATCACCCTTATGGATTCCTGATAACAATAGCGATACCTGGGTTCTTTTCAGAATTTATGCTATGCCTTTGGCTATTAATAAAAGGGCGTAAACTAAAAGAAGTGGACAATGGAAGTAAATAATAGGTTTCGCCAAAAGATAGCCCTGGTAACCGGTGCAACAAGTGGTATCGGGCGGGAAACGGTAAAGGAACTTGCTGCACTAGACATGGAACTATATCTGCTTGTCAGGAATAGACCTAAGGGTGAACAGCTTATACTCGATATTCAAAAACAAACCGCGAACACCAAACTGCACTTACTGGTAGGCGATTTATCATCCTTAGACGATGTTCGAAGGGTAGCGGAAGAATTTAAACGATTAAATAAACCATTGGATATCTTGTTGAATAATGCAGGCGTATTTAATTTCAAAAGAAAACGGTCCATAGATGGTTTTGAAGAGATGTTTGCCGTTAATCACCTGGCTCATTTTCTGCTTACCCATTTGCTTTTGGACAATCTAAAAGAAGGTACCGCCTCACGGATAGTAAATGTTGCTTCCGGTGCACATTCGCTTGTTAAAGGAATAAACTTTGAGGATTTGAACTTTAGGCGTGGTTTCAAAGCTCTTAAAGTATATAGCCACTCAAAATTGGCCAACTTATTATTTACTTATGAATTAGCAAAACGGCTGAAAGATAGCCGGGTCACTGTCAATGCAGTTGATCCGGGAGAAGTAAGTACTGGCTTAGGTCGGCAAAATGGATGGTTTTCTAAAATCCTATTTTGGATAATGAAACCTTTTCTGCAAAGCCCTCAAAAGGGGGCTAGAACCTCAATTTATGTATGTACCTCTCTTAATATTGCAGGCATATCAGGAAAATATTTTCGTGATTGTAAAGAAAAAGAACCAAAAACCTGGGCGAAAGATGGTGAGGCAGCAAAAAAGCTATGGAATATGAGTCTGGAAATGGTAAATGTAGTTTCATCAATACCTAAAGACAAGCTGTGAACAACTTGAGAAGTGAATCAGGTTTTTTTCGTTTGGGAAGCCCATCATTAATGGTAAATTTATTTATTGGATTGGCTATATCGCTTTTGCAAAAGCAGCTACTGAGCAAAGTGAGCAAGGGCAAAGGTAAGTGCTTACTTACCCCCTACTAAATATAATTTTGAGTTGTAAAAAATCGCTCTGTCATACATATACGAAACATCTTCTTGCTGAATTTCTTGCCAAATTTTCGGCTTTCGACCGGGATGAAATTGATGCGATTGTGGATGCAACGACCGTAGAAAACTTTAAAAAAGGTGAGATTATTTTAAAAGAGCGACAAATCTGCAGGAATTGGTGTACATATCACCAGCACCCTTCAACATCGAATAGTTTCTGTAAGGGGCTACCACGAGACTATCATCAGTTACGAGATGGTAACCCGATGCGTGATTGGACAGGACGTCCAAAGTGTTGACGATACCTGAATTTTTCATATTGATTGGATTAAGGATTTTTTCGTGCAATATATCTTCATAACGCTTTTCATAAATAGACTCAAGTATTGTGGCCAATAGGTAATATCCAAGACTGGAATAGTGAAATTCTGTGCCAGGTTTAGCTGCCAGTTTAAGTGTATTGATTTCCGAAATCACTTGTGCCGTACTCATTTGTAGTCTCGACTTCGTCTGCCAATAATCCTTAATGCCCTTGTTATGGGGCAATCCCGAAGAATGGGTCAATAGGTGTTTTATGGTAACGGCATCGAATTTTGGCGATAGACCCTCAATGTACTTTGTCGCGTTATCCTCAAATTTGAGTTTCCCCTCTGACTGTGCCATAGCTATGAGCATACCGGTAAAGGTTTTGGTAATCGAGGCGATTCTGAACTTCGCACCAACCTTCAACGGAAGATTGTGCTCATAAGAAGCCATTCCGATGGCATTTTGGAAAAGAATGCTGTCACCTTTTGCAATGAGCACTTCGCCGCTAAATTTCTTTTTTGAACGCAAGACCTCTAAATAACTTGAAAGTTTATCTGTATCAATCGAAGAGGTACTTTGGGAATTTCCAATGGCGATTTGACCGATGAGAAATAATAGGGTGCATAAGATTTTTAAAGTTTTCATAAGACAACGATTTAAATTCTGTTTGCCTTATAGGTTGTGATGGATTCAGAAAATCTTACACGAGGAAGAAAATAATTTCAAAAGCTGAAAAATAGTCAAGTGCTATCCCACTCAGCACATTCCCTTACATTCCGCGCTTGCCTGCCGAAAAAAGCCAGCAACCACTTCATTTCGCGAAAAGAGCTTCACTACAAATATCTTGGACACAATCCCCAATTTTAACTTTCCATTCCGTTAACCCTTCCCGCTGCTCTGGGAAGGAACACTACATTCCCGAGCCAAAATTGTGAATCAAGTCCGCTTTTTATCGGAAAGCCATCACTTCGGTTTTCTTGACGGGATTTTCGGCGCGGTCTTCTTGAGCCCTCACTCGAAAATCCCTAAAAACCAAACCGCTGTCTTACACATTTTAAGGGGTTTATAATGGATAAAGCCTTTGTTGTTTTTCGGGTCGTCGAAAAACAGGCAGTGCATAACCAATTCTACATTAAACCCAGCCACTCATTTCGCTTAACTGTCGGTACGCTCAAATCGTAACCGGATTTAAAAGAATTGCTAATGCCCTTGTGGAACTTGTCAAGACTGTACAAAGTTTTAGTGAAAAATAAGGTATCTACTTCCTTGAAATTCCAAGGAATTTACTACGTCGCAAACACACCTGATTTTGCCCTAAAAGTCTTGACAAAACCCACTCTATCCATTGTGCGATGCACGAAAGAAAAGAACAAACACCCCTTAAAATTTAATCTGAATTGAAAAGGGAAATATTAATCAAGCCTGTAAAGGGCATTTAAAACCATTTAGTTATGAGTACTATTAGAAATCACGTACAGTTGATTGGAAACGTTGGACAAGAGCCAACCATCACGAACCTTGAAAGCGGTAAAAAAGTAGCCCGCTTCTCACTCGCCACTAACGAGTATTACAAAGACAGTAAAGGCGAAAAGCAAACGGACACCAATTGGCATACCGTTGTGGCTTGGGGCAAGACCGCTGAAATCGTTGAGAAATATGTCGAAAAAGGCAAAGAAGTTGGGATCACGGGAAAACTAAAGACCCGAAACTACACCACGGACGACGGAAACCAACGCTATGTTACCG
>JBATUY010000390.1:0-8803 GCA_049671465.1 Pricia sp. | reverse complement strand
CTAAAAACACTAAAACACTAAGAATAATTCAGTTTTCCGATTTCTTCACTTGAAAGTATATCGTTCAGGGTCGCGATAAAATTCAGGTAATCTGTATTTTCCTTGTTTTGATTTGCCATAATAGTAGGTTTTAAATTTGGGGATTTGGGTTTGGGACTTTGAACGGTCTGTGGATCTACATGTAATCCAATTCAACCAATTCGTTTAGACTTAAGATTTCGTTGAGGTCTTGTAAGAAGGCTAGGTATTCTTCTCCGTAAGTGTCGTAAAGCATAAGATTCGCAGGTTAAGTTATTGGATTCATTTTAGATTTCGAAAGCGATTTGGGCCGCTGTATTTGTTTGATGAAGTAAACTTATTTATAAAGCGGCACCGATACAATAAATTGTGGTGTAACCCTAATTTTTTGTTGTAAAAGTTGTTAATCGTCGGTTTTAGGATGAAATTATTGAGCGTTGCGTGAAAATTTTGCGATACTGCTAGAATGGATGCCGATGCAACATCTTCTTTAGACCCGGAAGGTATTCTCTCGATAAACAGGGTTCTGCGCCAGCATTTCAGGCTAGTATAACAATAAGCCTTTCTGCATGGCGTTAATTAGGTAACCTTTTATAATACGACCATGACACTCAGAAACCGGATTTCAATACCTATGTCGATAATTTATTTTGTATACCTCATTATAGGTACGGTTGCAAGCCCTAGCCTGTTTGCCAACTGTGGTGACCATCAGATTGGCGATATGTTTGGGGGTACGACTCCAGATAACCCGCAAATTACCCTAAACAGTAACAGCTTTACTGCTCAAAAGCGGAGTAGTTTTTCGTTCGGGGAGGTTACAGAGCAAATCGAACGCGGACTTACGGTCATACATTTCAAAACAAGTACTACATTTGAATATCGCACCTACGACACCCATTCCAGCGAAGAGGCAGCTGTAGAATTACGCGATGTACTTGAGCGCTTGTTGAGGGACAATGTGGTTTTTGCAATCCTAGCGCACGATTCGGCGGCCAAGAGTTTGGCCGGACAGACCGCCAATCTTTCCAAACTGGGATTCTCAAAGTTGGCTTCCCTCAAAAGTAGACAAGCCTATATCATGCACAATTTAAATGGAAGCATTTACGAGGTCTTCGATGATGTAAGCGTATCCGAAACCCTGACCGTTCCCTCAAATACTGCCGATGCCAATATTTATTTCCCGAAAATCAAATATGAATTCGAACCCAATAACAATCGCTATATCGCCCATGCCGGTGGTGAGGTGAACGGTATCAAATCGACGAACACCAAAGACGCCCTGGACCAAAACTATGCCAAGGGATTCCGTTTTTTCGAATTGGATATCATCGAAACCTCGGACAAAAAATTGGTCGCCGCGCACGACTGGAAGATGTGGGCCCGGTTTACGGACTATACCGGGGCACTGCCGCCCAGTCTCGAGGAATTTAAAAAGCATAAAATCTATGGTGACTATACGACAATGGATTTTGATGATATCAATGCCTGGTTCGCTGCCCACCCAGATGCTACCTTGGTAACGGATAAGGTCAACGACCCCACGGCCTTCGCCAACGCCTTTGTGGATAAAAATCGATTGATTATGGAACTGTTCAGTCTTATGGCCGTAGAAAAGGCGTCACAGAACGGCATCCATACCATGATTTCACAAGAGCCGCTTATGGCCATTAAGGGCGACAAACTGAACTATTTGGCCGTCAACAATATAAAGTACGCCGCAGTCTCAAGACGTATCATAGCCAGCCAGTCGAAGCTTTTGTTGAAATTGCGCGATGAAGGCATCAAGGTATACGTCTACAATGTCAACTTCGATGCCGGTAAGGACGAAAAATACGTGCAGGAAAACGAACTGGGACTTGTATACGGCATGTACGCCGATAAGTGGATGTTTGATATGGTGCAAGACAAGACCTCCAAATAACCTGAATGATCGACTACCTTTGTGGAAGCAACTTAGGATGGTCTCAACCCATCCTTCCATTATGGAATCAAAATTTGACCTGATACGTAAGGCCGGCCATCACCGACCAAAAGTAGTTGCCGGAATCAAAGGCCAGCTCCTGCCGGGTTATCCCCATATTGGCCCTATAGATATTCGGACTATTCTTTCCGGTAAACTGATACTCGAAGCTCAATCGTTGCGACGCTACATAAAGCAGCGTTTCCGCCAAGAGCTCGTCACCAGAGATCAACTGCCGCAGTTCAGGGGAATAGCCCATACCGACGTTGAGCCCCATGTAATTTTCGGCATCCTTTCCATACTTCCGAACCAAAAGATTCCCGGATACCCGGGTAAGCCTATCGGGCAATGGGGTAATGTACGAGCGCAGTGAAAAATAATAGTTACCGCGGTAGTGTCCCAACGAATTGGTAACGACCGAAACATCTTGGGTGTCAAAATTGATATGGCGGCCGCCCGCAGAAAACTCCATGGCGCCAGGTAGGTTCACATACAGGTCACCCCCTACTTTGGAGTTCGGATAAATAGAAGCTTTTGATATTCCGTAGTTCAGATACGCGTAAAAGCGCTTTGAAAATTTAGGATAGAAATCCAGCTCGTACTGTACCCCGTCGATCTTATTGCGGTGATTGTAATTGATGCGGGGTATGATACTGCCCGCCAAGGTCTGCCGTTTATACGACACGCTCGATGCGATAATCGGGTCATACCGCTGATCGAAAACCGTATACGCGTTTCGTATCGACAGCCGATTGTTCAGTACGTCTTTATCTACAGGGCTTATCGGAACTATACCGGTGGTATCTATGACTTTGGGCTGTTCTACGATCGCTTTCTCTTTACGTTTTGCTTTGGGCTCGGCACCTTGGTCGAACCATCCGGTTTCAGGATATTTTTGGTCGCGGATCTGTTGTAGGGCCATTTCGCGGAGCCGTTCGATTTCGCTATCTCCTGTGATAAACATCAATGCCTTGTTCGAAAGTCCGAGGGCCGTAGCGGAACGTTTGGCGTATAGCTCGTTTTTTATGGATGAAATCCAGACTTCCCGATTGTTTTTTTCTTGGGATGTTACTGCGTTGAAGGTATCACGGGCTTCATCATACCGTGTCGACCAACTATAGGTGCTCGCCAAAAGTGCTCTGGCTTTCAAATCATCAGGATGCTCGGCGACTATTTGAAGCAAGGTATTTTGGGCAGACCCGTGATTGCCCTTCGATGCTTCGGTGTAGGCTATTTCAAATCCGGATACGGCAATAGGCTTATAGGCCATGTCTTGTCCGACGCCTACAAAACAGGATAGGACGAAGATGTAAAGAAGATATGTATTTTTTTGCCCCATTATAATTCTAGAATTGTATAGCTGCCGTTGGTTTTTCTTCGGCACCCCTCAAAGCACTCAGGGCAATACCTTTTTTCCGAGCCACCCGTTTGGCCCGCGCTATCTTATCGGCGATTTCGGCGACTCCTGAACTATTCTGCTCTACCTGTTCGATGAGCTCCAGCGCTTCTTTTGCCCTGTCGGACCAATAATAAACGTCGAAAAGCGCAGCGTAGGAATCAACGTAATTGGGATTCATTTTGATGCATCCCGTCAATATTTTGATACTTTCGTCGTAGTTGCCGCGCCATACGTTGACGCGCCCCATCAGTATTTTAGTATCGATATGACTGGGCGCATTCGAAAGATTGTACCGACAAAGCAGCAGCGCCTTGTCATACTGCCCATCAAAGGCCAGTTTACGTGCGGTAAAATAGCCCTTGTCGGAATCCTGACCGTTGTACACACTGTTGATCCATACAATCTCACTATCCGTAAACTTTTCCTTTTGTACCGTGAAAATGGCAAGACTATCCGGTATAATCTTATCGTTCGTGGTCACATAGGCGTTCATGGATTTGAAGTCCTCCAATTTCGATTCGGCTTTTGAGCCGCCAAAAGAGCTGCCCAAATCCATATTTTCGTCGATTTCAAATACGGAGCCATCCGAGTATACTTTTTCGCCGCTCACAAATTCCTTTAGTTCGTTCTTGTTGCGCATCAACGGAATATCCTTTATGGACCTAAATTCCGCCTGGGTATCCAAAGCGCTACCCATCCAAGCCACCTTTTTGGGCATTTTAAGCTCGTACTTGCGCTGCAGCATAGCCAGTAGTGTCGGAGTCACATCAAAATGGGAATTGACCGCGCTCATTTTTTTGGTGGACTTCAGCAGCGGACTATACATAATCAACGGCACGTGAAAACGGCTCAGGTTATTGCGTTGTGGAATGGGTATCAAGCGATGGTCGCCCGTGATGATAAATATGGTATTGTCATAATCAGGCTGGCTTTTGTAAGCATTCAAAACGTATTTTAAGGCCTCGTCGGTATACAACAGGCTGGCAAAGACATTGTTATTCTTTTCGATGACGTTCTTGACCTTGCCTTGGTGATTTCCTTTGGCCAGGATTTTGTCTACCTCTTGTTCGTAATATTCCTGTTTCGGGGGAATAAAAGGTTCGTGCGTACTGATGGTCATGTATACCTCCATACGGGGTTGACCGGGCTCCCGGGGAAGGCTCATGCTTTTCTTGAAAAGTTCCTTATCGGGATAGCCCCACGACGAACCCGCCGCATCTTCGGCCTGCATGGTGAACTTGTTTCCGAAACCGGATTTATCGAGTACGAAATCAACGTTCTCGCTGAGCAAGAAGCGATCGACATTATCGAACGAGCTATTGGTGCCCTGATAGAAGGAAGTTCGGTAGCCGTTGTTTTTAAGGACACTGTACAGGGTCAGTTTGTTAGGATATTTTTCCAGTTCCATGAATCCGCTTTTCCCGAAGGGCAAAGATCCCATTAACGAAGGAAGCACCCCGAAGGTACGGCCGGTGTTGCTCAAACAGTTTTCCCAATAGAGCGATTTGGTGCTGAGGGAATCCAAAAACGGGGTGAACCCCCCATATTCGGCTCCTTCGCCCATAAAATCCCTACCCAGGCCTTCGACCATGATGAAGACGATATTGGGTTTTTCATCCTTTAGCTCAAAAAACTCCCCGAGCGTATTCTCAATTTTTTGGGATTTTATGAGGGGATACTCTACATCCGAATTATACGAGGTGTCCTCGGTAGAGGTCTCGTATAGATTCAGTACCAAATACTGGGTCTTGTTCTGGTTGATCGGTTTTCCAGCCACGAACAACGTCATGATGAACAAGCTGAACAAGATGATGGTAAAGGGATACATCCTACTGATATGATGGTAATATTTTGAGGTGATTTTATATAATCCGAAGAATAGGCCGATAATGACGACCATCCCCAAAACCATGGAAACGTACATCCATACGCCGCCGGAATTGGCCACCGTAATCTTCATATCCTGAAAACTATAACCCAAGAGATCGGAACCCAAGGGCACCAGGGCCGTACAGTAATAACTGATGAGCATCGCCTCGATAATCAACAGCACGAGCAACACAACGAAGACCAGATTAAAACCGTAGCGGGGCCGTAAGTTTTCCCAAAAGTTAAAGGGAAAAGATAGTACCACACCCACAATCGAGGCGAACCCGATTTGGTGCACCGCCGCGATAAAAAAACTGGTACCGAAGATAATATCGACCACGCCCTTGAGATACAGGGTCGTATATTGATATACACTAAGCACCAGCAGACACCCGAAGAACGAAATTATCAATCGGGTGTACTGCTTCAGCGTGTATCTGTCGTATTGGCTGGTATTCACTTGAGGATAAAGATTTTTATGTAATTAATCTATCTTGTTTTTGTGATTGCGGATGTCAAAAGACGCGTTTAACTTGCTTTTGCGAATCCTTTTCGAACTTGGGAGCCCCATCCGGATTTAATTTTGAACAGTTTCTTATAATTGCCCCGTACCGCTGCGTATACCACGATAGGGTGGAAAAATATCGGTTCAACCATGGCGCAGAACATCAGTAACAAAATGTCTTTGGTCTTTTTGTACTCGTTGTAACTGTATACATCCCAAAGAATCGCATAGAAAGAGAACATGACCGAAAAGACATACACTGTGGAAGTAATGGCGACAAAGAAATCCCAGTTCAAGATGCCTAGATAATAAAAGGCTACCACGGTAAAAAAACCGAAGAACTCCATTAACGGCGCCATCCATTCGTAAAAAAACCAATACGGATAGCTCAACAAACCCAATCGGCCGTATTTGGAATTGAAAAACATGTCTTTGTGCTTGAAAAGGGTTTCTAGATTGCCCCTGGCCCATCGGTCGCGTTGGTTCACGAATATCTTAAGGTCTTCGGGCACTTCCGTCCAACATAGCGAATCGGGAATATACTCAACGGTATATGGGGTTTTGTTGTCGTGCATATATCGTCGCATCTTGAAAACAATTTCCATATCCTCGCCCACGGTACCGGTGTCATAACCTTCAACGGCCAAAGCGATCTCGCGATCGAAGAACCCGAAAGCTCCCGAAATAATCAACAAGCTGTCGATGCTGCCCCAGGCCATTCTCCCTAAAATAAAAGATCGTGTATATTCCAACAGCTGAAAACGCGCCAGCCAGCTTTTCGGCAATCGTATTTCTTCTAACTGCCCCCCTTCGATGATGCAGGAGTTGGCTACCCGAATTACACCTCCCACGGCAATGACACGTTTCTCGGAGCGCTGGTAAAAGGCCTTGACAACATGCAACAAGGCGTCGGGCAGCAAGAGGCAATCTACATCGATACAGCCGACGTAGCGGTTGGTCGACAGCGCCATTCCGGTATTCAGGGCATCTGATTTGCCTCCGTTTTCCTTATCGATGACCGTCAGTTTCGCAAAGGCCCGATGCGGCGATTTATAGATGCCCCGAATCGGTTTGTTGCGCCAGTTCGGGTCAATTTTTTGCTCGACCTTGACCAAGTCGTAGGCATCGATCATTTTTTGCAGGGTATCGTCTTTACTGCCATCATTGACGACCATTACCTCGTAATTCACATAGCGCAGTGACATCAGTGAACGAATATTCTCGACGATGGTGAGCCCCTCGTTATAAGCTGGGGCGATAATGGTGATACTTGGGGCCAAGGGCGAGGCCATTACTTTGGACAGGTCGCCAAAACTGTTCTTTTTTCGATAATGGATCGAATTTTTGGTAGACAGGTAGCCCATAATGCTGAACAGTGTGAACAGGGTTATCGTAAACCCAATAAAAACCAGGTTTATGTACTCGAGAACGATATGGTAAAATTCACTATCCACTTAGGGTATTAAAAAAGTTTGGAGAGTTTGCGAAGGGAATTAAAAAAAGATCCTCCGTATTCATTGGGGGGCACTTCGGTCGATACCACTTGTATATCCAGTATTTTTTGGTCGTACTCGCAATCAAGTATTTCGTTGAGCTCAAAATCGATGTCCAGCATTTCCGGGGGAAGGCTTGGGGCGATATCCATTTCCGAAAGCAAATTTTCATAGGTTTCGGTTTCCTTTGCCGTCTTGACCTCGGGGAGGTCTACGTACTCGGAAACGATGGCCGCCACTCCCGTAGAGCGGAGCGCATCGGGTTTTTCATGTGATAGTTTAGCGATCAGCACCTGTAAGACGGCCTGTGCTTTCTTGCGGATACCCTGATCAGGATCTTCAAGAAGTCTGTCTAAAAACTCGATTTCCTTTTCGTCGCCGACGTGTATGACCTCGTCCAGAAGAATTAGTTTCGATTCCGTATCGATATTCTTAAACAGATCGGCGAAAACGCTGAATACGGGCAGTTCGATATTTTCATCATCAGGGGTATTCGTCTTGGGCTTTACGGTAGATTGCCGATTAAACTTAGCTATCATACCAATGATACGGTCTTTGATAAAACGCTTGCTCTCTTCGGCCATAAGCTCCTGCAGCAAAGGTATTTCACGCTGATCGCCCATTTCCTCAAGGTCGTCGAGCAGGCTCATCATATAGGTTTCGTGGTCGTCGTAATATACCGGCTCGGGAATAAGGTGTTCCGATATTTCGCCGCCGGACGGATAATTGACGGTTTCGTAGGTACATTCGATATTCATCAAATGATTGTTCGCCAACAGCCATGAGATAACATCATCGCCCCCGTCTTGCTTTACATCATCGAAGGGCGCTTCCTCAAGATTGAATTCCGGAGTATCTCCCGTGTCGGCTTCAACGGTTTCTTCATGCTCGATATCGGCCGGATTCGGCACCCTTTCAAAATTCACTTCCAAATCGGGTAAGGTATAGCCTTCGATAGATTTCTCGGTATCTGAGCTATCCTGTGTTTTTTCAATACTTTCTTCTATATCGGGAAGCGCGTAGCCTTCAATGGTGTTTTCGGTATCGGCCGCGACATCACCTCCCGGAAGTGACGGTTCAGTTTCTACAGCATTGAACGGGTCTACGACTATGGGCAGAAAGTCGAGTTCCCTGATTTCGGCGATCAGCGCATCTAGCTCCTCTTCTATGGGTTCATCGCCTTGCTCCATTGATGCCTGTTCGGGCATTGATAGGATTTCATCGGAATCGACGGTATCTGCCACGACCAGAGGTAAGAAATGGATGTCGGAAATTTCGAAATGGGCGGTGTCGGCCATTGTATTTTCTTCGGAGAATTCAGCGTTTACCGCTTCCCATATGACCTCGATATTTCTCAAGGCCTCGTCGTTTTTGATTTCTTCTGGCATCAAGTCTAGTTTTTGGGATGGATTGATAGTGGTATTTGAAAGGATGGTTTTTTTGGTTTGCGCATCTTTGGATGTTACATTTTCTTCTTTAAAGCCAATGTCCCTTTCGACGTCAGGATGCGGCGGCATGCCTATTTCTGTATTTACTTCTACATCGATAGGATTCGT
>JBATUY010000389.1:0-5882 GCA_049671465.1 Pricia sp. | reverse complement strand
ACTATTTTTTGGATAGAAGGATAGAAGGATAGAAGGATAGAAGGATAGAAGGATAGAAGGGTACCGAGTTGCGGCAAATCAAGAAAAGCTATGGGAAAGCACAATGAATTTGGAAAGGAAGGCGAGGAGATTGCCGCAAATTTTCTGATAGAAAAAGGATATACCATCCAATACAAGAACTTTCGCTACCAAAAAGCTGAAATCGACATCATCGCGCAAAAAGGGGATATCCTTTCCATAGTTGAAGTGCGCACAAGGAGTACCGACCATATCATGCCCATTGCCGCGACCATTACCCAGAAAAAGAAGCAGTTATTGGTCAGGGGCGCCGACCACTATGTAACCTCCCGCAGGCTGCATGATATTGAGGTGCGCTTTGACGTCATAACCATTTTGAAGAACAACAAAGTCTTTGAAATCGAGCATCTGGAGAGTGCTTTTTATCATTTTTAGAGACATTATCTCATTGACTGTGTAAGTTAAAATAACAGAGATTGGGCTATTTTAAAGCCTGACCCTATTTTCAATGACCGTGGAGTGCGATGAAAGCGGTGGTATTCCGTTGAATTCCCTACATCTTCGATTGCTTACAGCATGCACAACACTGAAATGAAGAGGGTCGGACCTCTCAATTTTGTCTGCGGATTTGCGGAAATCTCAGAAATACTTTCAAACAATTTGTTTTGTTTATAACAATTTGTTTTATTTGTACAACAACCTATAGTTCCAATGAAAACCATATCGTCAATAGTCGAGCAATACATTAAGAAAAAGCCTTTTTTACAAAGTGCTTTGGCGCAAGGCATTATCAATTTAACATCGCTCTCGCGAATCATCAACCCTGAAATCGAGCACGAACTGGGCAAGGAAGTCCGAAACGGTGCCATTGTAATGGCGTTGAAACGCCTGTCCGACGATTTGGAATTCCGAGCCACCCACAAAATCATTAAAGTCTTAAAGAATATCGGGGAAATAACGGTACGTTCTTCGTTGACTGATTTCACTTTTTTGGTTTCGGAGTCCATCCTAGAAAACCAAACGCAGCTTTTAGAGGAAGTCAACAAGAACAAAGAAGTGTTCTATACCTCATCCCGAGGTGTGAACGAACTGAACATAGTGGTCAGCAACAGCCTCGATACCATCGTCGAATCGCTTTTTGAAAACGAGCGCTGCACCCAGAAGGCCGAAAACCTATCTTCGATTACCGTAAAATTGCCCGCGGAAAACGTCTCCGTACCCGGCATCTACTATTTTATTTTTCAGCGGTTGGCCTGGGAGGGTATCGTGCTCTATGAGGTGATTTCTACGACGAACGAGTTTACCATATTGGTCGATGACACTCAGGTCGATGTGGCATTTAAGACGATAAAGGATTTGAAGACCCTTTAGAGATTCAATTCTTCGAGATTCTTGCATACTAAGTATATTTATTCGCCCGCTATCTCAATGCTACCGATTAACCTACGACCTTTTATTACTTCATGATTTGGCCATATTACACTTAAGGGGTAATGATTTCTACAAAGATATCCGGCTTGGGCATATAGTCGCTCAGTTTGTTCCTCTTAAATCCGGAGGAAATACTGATATACTGTCCCAAATAATTTTCAAAGGTAACCTGTGAATATCCTTTAGTTGCATAACTACTCAAAGTACCGTTATCGAAGTGGTACACATTTGCCTTTTTTTCGTGTAATGAATCATCATCCAACTGCCATGTGGGGTCGTTAGGGGTACCGAATAGTAAGGTACCGTCTTTATTTGTCCCAGTCGGATAGAATGCGTTCGCAAATGTCCGGATTCTTGAAAAGTCGCTGCCGGAATACACACTGCCTTCCCTTAACCCAATAATGATATCCTTCGAAGCAATGTATCGGGTGTCCGATTCATTTTGTGAGCGGATTACCGAAGACACTTCTTCTCTGTCCGTCACAATACCATTGTCGTCCACCTTGAAGGTTAGGCTCGTAGCCTCATTTGGGTGCCCAATCAAAATTCTATCGTTACTAATCGGTAAAATCTGGTAGGGGTAGAGGCTCTGATGTTCGAAAAAGTGGCTTTCTTGTGCGATTTCCGAGAGCCGGTCTCCATTTCTGGTAAACGTATAGATGTTATCGCTATCCACGATAATCCAAATGCCATGGCCCAAATATTCAAAATCATCGATCGACCCTGTTGGCGTGTTGATGCCATATTTGTAACCCAAGTTTAGCGCGTTGTATACGCGAAGTTCATTGCCCACGGGAATTATCAACTCCTTTCCAATGTTCGAAACGATCAATTTCATAGTGCCTTGAGAAGATGTGTTCGGCGGCTCGTTCGATATTGCGACCATGGTGTTGGAGGCATATTCGAATTTGTAAAAATTTTCTTCCGGCTTATCGGCCGCCCTTCCGTATAAATATAATACGGTTTCGGAAGGATCCTGAACCACCTGTCGTACGAATTCAAGATCCAGTACTTCGGGTCTTTTGTAGTTCAACGTCCAGCTATTCTTGCCCTGCACGGCCCCATTGCTGCGATTACCGAAAATATCGACGGCGTGTATGGAATAAACGGGGTCGAGTAGATACGGCGGATCGGTATCCAAATAGTTCAGGGTTTCTATATCGGTGATGGTCGCAATGGTCTCTTCTTGGTACCCGGACCCAGACCCATCCTCATAGTTTCGAACGGTAATTTCATAATGGGAAAAATAATAGCCTTCGAACCTGCTCCAGTTTAAAAAAATGAAGGGTCCTGAGACTTGGGGTCGAGAGAGATTGACGGAAGCTACCTCTAAACCAATGGGGTCTACCGTAATCATTTCGCTTTCGGAGACCAAGCCTTTGTCGGTATACAGCTTGAAAAAGTAACAGAGTTGCGTTTCGGCCGTGGGATTTTCATCAATATAAGAGTTGGTGTCTTTATCCCTGATTGTGGCAATCAGTTCTACGTCGGTCTTATCACAACCCGCATTCGAACGATAGATTTCGTAACGGTCGAAGGTGTTGAACCCTGCGTATGGTCGCCAACTTAATTGTATTTTATCATAATGCGGTATGAACTGATCCCGACTGAATGTGGAACCATAAAGGTCGATATCGTTCGGGGGCGTATACGGCTGGGCCGTGAACGTAAAAATATCTAAGGTGCCATTATTATTGTAATCTACTTCGACCTTGAATATGAATTTGCTATCGGTAAGTTCAACGATGACCAGTTCCAAGGTTTCTCCGGTATCGTCTGAATAGGTGAGAATTCCTTTGTCTAAATTGTATCGCAACGAAAAAATTTCGCCCGTACAATCAGTGCCGTCGGTAATTTCGTATTCGGTATAATATCCATCGGTGCTATAGCTGAAAAAGTCACGGCCACAGGCGGGAATATTTGCTGGAATTTCTACATTTTCCCCATCGAGGATGCCTTCGTAAATCGACCATGTTTTGATGAGTTTGGCCCGGTCGGCAGTGGTCAAGGCATCATCGTAGATAGACGCTACTTCTTCGGTAGGTTCGATGTCTTCTTTAGAGTCGTCGGTATCGTCGTTTTTCGTACATCCGAAGAAAAGAAAAGTACTCAACACAAGAAGAATAGAGGTGTTGAACACATGGTTTTTGTTCATTGATATTAAGGAGTTTAGAAGCTTAAAAATTACGAATCAAATGTAGATTATTTGTTGATTCGTAGGTAAACTATTTTTAGGGCTGACGATATACATATTGATATAATCGATGAAATGCATACCTAACGATGTCTCTCAATACATCAGCAAATCACCGACTCCAATAAAGCTCGAAAGTCGCTTTCCAAGCTTGAATATAGCGAATGGAATGGTTTTTCAGGACAAATCGCCGTCTTTGTTAATCCTTTATCATTTCTTCCTCCTTCACCTGAAACGGCGCCGGTTGGCAGCAATCCTGAGTACCCCCGATTTCAACGTTAGAAGACCCAAAGACCGTGATGTCAGACTTGATAAAATCCTCTTCATTGGCCTCGTAGATATTATCGACATATTTTTGGGGGTTGCGGTCGATGTATGGGAACCAGGTGCTGTGAATCTGTACCATGATGCGGTGGCCTTTTTTGAAGGTATGTAGAATATCCTGTAGGCGGAAGTCGACGTCTTCGGGTTCGCCGGGCGTAAAAGGTTCGGGCTTTTCGAAGCTGTTGCGGAACCTTCCCCGGAAAACTTCGGCGCGGACGAGCTGTTGATAGTTGCCCATAACAATGTTATCGGGATTATGTTCGTAATTTTCGTGGTCGGACGGATAGACGTCGATAACCTTCACGATAAAATCGGCATCCGTGGTGCTGATGGCCACGTTAAGCTTGGCGAGAATCTCACCCGCTAAGGTTCTGTCGGTTTCCAGTGGTTCGGTTTCGAAAGTTAGCACGTCGGGCCGTCGGGAAGCTTCACGTTGATCGTCGCTCATGTATTTTCTCGGCGTGAAGGTCAAGCCCTCGGTCTGTGAGGTATAGGGTACCGGTTTTTGGGGATCGCTAGTGTATTCGAATTCGGCCGCTTCGTCAACGGGACCATCAATACTGAGCTTGCCGTTTTTACCGAAGCCAAGGCTTACAGGCTCAATGTTTTCGGGCGGCCATTGGTCAAATTTTTTCCACTCCTTTGAGCCGGTATCGAACATATAGGCTTCCGGCAAGGGGTTGTCAAGAGCCTCGTCTTTCAAATGTTTCGCAAAGAATTTCCGTTCGATTTCCTTGAGGAAAAAAGTGGCTATGCTATCGCCGAAATAAATATGGTTGTGAACCGTTTTTCCTTTTTCGCGAGCCCAGCCACCGTGGTCGAAGGGGCCCATAACGATGGTGTTTTCCGATTTGGGGCTGGTCGCCTCGATGGTCTTGTAAATATTCAGCGGCCCATACAAGTCTTCGGCGTCGAACCATCCGCCTACGGTCATGACGGCAGGTTTGATGTCGTTCAGATGGGGAAGGATGTTTCGCTTTTGCCAGAATTCGTCGTAGTTCGGGTGCTCGGTGACCTGTTTCCAAAAGAAATTATCGCCGTGGTATTTTTCGGTGATGTTCTTGAGCGGGCCCATCCGAAGGAAAAAATCGTAGGCATCCGGAGCCGGATTGCCGTATAAACGCATTAGTTTGTCGGTGTACCAAGGTTCGCGGGTGAGACTGTCTTTTTGATAGCCGAAAACCGGGAAGGCGGCGGTATAGCTTTGCAAATACGCGCCCTGATGGTGAAAATCGTCGAAGAAAAAGTCCGCTATGGGGGCTTGTGGCGACGAGGCTTTCAGGGCAGGATGCGCATCAATAACCCCCGCGGCCGCATAATGACCGGGATACGAGATGCCGTACATACCGACTTTCCCGTTGTTGCCCCTGATGTTTTTCGTAAGCCACTCGATGGTATCGTAGGTATCCGAACTTTCGTCGATGTCCTTTTTGTTCTTCGGATTGTTTCCGGGGATGTTCGGCCGCATGTTGTCAAAGGTGCCGTCGGACATATACCGGCCCCGAACATCCTGAAACACTAAAATATAGCCATCTTCCACCAAATACGGGGAAGGATATTCGCTGTACTGGTAGTCGGTGTACTTGGAGGCGTTATAACAGGTGCGGTTCATTAAAATAGGATAGGTTGTAGAGGTGTCCTTTGGGGTATACACCACGGTGAAAAGCTCAGCGCCGTCGCGCATCGGGATGCGATACTCCTTCAGGTCGTAGTTTTTCTTCAGCAGTAGGGAATCGGGAGCTTGGCCATATGAAAATATGGCTATAAACAGTGTGAAAATCACGGTCTGAATATGGATTCGCATAGTATTTGTATTTCTAATCGGACTAATATACTGAATCTCTTGTTTGTACTGTGGTTCAGTCTCAAAAAAAAAGCCCCGGGTTCGATAGCATCAAATGATACTATCGAACCC
>JBATUY010000388.1:0-4124 GCA_049671465.1 Pricia sp. | reverse complement strand
CATTGTCTATGCCGAAAAAAGCAGGGCCGGCATCAACGCGGGTAATATGGTCGAGCGTGATGACCCGGGTGCCCGAATTGTAGTGGGAGCCAGGTTCGTTAAAACCGATGTGACCCGTACGACCGATACCGAGCAACTGAAAATCGAGCCCCCCATATTTTTTTATAACCTTTTCATAAGAGAGACAATATTCGATGATTTCGTCACCTTCAACGGTTCCATCGGGAATATGGATGTTTTCTTTCGGGATATCGATATGATCGAATAGATTTTCATGCATGAAGTACCAGTAGCTCTGCCGGTTTTCCTTTTCCATAGGCAGATATTCGTCGAGATTAAAGGTAACGACATTGTGAAAACTGAGGCCTTCTTCTTTATGCAAACGCACCAGTTCTTCGTACACGCGCAAAGGGGATGATCCCGTTGCCAGCCCCAAAACGCAGGTCTTATTCGCTGCCTGTTTTTTACGGATAAGTGCCGCTATCTCGTGCGCGACCCGAACGGAAGCCACGTTTGAATCGGCAAAAATTACGTTATGGATTTTCTCAAAACGGGTTTCCTCGAATTGGCCTACCGGTTTGAAGCCAATGTCCGTTTCTTGTTGCTGTAAGGTTGTTTTCATCAAGTGGTGTTCTTTTGCGCCTCAGGCTGTTCATATAAGCCGCAAATGTAAGTAATAAAAGTATAATTTGCAGTATATTGCTTTTAATTTTGCTTTTTTATGCGGTTTAAATGTTTTTATGGATTTCAAAACGGAAAAAAACGGCATACAATTTTAATGTTTATCTTTGGATGGATTTTGTGAAATTAAACACATATGCTAAAGGAAGAACGCCAGCAGACCATTTTAAGCGAGGTCGAGCTACATAATAGGATACTGCTAACGGACATTGCGGAAACATTGGATGTTTCTATAGATACCATCCGCCGTGACGTCAAGGAACTTGATGGGGAAAATAAACTTCGAAAGGTGCACGGAGGCGCCATATCTTTAGGATTCACTACCAACAGTACCCGTAATACCAACGTCTATAAGCTGGCCGAAAAAAGTGTGATCGCCGAAAAGGCCCTGGCACTTTTGAAGGTCGGATCTGTAATCTTTATTGACGGTGGCACCACCTGTTTAGAGATGGCGCGGCTTTTACCGACGACTATCGAACTGACCTGTTTTACCCACAGCCTTCCCGTGGCCATGGAACTATTGAACAAACCCAACGTCACCGTTATCATGCTCGGCGGGCAGGTTTCAAAGGAGTCCCAAACCTCCGTGGGCGCCAGTGCCATTCACCAGCTCTCGGAAATCAAGGTGGACTTCAGTTTTATAGGCACCGGTTATGTAGACTCCCAATACGGACTTACGGAATTTGATTGGGATATCGTTCAGGTTAAAAAGGCCGTCATCAAATGCGCCAAAAAAACGGTACTTTTATCTATTTCCGAAAAATTGAATTCCCAACATCGCTACAAGACCTGTGAGATCAATGCGATCAATACGATGATAACGGAGTTGGCGCCCGAGAATATGCTATTGAATCCGTTTCGAGAGCACGATATTCGGTTGCTTTGAAATGAAGTTGGCCGTCGCAGGTGACATGAGGCCTTCAAGGGTTTGAGTTTACCACCCACCAGGTGGTTTTATTGGGCAATTTCAAGATTCGCCACACCGAATCAACATGCATTGAGAAGCATCATAACTAGAAATCTATAAAACTACAATGACCTATAAGAAAATAACCGAGAACCCTTCGAACCACGATAATCTCGAAAAATTAAATACCCTTTCGATTCTGACCAAAATGAACGAAGAGGATAAAAAAGTGGCTAATGCCGTTACTTCTGTTATTCCCGAAATCACAAAATTGGTCGATGCCTTGGCCGAGCGCTTTGAAAAGGGCGGGAGGTTGTTCTACATCGGTGCCGGTACCAGCGGACGTTTGGGAATTTTAGATGCCTCTGAAATTCCCCCAACCTTCGGTATGCCTCATTCTAGGGTGGTCGGCATTATCGCGGGAGGGGATACCGCCATTAGAAAGGCGGTCGAAAATGCCGAAGATAATCGAGAACAGGCATGGAACGATTTGATGGCTTTCGATATCAACGACACCGATGTCGTGGTCGGCATTGCCGCTTCAGGTACTACACCCTACGTTCTGGGCGGCATAGATGATGCCAAGAAAAACGGGATACTGACTGCGGGCATCACCAACAACCCGGGTTCGCCCTTGGCCGAAGCGGCCGACATCGGCATTGCTATCAACGTTGGTCCGGAGTTCGTCACCGGAAGCACCCGTATGAAAAGTGGTACCTCGCAAAAATTGGTGCTGAATATGATATCGACAGCACTGATGATCAAAATCGGAAGGGTGAAAGGCAACAAAATGGTCAATATGCAGCTGAGCAATGATAAACTTGTCGACCGCGGTACGCGGTACGTCATGGAAGGATTGGGGGTGGACTATGCCGAAGCCGAAAAATTACTTAAAAAACATGGTTCGGTAAAGGCAGCGCTGGATGCCGGGAGATAATTGACAGATTATCGAATTGACGCTTTTAGGTTTTCGGCACCAGCTTATAAATACCCTTCCCTTCGACGGCCACGTAAATTAATCCATCGGGCCCTTCTTTAACATCGCGAACACGGCCCATATCGGCCATCAGTTTTTCCCGTTTGGTGACCTTTTCGCCATCCATCGCCAGACGTTCGAGGTATTGAAATTTCAAGGAACCAACCAATACACTTCCTTTCCAATCGGCTCCATATGTATCCGAAGAAACGAAGGCCATTCCGCTGGGTGCTATGCTGGGCACCCAATAGTGGATGGGCTGTGTCATACCTTCCATTTCGGTTTTGTCCGTTATCTCGGTGCCGCTGTAGTTGATGCCATAGGTGACCAAGGGCCATCCGTAGTTGGCGCCGGGTTCGACAATATTAATTTCATCACCGCCTCTGGGCCCGTGTTCGTTATCCCAAATTTCCCCCGTTTCAGGATTTTTCGCCAAGCCTTGGGGATTCCGGTGTCCGTAGCTGTAAATAGCCGTTTTGGCGCCGTCTTTGCCGACAAAGGGATTATCGTCGGGAATACTTCCATCCGCATTAAAACGATAGATTTTTCCGCCATCCCTAGTAAGATCTTGCGGATTCGTGTCCCTGTCGCCACGTTCCCCGATGGAAAGAAATAGGTATCCATTGTTATCGAAAACAATCCTTGACCCGAAGTGCTGTCCCTTAGTCGTATTTGGGGTCGCCTTGTACAACAGTTCATTCTCTACCAATGCATTTTCCTTGAGTTTTGCCCGCATCAGCGCCGTATTACCACCTTTATCATCCCCTTTATCCGAAGCGTACGAGATATAGATCCATCCGGTGTTTTCATAGTCGGGGTGCAGAGCCACATCCAACAATCCGCCTTGACCTCTTCTGAAGACTTCCGGCACATTCGAAATCATGGTTTTCTGTCCATTCTTAAAATGTATCAGATCGCCGGAAATTTCCGTGACCAACATACTGCCATCGGGCAAGAACGCCATACCCCAAGGCGTTTGTATTTCATCGATCAGCAATTCTGCTGAAAAAGGGGTGTTTTCAGGGACACTTACCTCGTTTTCAGCATCTTGTGCGCAAGAGAGGTTGAACATTACAACGAATAGTAAAGCAAGTAGTACACTTTTTTTCATGATTTCACGTTAAATGGTAATATTAAAGGTAGCCCAAGCTGAATTTTGTTCGGACTTTACCTGCTAAAGATAAACAGATTTTTATAAGTATATAGAATTACACGAAGAATATGTCGCCTCCCAAATCGCGCCAGTTCTTACTCAAATACGACTTAACCTATGCTTCCAAAAAACCCACGGCATCTTGTGTATGCCCTTGTATTGCTGATTTTTTCCGCAATAGGTACCACGGCGATTGCGAATAACAAAGTCCGTTCCATTTTTACCGAAGTTACTTCCGTTTTACGGGATGTTGCCGTTGGTGAGAAGGCGGAAGCTGCAGTTGCCGCTAAATCTGAGACCAAAACGGCATCAGTGAGTAATACTGAATCTGCCGATGTGGCCAGTGCGCCCATGTTTATGACCATTGTTCAAGGGGCGGATGAAGAGGTAAACTGTAGTGTGAACGG
>JBATUY010000387.1:0-2546 GCA_049671465.1 Pricia sp. | reverse complement strand
TTTTGGGGTGGAGCGGGTTTTGGAAAGGCTTCTTAACGAATAAAGAAAGACGATTAATCAAGGATTCTCCATCGGTGAGGCTTTTGGCTGCAAGAGCCTTGCCTAAGCTAATTTATGGTCGGTTAATCAAGGTTTAAAGTTTGGTTAAGACCTCGTAGGAGTTTAAAGTTCAAGGTAATTTGTAGTCAAATCCATCTTAAACCATGCTGCCAGTTTTGGTGGCATAAACTTTACATCAATTGATTAGACGGTTTAAAGAAGTAACCCGCTGTAAACCACCAAAACCACGGTTTACACCGCAAATTAAAACTGCTAACCGCAACTGAAACTGCTTATTATTTCAAGTCTTCTGCTTTTTCTTCCGAGCGGCCGGAAACAACACATTATTTAAAATCAAACGATACCCTGGAGAATTCGGATGCAGCTCCAACTCCGTTTTGGGGTCCCCTACCCTGTGCTGATAATCTTCGGGATCATGACCACCGTAGAACGTGAAAAATCCCTTGCCCTTTATGCCGTGAATGTAGCGCGCTTCCCCGTTGAGCTTATTTTCGCCCAGTACCATGACCGTCGGTTTTATTTCGCTCCGCTCGAAAGCCGTGGTCTGGCCCATAAAGCCTTTGACCAGTGCGGTATGATTCTGGCAGAGCATGCTAGGCACGGCATCCCATTTGGCCGAAAAATCCATCAACGAAAAGTAGTCCCGCTCTTTCGGAACGTCGCCCCGCTTGGTAGTCATGTCAATGGACGAGAATTCATATTTTAAGGGACTCCGCTCCAAAGTAAAATCGGTGAAAGCAAATGTTTTTTGATAATCGAGCTTCGCTTGGTAGTTCGCATCCGATGGGTCGCCATCGAACATCGGTTCACAAATATCGAGTCCTTCGGCGGCCAAGGCGATATCAAAACTGTCCGTTGCCGAGCACATCGCGAACATAAAACCGCCACCGATAACGTATTTTCGAATCTTTTCGGCTACCGCACTTTTTTCCACTGACACCTTCTCGAATCCCTGTTCCGCTGCCAAGGCTTCGGCTTGTTCTTTTTGTTCTATGTACCAAGGTGCGGCACGGTAAGCGCCGTAGAATTTTCCGTATTGCCCCGTAAAGTCTTCATGGTGCAGGTGCAACCAGTCATATAAAGCCAATTTATCTCCCAATACTTCTTCATCATAGATGGTGACATACGGAATCTCGGCATAGGTCAATACCATGGTCACAGCATCGTCCCAAGGGGAATTTCCCTTCGGGGAATAAACGGCGATCTTAGGGGCTTTTTCAAGAATTACGGCCTCTTGGTTTTGTGAGGGGCTGCTTATGCCATCGAGAACGGACTGTGTCTGACCGTCGGAGAGCACTTCGAAAGATACCCCCCTAATCTGACATTCCTTTCGTATCGCGTCACCGTCGGGCAACAGAAATGAACCGCCACGATAGTTGAGCAGCCATTGCACTTTTTGTTGTTTGGTCAGCACCCAATAGGTAATTCCGTAAGCTTTTAAGTGATTTTTTTGCCCTTCGGCATCCATCGGAATCAGAATCGAGCTGGCCAAAACGGGAAAAGAACAAAGCATAACAACAAGAAACAAAAGACGCTTACACATGGGCCGAATTTTAAGATGGTACACCCAAAGATAACGCAAATAGGCACTGCGGATCGTTCGGCGGCGTTAAAGGTTTCTAAAACGGCACATCGTTATCATCAGGCCCGACCCCGTCGTTCAACGAACTGCCAAAAGCTTGATCGGCGCTTGGAAGGTCTTTCGTAATAAACGGATTCTCTTCGTTGGCGTTCATTTTAGACTGAAATTCGAAAGGCGAATCGAAATCGTCAAGATTGTCGAATTTACCGAGCTGGCCGATAAATTTAAGCCTAATGTTCTCTAGGCCACCGTTTCGGTGTTTGGCCACGATAAATTCCGCTTGGCCCTGAGTTGGAGAGCGTTCCTCATCGTCCCATTCGTCGATTTTGTAATATTCGGGGCGGTAAATGAACGACACGATATCGGCATCCTGCTCGATAGCACCCGATTCCCTAAGATCGGAGAGTAGCGGTCTTTTGCTGCCCCCACGGGTCTCCACGGCACGGGACAGTTGCGACAAAGCGATTACCGGTACATTCAGTTCTTTCGCCAAAGCCTTCAGGTTTCTTGAAATGGTGGAAATTTCCTGCTCACGATTGCCTCCTTTTTGACTTCCCCCAGCAGTCATCAACTGTAAGTAATCGATTATTATTAATTTGATACCGTGTTGCGAAGCCAAGCGTCTGGCCTTGGCCCGTAAATCAAAGATGGACAGTGATGGGGTGTCATCGATAAACAAAGGCGCCTTTTCTAAAGACTTGACCTTGACGTTCAACTGCTCCCATTCATGCTTCTCCAGTTTCCCGGTCCGGAGTTTTTCGGATGATAGACCGGTTTCGGAAGAAATCAGACGGGTTATCAACTGTACCGATGACATCTCACAGGAGAAAAACGCGACGGGAATATTATTGTTGACGGCCATATTTCGCGCCATGGAAAGTGTTAGCGCCGTTTTACCCATACC
>JBATUY010000386.1:0-6761 GCA_049671465.1 Pricia sp. | reverse complement strand
AGTATCTTCTCGAGGCCCGATGACATCCGTGAAATTATATCCCCAAAAAACTTTGCGCCCAGAAATCTATTGAACATTCTCGAACGCTACGTTGAAATTTCGAACGCCGAAATCTCAAAGAACGACGAGGCACAGGAGAGAAGCACAATACAGCGCAAAGGCATCGTCGACCACGGCACCTTTTACCTGCCGCGTATCATGCAAGGCGTCTATGATGTAGATAAGGCCCGGCTGCTAGCCTTGTACGAGGCCGCCAAAAAGCTGGTCAACGATGAGACCTGGAGGAACACGGGCGCTATCGTCTAGGGATTATCCTGAAATTTAAATCCGTTTTCTATCCTTACTACATCTCAAATTCGTCGAAAAAATTCTGCAACATCATAACCACCCCATTCATCGTCAAAGGCTCCCGTCAGCCCCATGCAGCCAAAGTTCAGCACCTGCCACCGGACGGAAATTCTTCATACCCTATTTCCGAGCCACTATTATCCGAAGGCGGCAAACTGAATTGTTTGAACAATAGGGATTTTGGTACCCGTTCAAGACGAAGCGGACTTCCCTCTAAATTTGTATATTTAACGCGCTGCACCCAAAACCGACCTTATGCCGCTCGCCATTGTCATCGCCGGAATCATTCTCCTCTTTATCCTCATCGCCCATTTCAAGCTCAATGCATTTATCTCGTTTATTCTCGTTTCCCTCTTGGTCGGGGTCGCAGAGGGGATGGATTTTTTGACCGCTATCAAATCCATACAAAACGGAATAGGCAACACCTTGGGCTACCTGATTCTAATTCTCGGCCTAGGTGCCATGCTGGGTAAACTGGTGGCCGATAGCGGAGCCGCGCAACGTATCACCATGCAGTTAGTAGCGAAGTTCGGTAAAAAGAACATTCAATGGGCGGTTGTTCTGACCGGTTTTATCGTGGGTATTCCCATGTTCTATACGGTCGGGTTCGTGATTCTTGTGCCGTTGGTCTTTACCGTAGCGGCCGCTACCGGATTGAATCTGATCTATGTGGGGCTACCCATGCTGGCTTCCTTGTCCGTGACCCACGGCTATCTACCGCCCCATCCCGCCCCTACCGGTATAGCCATTATGTTCGACGCTAACATTGGAAAAACCCTGTTGTACGGCATTATCATTGCCATACCCGCCATTATCGTGGCCGGCCCCCTGTTTTCCCGAACGATCAAGAACGTGAACGCCACGCCGCTAAAGGAATTTATGAACCCCAAAGTACTGACCGATACCGAAATGCCGGGTACTTTGAACAGTATTCTAACGGCCTTACTGCCCGTTATTTTAATCGGAATCGCATCGCTTGTGGCCCTCGTGCTTCCCGAAGAGAATATGCTCCGAAAAACTACCGACGTATTGGGAGACCCCGTTATCGCCATGCTGATTTCCGTTTTGGTCGCGATCTATACTTTGGGGCTTGCCCGCGGTAAAAAAATGACAGAAGTGATGGATTCCGTGGCCAGTGCCGTATCGGGCATCACCATGGTATTGCTCATTATTGCCGGTGCCGGTGCTTTGAAAGAAGTATTGATTGACAGCGGTGTCAGCGAATATATCGGTGATTTGCTAAAAGGATCGACCCTTTCTCCTTTAGTGCTGGCCTGGCTCATCGCCACGGTAATACGGGTCTGTGTCGGTTCCGCGACCGTGGCGGGACTCACGGCCGCCGGTATCGCCCTGCCACTGATTCAAGGTACCGGCGTCAGTGCGGAGCTTATGGTGCTAGCCATTGGATCGGGAAGCCTGATGCTATCCCACGTCAACGATGGCGGCTTTTGGCTCTACAAAGAATATTTCAATCTTTCTATTAAGGACACCCTTCGCACGTGGACGGTCATGGAGACCACGGTCGGGGTCATGGGGCTGGTCGGGGTGCTGGTGTTGGAACAGTTTGTGGAGTGAGGCGTTCAGAGTCCATCGAGGACCAATATTTACGATGATCGAAATTCCTTCGTAATAAGAAGTGGTTTAAGAGATCAGCAAGAAGGCGCGTGGACGTATTATCGCGGTGACGGTAAAATTAGCCGTGAGCGGATCTACAAAAATGACAATCAGGTTTCCAGTACCAAATATGATTGATTCGCAGCCCCAAAATTGCCGAAAAAATCGTTCTTTTGTTGGAGATGGCTTTGAATTGCATCGAAATTCAAAACAGCGTATACGCTCACCCTAAAGAACGAACTATGAACTCTATTTCCGAAAGAATCGAAGAACTGGGTCTGGTCTTGCCTCCGGCACCACCACCAGCGGGACTCTACAAACCTGTTCTCGTCGTAGACAACTTTTTATACGTTTCGGGCCAAGGGCCCATGCTGCCCGACGGCTCGCTGATGAAGGGTAGGGTCGGTGATACGCTTACCCTTGAAGAAGGAAAAGCGGGTGCCCGTCAGGTCGCCCTAACTATGATTTCGACCATACAGACCCATTTTGGTGATATTGACCGGATCAAACGCTTGGTAAAGACCTTGGGCATGGTGAACAGCACATCCGATTTTGCGGACCATCCTTTGGTTATCAATGGTTTTAGCGAGCTGATGGCCGATATTCTCGGAACCGAGAACGGGGTCGGGGTGCGCAGCGCCGTGGGCATGATGCTTCCCGGTGGCATTTCGGTCGAAATCGAGGCCATGTTCGAACTACATCAATAGACGATGCAACAGTGGTTCGAAATAGCCGATACCGAAGATGTTATCTCCCCGGCACTGCTGGTCTATCCACAACGAATTCTGCATAATATCCGCACTATGGTCGAAATGGCTGGCGGTGCCGAATTTCTTAGGCCGCACATTAAGACGCATAAAACGGCGGAAATCGTAGCGATGCAAATGGACCAGGGCCTTCTAAAGTTTAAATGTGCCACGATTGCAGAGGCTGAACTTTTGGCGCAGTCCGGTGCCCCCGATATATTACTCGCGATGCAGCCCGTCGGCGCTAATATGAAGCGCTTTTTTGAATTGATGGATAGGTATCCGCAATCAAACTTTTCAGCCTTGGTCGATGATTCAAATGTGCTTGAGGGGTTAGCTGCGATAGCGAAATCCCGGGGCGTCACCGTTTCACTGTGGATGGATATCAACACCGGGATGGACCGGACGGGAATCGCACCCAACGGAAATGCAATGGCCCTGTACAGACAGATGGATGCCGATCCGAACGTTGAGGCGCGGGGGCTGCATGCCTACGACGGCCACATTCGCGATTCGGATGTCGCGCAGCGAAAGAAGGTCTGCGATGCGACGTTTTCCCAAGTCATAGATTTGAAGCACCAATTGGAATCAGACGGAATTGTTGTCAACGCCATAGTCGCCGGGGGTTCCCCTACCTTTCCGATCCACTCCAAACGGAATGGGGTCGAGGCCAGTCCCGGTACCACCCTACTTTGGGATGCAGGCTATGGCGGACTTTTTCCGGATATGGAATTTTTACATGCTGCCGTTCTTATGACCCGGATTATTAGCAAACCCGCAACGAAAGTCTTGTGTCTAGATTTGGGACATAAACACATTGCCCCTGAAATGGCTTTTCCGAGGGTACAATTTTTAAATCTGGATAATGGCCATCAAAAAGGCCAAAGCGAAGAACATTTTGTAGTTGAATGTCATACCGCGGAAAACTACCAGGTCGGCGATGTGATCTATGCCCTGCCGATACATATTTGTCCTACGGTCGCCAAGTACGACTATATACAGGTAGTTTCAGAAGGACAGATTATTGACTCTTGGAAAGTTGCAGCGCGAAACAGTCGAATACATATATAAGCGTATTTCTACTGGAGCATTTATTCGTTAATCGAGCGGCCACTATCCATACATTTTCAGACACCGCCTAACACCAATTAACATGTTTATTTTCGATGCCCACTTAGACCTTGCCATGAACGCCATGGAATGGAACCGCGACCTGACCTGGCCGGTCGATGAAATCCGAAATAGTGAAGCCGGTATGACTGACAAGCCCGACCGTGGCCGTAATACGGTATCGTTTGATGCCATGCGACGTGGAAATATCGGGTTGTGCATGGCGACCCAGATTGCACGCTATGTCAAAAAGGGGAATGCGCTACCGGGATGGAACTCCCCACAACAGGCTTGGGCCCAGACCCAAGGGCAGTTGGCATGGTATCGCGCCATGGAAGATATCGGCGAACTGGTACAGATTCGAAATACGCGCCAGTTAGATAACCACCTCGACATGTGGGGTTCTAACACCGGAAAAAAACCGATCGGGTATATCTTAAGTCTTGAAGGAGCCGATTCGATAGTGTCCATGGCGCATCTCGAACGGTCGTACGAGCAGGGTCTTCGGGCCATTGGTCCTGCACATTACGGTCCTGGTACATATGCCTTCGGCACAGATTCCATTGGAGGCATCGGCGCAAAAGGCAAGCAACTTTTAAAAGAACTCGCCCGCCTGAACTTAATTCTCGATGCCACCCATCTCTGCGACCAGAGCTTTTGGGAAATCATGGACGTTTACGACGGACCCGTTTGGGCAAGCCACAATAACTGTCGTGCCTTGGTAGACCATAACCGCCAATTCTCCGATAATCAGATCAAGGAACTTATTTCGAGGAAGGCAGTCATCGGCATGGTCTTAGATGCCTGGATGATGGTACCGAACTGGGTACGCGGCCAATCTTCTCCACAAAGTATGGGCGTTTCGCTAGAGCATACCATTGAAAACATAGACCATATCTGCCAACTAGCGGGCAATACCGACCATGTAGGTATTGGCAGCGATCTCGACGGCGGCTTCGGGACCGAACAGTCGCCCATAGATATCGATACCATCGCCGACCTTCAAAAAATTCCCAATTTACTGGCTAAGCGAGGCTATTCCGATGCGGATGTCGTGAAAATTATGAACCAGAACTTTATACAATTTCTAAGAAGAAATTTAGGTTAGTATTCGGTGATGCGTAAATCTGGTACATACGATTCTTAACGATTTTGCGTTTTAACAAGTACTTAAGTCCGCATGGCAGGGTATTTGTTACCTTTATGTCGGTCTTTTATCATTACAAAAATGCCGAGATACTATCTGTTTACTATCGTTATTTTGATGTTCGTTGTCTTGACGGGTCATGGTCAAACCGATCTGCCCAACCAAAATCCACTGGAAATCGATGTGGCAAACAAAATCGATGATACGGCAGAACCACAAAAAGGAACCTCGCTAAAAATACCCTCCGTTATCGACAACAATCCCGAGGTGAATCTCGACATGAACCGTAGAAATCCGGTCAAAATGTTGCCCGACCGCGAACTCGTACAGGCGGGTACGGGAATGAAAATCGACCCCAAAGCTGGTCCCAGAGCCCCCAAGGAAGGGTCTAGGGAACATTTCTCAGACATGTATCTCGGCGATGTCAAAAGCAGCGGCAAATTTGTCGGTATCGTTTGCCGTGACCATGAATTTGTCGACGGCGACCGGGTCAAAATATGGCTTAACGGTAACGTGGTGGACCCAAACACCTTGTTGACCGCCTCTTTCAAGGGAATTAACGTCGACTTGGAAGAAGGTTTCAACCGTTTTGAATTTGAGGCCCTGAATGTGGGTTCTTCACCGCCGAACACGGCTCAAATCGATGTTTATGACGACAAAGGTGAGTTGATTTATTCCAATAAATGGTTATTGTCTACGGGGTCCAGAGCTACTTTGATCGTTACGAAGGAAGAAGTAACCGGAAATTAAATCGAAAATCAAGATTCAGGTCAGGTCTGTTTGATGCTAGATAAATTTTATGCCATTATATTAGCGCATTTTCTTTAGGATACTCATTTTTCAAAATTTCAAATTTAATCTAGCGTTCCCCCGGGCGATAGCTCTCCTCCGCCCGCTTCAAAACATCCGCTTTGTAATACGAAACCTCTTTCCAATTGGCATTGGCGTAGCGTTCGATCTGGTCGTCGAAATGTGGGGAATTCGGGTCGCCGCTCTGTCCGCCTGCCAAAATGCTCTTCGCCTTTACTTTATCTCCGAACTCGACCACTGCCGCGAAGCTGTTGCCGCGGGTGCCGTAGATTTTTTTGGTATCGTTATCGTAGCTGACGCCATACGCGGTCAGGGCGCCCCAGCGGCCAGAGGCCAAACCGATCGGTCTGCTCGGTTTATTGTCGTCGAAAGCTTGGCGGATATCTCCGTTCAGTCTTTGATAACGGTTGACCTCGCCCCAAGGCATGTTCCAAGTGCCGAAATCGGCGGTCAGTTGGTCGATTACCTGTTCGAATATTTTCACGCCTTCATCCGAATTTTTGCCCAACCATAGCATCGCTTCCATATCGCTCAGTCCGTCTGGCCGTTCGGCTTCTCGGCCCATAGCGGTTCCGTAAAAGTGTGCCAGGGTCATGGCGACGGATGCGGTATCGGTTTTGTAATCCCAATTATCTAGAAGTGTTATGGTATCCAGCAGTGTTGGGTTTCGGTCATCGTACTGATAATAATCAGCAATTAGCCCTGGAATCAAGGCTTCGAATGCCGGCAAATACGGGTCGTGTGCCAATTGCATTAGGCGATCCAACGTATATCCGCTGCTATCGGTCAACAATGAAATGGCATGAACACCCCGAAAATTTTCCCTGTCGATGGACATATAGTTCGGGTAATCTTCTCTTTTCGGACTGAATTGCGCGGCCGCCGTGTAGGGCGTGGAATTACAGTTCTGCAACCATCCGTTTTCGGGATTTAACAACAGGATGTTTTCATCGACGGTATGCAGACCCTGCCAATCCGTTTTTGGA
>JBATUY010000385.1:0-2186 GCA_049671465.1 Pricia sp. | reverse complement strand
ACATAAGCCTTAGAACGCTATACATGAAAAAAACAGTTGTCATCAATGTGGTGGGCCTGACCCAACGTCTCATCGGCGAGCATACCCCATTTATCGAATCTTTTCTGAAAAAGGGGAAGTCCGCCTACATCCATCCCGTTACACCAGCCGTCACTTGTTCGGCGCAATCCACCTACTTGACCGGCAAGCTGCCTTCCGAGCACGGTATCGTCGGCAACGGCTGGTATTTCAAGGACGAATGCGAGGTGAAATTCTGGCGGCAGTCCAACAAACTGGTGCAGGCCGAAAAGCTTTGGGAAAAGCTGCAAAAGGCGGACCCGCACTTTACCTGTGCCAATCTTTTTTGGTGGTACAACATGTATTCCACTGCCGATTACGCGGTAACTCCGCGTCCCAATTATTTGGCAGATGGACGTAAGATTCCCGATATATACTCCCATCCCGCCGAACTCCGGGATACCCTGCAAACGGAATTGGGACAGTTTCCATTGTTCAATTTTTGGGGACCAAAGACCTCCATCAAATCCAGTAAATGGATAGCCGATGCGGCCATCCGCACCGACCAGATTCATAATCCCACGTTATCGCTAGTGTATCTGCCGCATCTGGATTATAACCTACAGCGCCATGGTATCGACTTCGATAAGATCAAGAAAGACCTCAAGGAAATTGATGGGGTGGTACAGCAATTGGTAGAGCATTTTCAAAAGCGCGATACGAACATCATCCTATTATCAGAATACGGAATCACCAATGTGAAAAACCCGGTTCACCTGAATCGCATTTTACGTTCAAAGGGTTTCTTGTCCATTCGTATCGAAAGGGGCTTGGAGCTTTTAGATGCCGGTGCTAGCCGGGCCTTTGCCGTAGCCGATCACCAAGTCGCCCATGTGTATTTGAACGACCCGTCCGTCAAATCCGAAGTCAAGGCACTGCTCGAGACCGTTGCCGGCGTAGAGAAAGTATTGTCCGACGAAGATATCAAGGTAGCCGGCCTACACCACGAACGCAGCGGCGATTTGGTACTGCTGGCGGATGCCGATTCATGGTTTACTTATTATTTCTGGTTGGATGACGCTAAAGCGCCCGATTACGCCCGAATGGTAGACATCCATAAAAAACCGGGGTACGACCCCGTTGAAATGATGACCGACCCGAAAGATTATCTCATTATGGCTAAAGTAGGAGGGAAGCTCCTGAAAAAGAAACTGGGTTTTAGAACCGTTTTGGATATCATTCCGTTGGATGCTACCCTGATAAAAGGTTCGCACGGCCGCATACCAGAGGACAAGGCCGATTATCCTGTTTTTATCTCCAACGATACCACCGCCGATTTTGATGATGAAATCAAAGCAGTCGATATTTTTGGAATTTTGGAAAATCATATAGCGGCAAATAGATGAAAATCGTATTCAAGCTGATCGGTATTATTTTCACCCTTTTATTTGCATGGGCAGGTTATGTGCAGCATAATGACCCCGATGCCACCACTTGGTATATCGTCTATGGTCTGGCCGCTTTGGCTTCGGCGCTTTTTGCCCTGAACCGTTTGACCTTTACCATAGCCGTTTTTTTCTGTTTGCTGGCCACGGTCGGCACCTATAAACAATGGCCTGTCACTTTTGAAGGATTCACGATCGGGGAAGGTGATATCGAAAATATCGAACGCGGGCGAGAAGCTGCGGGTCTGCTGATCATTGCGGTCGTCATGTTGGTGTATGCCCTTCGCATTCGCTTTGAAAAAAGAGTAAAAGCTAGCCCATAAGCTTGTTATGTTGCTGCCATCATAAATCTAGATCAAAAGTCTGCCGCAGCAAATCGATGGCCGGATTTTTCTCCCGTAGCTTCTCATACTTCTCTTCGGGAGTAAAGGCGAACTTTTTGGCCGTTTCCTCATTTACGGTGATGCGTAGGGTGACGAAATGGTTGTTCAGTTGTTGTTTGAGGAAGGTCATCAGGTCGTACTGTTCTCGTTCGACCTCTTTTTTCATGGTGTCGTTCGGTAGCTCGATCCAGATGGTGGTGTCGTCGAACATTTTGGGAACGTCGGTAGTCAGGCTCGATGCCAAAATTTTGCGACCGTCGCCGTCGATTTTTTTTACGAAGTCTGCCCAGTGCTTCTGCATCTCTTCTTGTGTGAAAGCTTCATTGGGCAATTGGCTTTCGTCGATTTCTTCACTCTTTTT
>JBATUY010000384.1:0-3871 GCA_049671465.1 Pricia sp. | reverse complement strand
ACATCTACAATAAAGTAATTTGGAAAAATTAACCCTAGCGTTTCATCACTTTCGAGAGCATTGGCCATGTCTTCTAGAGCAGTGGGTTCTAAATAATCGTCGGCATCAAGTCTTACGATGTACTTTCCCTTAGATACCTTGAGCGCAACGTTGTTGGTGATATTGAGGCCTTTATTCTTTTGATAGATGACGGATATTCGATCGATGGTCTCATACTCTTCTATAATATCTTTTGAATTGTCCGTTGATCCGTCATCGATGATAATAAGTTCAAAATCTTGAAAGCTTTGATTGAGCAAACTTTCAATTGCGGTTCTTATGAATTTACCGTAATTGTAGTTCGTTATATAGACGGTTACTAAAGGGTTCATTCCTGTCATTTTCTAACTTCTATTTTTTAACAATACAGCTGGAGCACCTGCAATTATTGCATTCTTGTCAAAAGATTTATTTACTACAGAGCTACTGCCCACAATACATTTTTTTCCTAGGGTAACTCCCGGGAAAATTACGGCATGCGTACCTAACCAGTTGTCTTTGCCAAGAAAAATAGGGGCATGTTCATAGCCCTGAGATTGTATATCTCCCGCACCGCGATAGTTATGCATACTGGTCTGTAAATATACAAATCCAGAAATAAGTGTTTTTTTTCCTACAAATATGGAGTCTCCACCATTGAATACGGTATACAGTCCTACACGAACTCCTTTTTCGAGGGTTAACTTAGATTGATTGGCCGCAAGTAAGCGCACCCCACGGTCTATTCTACAAGTATCCCCTATTTGAAGAACGGATTGGCCATGCGCCCTAACCTCGACGTTTCTTCTTAAAATTACATCATCACCAATGATTATGGTGGCACCCTTATCCAAAATAACTTTTGGGAAAGTATCGCATTGAAACCTTTTGCCGATTTTAAGACTTTTATGTGCAAACAAAAACTTGAACATGCTGCCAAGAAATTTCGGCCTTATTCTATAATAGTATCGCAGTAAATAAAATAACATAGATTATTCGAAATTATCCCAACTTAACTTTTGATGCTCACTGACATTTTGGTTCAATTTCTTACCGACCACTTTGTAAAAATCACGAGCATCAATGCCGTGGTTCGGTCTTAAAACGGTCAAATTTTCTTCAGTAAGAATAGTGCCTTTTTTTAAATCGGCCGAAGGGTAGACGGCTCTTCTAAAACTCGTGACGTGATTGCCTTCTACCGGCAGAGGTCGTTTACCGCCTTCACCTTTCAAATCGCTTATATCGCCCAATTCTTTTATCATCAGCACCACTTCATCTCTCGTTAGGGAGACCTTGTGGTCTCTAAACTCTTTATTCTCTCTGGAATCGGTAAAATGGAATTCCAATATTTCCGCACCCATCGCATATGCGGTAGTTAGAGCTTTGCTACCCTCTGTATGGTCAGAATACCCCACAGGTAAATTAAATCGGTCTTTGAAGCTTTTCATAACAGAAAGATTGGCGTCAGAAAAAGGAATCGGATACATAGACGTACACTGTAAAATGGACAAGTAATTAGAGTCCTTGTAAATTTGGTTTTCGCCTTGAATGAATTCTACGGCACCGATAACCTCTTTAAGGGATGAAAGACCCGTCGAAAGAATGATGGGTTTGCCCAGTTCGGCAAAATTTTTTAGAACGGGATATGCCGTTAAGTCTCCCGAACCAATCTTGTAGATGTCGCAATATTTGTCTATCCAAGAAACATATTCGATGTTCCAGACAGACGCCATAAACTTGACATTGTTAGCCTTGCACAATTCAGCCAGTTGAATATAATTTTGTTGGGTAAGCTCGAATTTTTTGAAGTGCTTGTTTCTTTGGGGCGATTCAACTTTGCTGACCAAAGAATTGCCTGAATACATCTGAAATTTAACGTAGTCTACATCAGATTCAATTGCCAATCGGGCCAATTCAAGAGCATATTCGAAATTGCCTTCGTGATTGCCACCGATTTCAGCGATTAAAAGCGGGCCGTGCTTCCCTTTCCAGGTATTATTCATGGTTCTGTATTTTGTTGTGCAAATGTATTATTTCTTGATAGTTATAGGTAGTATGGTCATTTTTCATTGCGGAAATAATTTTTTGTGCATTATCGAAGTCTTCTGACGTGTCTATAGCAAAATTCAGCCCTTGTCCGCTCTTTTCCGAATTGTATACGAAAAACTTCTGCCCGCCTTCCATTCTATAGAAATAAGTCATGACATGCTCTAAATCACTTTTTTCAAACAATGCAAAGGCCTTTTCGTAAAAGCTGGTTTTGACAATTTCTACACTCATGCCCTTCGGATATGTTCTATCTTTAACATTTGAAATAAAATCTAAATCATTCAATTCGATTTTCTTTATCATGCCTTCAATAAGATGGGCGTCGAGAAAAATATTGTCCCCATTGATCCTTACCCCGTAGTCAAAGTTATTTTGCTTTGCACATTCTAGAAACCTTTGTGCCACGTTATTCAAATTACCTCTAAAATATTTTATGCTGTTCATCTGGCAATATTTTACAATCGGATTATCGGTTTCTTCGATAGACGTGCATACGACAATGGGATACTTTTGAGAAAGAATGTCCAACCGCTCCATGATAAAGGTTAATATTTGCTTTCCATTAATTTCCCTTAAAATCTTGCCGGGCAATCTTGACGAGTTGAATCTACATAAAACAATAATTCCAGTCATTTTCTTTCTCCGATTATTTTGGCAGGAACGCCCCCTACAATACTATACGGCGGCACATCATCTTTTACCACGGCTCCTGCAGCGATTACAGAACCTGTGCCTATGGTAACACCCTTCAATATCTTTGCCCCTGTAGCAATCCAAACATCATCTTCAATAATAATTGGCTTGGAATAATTAGGCTGAGTATTAATACGATGTGAACGCTCAATGGAATGGTCACTGTCAACTATGTAAACAAAAGGGGCTATGAGACAGTCATTGCCAATCTTTATGGAATCCGAGGCGTATATGAATGTATAAAAACCGATGGTAGTGCGCATGCCAATGACTACGGCCGCATTGATGTTGCAAGCGCAGATTTGAGCCCCTGCTTTTAGCACCGCCTCTTCCTCGATGCTAATGTTTTTTGGGAATCGAAGTAATGATACATTCTTATCTATAAAAACATCACTCCCTAAATTCCCAAGTCTTGAAGACTGATAGAAACCTCTCAATCTATTCCAGATTGAAAATTTAAGGTGCTTTCTAAGCTGGCTTTTTTCAGCTTTTTCCATCTTGCGCGTTTTTAAATTGGCTCAATAATTACTTTGGATAGCATTTGCGTCCTATTGCACATTAAGCCTACTTTTTTCTTGATTCCCTTTAAAAATATTCTAGGTTTCTTTCTACTATTCCATAAACAATAATAGTTGGATTTATTTTTTCAATCAATGGCTTGTCCAAATTGATGTTCCTGATAAAAACGGTCCTTCTAAAATGGGCAGGCATAAACTGTAAAAGTTCATTTGAAAAAGAATCCCCAAAAAAGAGTATGGTCTCTTCATTGGCAGCATCTAAATTCTCCACCACAAAACTACCGTTTCCGTAAACATTGAATATTTTATTTGCTCTAATTTTTCGTTCGGGGATAAATCTTATATATGTATCGTCGAAATATCCTTTGCTATTATCAATACCCAATAAATCAAGTAAATCTCCCTTGTTGTAGTCCGAGATTATTTTGATTTGAAATTGATCTTTATCCAAAGGTTCCCCGACAGCTCTGTTTTGTTTATATAATGAATTAATAATATTTACGTAAGCATAATATGCCCCTAACGAATTCCAATGAGAATCATTCTTTAAATATAAGGCTCTTTTGCCGGCGTTGTTGGCCAATAGTTTACGG
>JBATUY010000383.1:0-2300 GCA_049671465.1 Pricia sp. | reverse complement strand
TTCTCGGCGGGAAGCGAAAAGTCGAATTTGAGACTATCCTTAAATAATACGCAAACTTCAGGAATTTTACCTAACTCCAATTTGGATAAAACAACGGTAAATTTTAACGGGTCTTCAGAGATAACGGACAAATTTAAAATGGATGCGTCTGTAAACTTTACGATAACTGACGGTTTTAACAGACCGGCAGTGGGCTACACAGGAGAGAGTGTTATACTGCAACTCTACCAGTTTGGTCAGACCTCTTTAGATTATGAAAGGTTGAAAAAGTATAAGACTCCTGATGGTAGACAGAGAACCTGGAATCGGATATCCGCTGAAAATCCTTTACCTCGTTTTACAGATAACCCATACTGGGTACTAAACGAAAATATTGCTACCGATAAGCGAACCAGATGGTACGGTTCTGTCGGCGGCACCTATAATTTCACCGATAATTTATACGCAGTCGCGAAACTCTATGGCGATACCTATAGTTTTGATGTCAACCAATGGACAGCGGTCGGGAGCCAAGCTCAACCTTCATATGAAGAGGAAAAAAGAACTTTTCAAGAATTGAATTACGAAGGTAGATTACATTATGACAAAACAGTTTTTGAAGATAAATTATCTATCAATAGTTTTGTGGGCATGAACCGAAGGGATAATGATTTTAGTAGACTTTCTGCCTTTAGTAATGGTGGCTTGGTGGTACCTGAATTCTACAATATTTCGAATTCACAAGATAACCCGACGGTTACCGAGTTTGATAGCCAAAGAAGAATCAATAGTGTATTTGGATCGGTATCCTTAGGTTATGATAATTTTGCCTACGTTACCATAACCGGAAGAAATGATTGGTCATCCACTTTACCTGCCGGGAACAACTCCTATTTTTACCCGTCGTTCAACGGTAGTTTTGTGTTATCGAGATTCATCAATGCCGATTGGTTAAGCTTCGCAAAGATTCGTGGTGGTTATGCTGAAGTTGGTAGTGATACCAGTCCATACCAATTAATAAATACCTTTGTTGGTGAAAACCCATTTTTAGGCGAAGTTCCATTTACAGTGGACAGTGACAATAGAAATGCCGCGCTTCAGCCTGAAGAGAAACAGACCTATGAGGTCGGTCTAGAGCTAGCATTGTTCAAGAATAGATTCAGTTTAGATTTGACCTATTATGACGAAGTAACCAACGATCTTATCACAGGGTTAGAGGTAGATCCTTCAACCGGTTTTGAAGAGACTGTGGTAAACGCAGGGCAGCTTCAAAATAAAGGAATCGAGCTTTTGGTGAAAGTAACACCGATACAGACCGAAAATTTTAGCTGGGACTTTACTTGGAACTATGCGAAAAATGATAATGAACTGTTAAGCCTTTCCGAAGGTATAGAAACTTTACAATTAGCCAGTTATCCTTTTAACGCGGTTTCTTTGAACGCCGTTGTAGGGGAAAGATACGGTCAGATTAGGGGTACCAACTATGTCTTTGACGATGCAGGTAACCGAGTCGTTGATGCAGATGGCAGGTATGCAGAAACCCGCGACGTAGAGAATTTAGGATCTGTTCTTCCCGATTATAATATGGGCTTCCGAAACTCCTTTTCTTACAAAAACCTTAGCGCGAGTTTCTTAATAGATGTGCAACAAGGCGGAAAGTTTAGGTCGTTGACCAATATTTGGGGTAACTACTCCGGTATATTGGAGAATACGGCAGAAGGCAATATTCGGGAAGAAGGTCTTGTACTCGAGGGGGTGACCGGTGATATCGCTTACAAAGATGATGGTACCTACACCGTATCTAACACGGCCCCAAATACGACTGTCATTTCGGCCCAACAGGCCGGTCAGGATCATTTCTTCAGAAATGACAACCAAAACGTTTTCGATGCCGATTACGTAAAATTAAGGGAGGTTACTTTGGCTTATGATATTCCCGTCAAATTTGTTAAAGCCATCAAATCGGCCAAGATTTCTGCTTTCGGAAGAAACCTTTTGGTTTGGGGATTGGACAACGATAATTTTGATCCTGAAATCGCGACTACAGGTAGTGGCAATGCTCAAGGTTCAGAAGGTGGATCACTACCTTCTACGAGAACATATGGTTTGAATCTACAACTAAAATTTTAAGACAATGAAAAATATAAAAACAAATACATATTTGGCCCTACTTTTTATCGGCCTACTCTTTTCCTGCGATAGTGGTCTGGAGTCTTACAACGAAAATCCAAATGATCCAGAGGTCGTACCTACCAGTAGTATTTTTGCTTCTGCCACCCGACAATCGGCAAGAATAAGTCGAGGCTCATTTACATCAGGTC
>JBATUY010000382.1:0-17276 GCA_049671465.1 Pricia sp. | reverse complement strand
CACAAGAACATGTGATGATAGTAGGCATCGAATTTATCGATATCGATCGAATTATTGGTGCCTTCACCAATTTCCCGGAACGTAATTTCACGCTGCCGTCCGATTTCTTGAAGCGTGAAGGGTATCTCGTTGGCCGGTGCCAAGAACACCTCATAGTTCTTGCTCTGCACCATCCGCCGGTCTTTTTCGACCAAGGTTTTGATTTCGTTCTCGATCAATTCGGTGCGAACGGCCTTGACTATTTTTCGGGGCTGTTTCGGAAGTTTTAGGGTGGTGGGCAGCTGATCGATCAACCGCTCCTTCTCATAAGCGTTGGCCAAAATATAGGTCTTGCGGCGCAGTAGTTCGGAATATTCTTTGAGACTTGATTGCTCATTTTGCGTCGCTACAGAGATGGGCTGCCCGATACGAACTTTAATCGGACGATATTTCTGGGAATATACTTCCGAAGGCAGTTTGGCGGTTCTGAAAGTATCGTTCATTTTGGCCAATCTGTAGAACAGGGGACTGTTTCTAGCGTGAAAATATATAGGAACTACTGGAACCCCAGCCCTTTGAATAAGCTTGATGGCGGCGGCATCCCATTCTTTATCGACCACGATTTTCCCTTCTTTGCGAGTCGAAACCTCGCCTGCGGGAAAAATACCGAACGGATGCCCGTCCTTCAAATGTAGCATCGCATTCTTGAAACCGGTCAAACTGCTCTTCGCCCCTTTCCGATCTTCAAACGGATTGACCGGGAATATATAAGGCTTCATCGGCTCGAAACGCTGGAGCAGAAAATTGGTCATAATCTTAAAATCCGGACGATGGCGCAGCATCATTTGCATGAGAATGATACCGTCGATAACACCAAGCGGATGATTGCTGACCGTAATATAAGGCCCTTCTTTGGGTAATCTTTTCAGGTCTTCGACGGGAATCTCGTAATCAATTTCGTAGTATTCGAGGGCAGCGTCAAGAAAGGCGCGGCCTTCAAGGTGACTGACCGTATCGTACCATTTTCCGAGATCGGATAGTTTGGTGACCTTCAACAAGGTCCAGGCCATAAACGTACCCAGTGCACCGAACCTAGACAGGTTGGCGACCTTGGCCACTTCTTTTGCGGTCACTAAACCCATAGCTTCTCATTGATTAGGTATGGGCGAAGATAGCAAAATCGCAAAGGCCTGATGCCATTTTAACATTTTTGACTTACCCTGCTGTAGCTATTTTACGACCAATTGCAACGTCTCTTTACCACGTTGTTCCAGCAAGATTTCCCGCCCGTTTTGTAATGATGCTATGGCTTTTTCATCAAAATGGCGAATGGTATACAACGAAACGCCCTCGTTACAAGTGACGTTGAAACTGCTTTTTAATAGCTGCAGGAGCTCTTGCAACCGGCCGAACCGATTATCGACGCAGACCGAGAAACTGATGGCCGAATTCTGGATCAGGTCGACCTTCATCTTATGTTCATGGAACAGTTTGAAAAGGGCGCTGATACTGTCTTCGACGATAAACGAAAAATCAAGTGAGGACAGCTTCATCAAGACCTGGTCCTTTTTTACGATGAAACAGGGTACTTTAGGTTCTATGCCCACACCTTTGCCTACCGTAGTTCCCGAATCTTTAGGATGGATGAAGGATTTAACGTGAAGCGGAATCTCTTTCTGCTGCAGCGGCTGTAAGGTCTTCGGATGTATTACCGATGCCCCGTAAAATGCCAGTTCGATAGCCTCCCGATAGGATATATTGTTCAGCAGCTGCGTTTCTTCAAAATATCTGGGATCTGCGTTCAGCACGCCGGGTACATCCTTCCAAATCGTAACGGAATCGGCATTCAGGCAAAAGGCTAGGATAGCGGCCGTATAATCGGAACCTTCACGGCCCAAAGTAGTGGTAAAATTATTCTCGTCACTTCCCAAAAAACCTTGGGTAATATTTAGCTTCTTAGTGTCAATATTTTTGGATACCCGCTCTTGGGTCTTCTCCCAATGTACCGATACATCGCGATAGCTGTCGTTGGTCTTTATAAAGTCCCTGACGTCTAACCAATTATTGTCGATGCCGATTTCTTTTAAGTAGGCACTTATAATGGACGTGGATATCAATTCTCCATACCCCACGACCTGATCATAGACAAAGTTATATTTGGGGGATTTGTTCCAGGCCAAAAATCCCTTTACCTCTTCGAAAAGGCCTTTTACCCTTGCAAAAACAGGATGATTCGGGTTTTCGAAAAGATCGATCAATATTTCGTTGTGATAGTCGATGGTTTCTTGAAACGCTTCTGGCAGCTTGGCCTTGCTTTGGCCGGGGGTGTTATCCCGGTCTTCAAAATAGGTGTTTACAACGGCCTCCATGGCATTGGTGGTCTTGCCCATTGCCGAAACCACCAGAAGCGTGTTTTCATGTCCTGTATGACGCAGTACTTCAACTACGTTTTTTACCCCGTCCGCATCTTTTACGGAAGCACCGCCGAATTTGAAAATCCTCATACTACTACTATTTCTGAATGAAAAAATGGCGGGCACCGCTAAGCAATCTATCGAAAGCCGGTACCCGTTCTATCTACCCTTATTCGGTCTTCGCCAAGAAGGCCATCATTCCTGCTTCATCCAACTGAACGACATCCCAATCGCGCATCACTTTGGCCCCTTTGCTTTCGTAAAAAGCGATAGCGGGTTCATTCCAGTCTATGACCTCCCACGAAATACGCTTAACTCCCAATTCGCTACCGTACTTGACTACTTCGGCCAACAGGGCACTGCCCAGACCGCTGCCCCGCATACGTTCGGTGACTATGAGGTCTTCTAGATGTATCACCTGGCCTTTCCACGTCGAATATCGGGGATAGATCAAGGCCATTCCTACGATTTCGCCATCGCTCTCGCCTACAAAACAATGAAAATGTTTTTCAGCGCCAAAACCATCCTTTTTCAAGTCATCGACGCTTATTTCAACAGCGTCCGCTTCCTTTTCAAAAACGGCCAGTTCGTGCACCAATTGTAATACTTGGGGCATATCTTCCGCTACGGCATGTCGTATTTCAAAATCCATAATTGTTACAAATAAAACACAAAGTTATAAATTTTAGAAATGAATATCCTACATGCCCGGCAAAGTGTCACAAAAAATGCGATATTTGTTTGCCGGCGAACTTTGCATCCAGCGCGCTACATGAAATAATCAATAAACCATCCTCCTGCATGAAAAGGAAAAAAAACCTGACCCTAGGTGAATTCATTATCGAAAACCAAAGTTCTTTTCAATATTCCACCGGTGAACTTTCAAAACTGATCAACGCCATTCGTTTGGCCGCAAAGGTCGTAAACCATGAAGTTAATAAAGCGGGACTCGTAGATATCATCGGCGGGGTGGGCGAAACTAACGTTCAGGGCGAAGATCAGCAAAAATTGGATGTATTCGCAAACGACAAGTTCATCCAATCGCTTACGAACCGTGAAATTGTCTGCGGTATCGCATCTGAAGAGTCCGAAGATTTTATCAGTATAAACAGCAACGACGAGCGCAATCAGAACAAATATGTAGTCTTGATCGACCCGCTAGATGGTTCATCGAATATTGATGTCAACGTTTCCGTCGGTACTATATTTTCGGTGTATCGTAGGGTAACCCCGGTCGGTACGCCCGTAACCTTAGCAGACTTTTTACAGCCGGGCAGAAATCAGGTCGCCGCCGGGTATATTGTTTATGGCACCTCGACCATGCTGGTGTATACCACCGGTGACGGGGTGAACGGCTTTACCCTGAACCCTGCTATCGGCACCTTTTATCTCTCGCATCCGAACATGCAATTTCCGGAGACGGGCAATATCTACACGGTAAACGAGGGCCATTATGTTCACTTTCATCAGGGCGTTAAAGATTACATCAAATACTGCCAAAAAGAAGAAGATGACCGGCCCTATACGGCGCGATACATTGGCTCGTTGGTTTCCGATTTTCACCGCAACATGATCAAAGGCGGTATCTACATGTACCCGAAGAGCAGCGTTACCGAAGAGGGGAAACTGCGCCTGTTATACGAATGCAACCCTATGGCTTTTATTGCCGAGCAGGCCAACGGACTGGCCATTGGCGGTCGCACCCGCATTTTAGATGTAGAACCTACCGAATTGCACCAGCGCATCCCGTTTTTTGCAGGAAGTCGCAAGATGGTGGAGAAGTTGCAGAAGTTTTTGGATAAATATCACTAAAAGATAGTCTTGCCGCTGCGCCCATCCGACAGGGCTTGACCGTTTCCAAAATATTGATCGAGACTCTGTGGAAATTCCGGGAAATGAAAAAATAAACCAAGATTTGGGGTGATTCGAAGAAAACCCGGTCGTTACGATGGGCTACTCGCTATGATTTTAACTTAATGCTTTAAAAGATATAGATAATCTTCAAAATCGATACGCCCGCTAAAAATCGCTACCGACCTTTCGATGATTTTATCCGCGGCATCACCGGCAAACCCTAGTCCAATGGCATAACGTTTTAACAAAACCATTTCTTCGACATCTATTTTATGGTCGGAAAAAATGATGCGAAACAGGTCGAAAAGCCTTTCCAAACGCTTCTCGGCTTCATTGGGCGGATCTATGGGGTACTTATTCTCCTTTTTCATCACCTCCTCGTATTCCGAAGACGTGATATCGAGTTTACTCGCAAACTTATCCAACATTTCCTTTTCCTCGGTACTTATCTCTCCATCGATAGACGCCAAAGTCGCCAAGGCCGCAAAATGTGCCAAGTTCCTTCGGTGTTCACCGCTACTGTATAAATCTGCAAATCCCATAGTCTAGTTTTAATCAGGACAAATATAATTTTTTTCAGGGTCAAATTTTGCCTTCGCCGCAACTTTGTTTTCTGGTCAAATTCGTATTTTCACGAAGCTATGAAAAAACCCCTTCTAGAGTTTACCGGCAAAGGCATTTATTGCAGTGCCGCCGATGTGTACCTCGACCCTTGGAAACCCGTCGACAGGGCCATTATCTCCCACGGCCATGCCGACCATAGCCGATGGGGCCACAAGCAGTACATCACCCATCATAGAAATGTACCTATCATTTCACATCGTTTGGGGGAAATCAACGTGACCGGAAAGGAGTGGGGCGAAACCTTCGTTATCAACAACGTGAAATTTTCCCTACATCCCGCGGGGCATATCATCGCCTCTTCACAAATTAGGGTCGAGCATAAAGGAGAAGTTTGGGTTTTTACAGGAGATTATAAGACCGAGGATGACGGGATTTCCCAGCCCTACGAAGTTATAAAATGTAACACCTTTATTACGGAATGCACTTTCGGATTACCGGCCTTCAAATGGACGCCGCAGCAGGAAGTTTTTCAGGATATCAACGAATGGTGGGCCGAGAACCGCGCGGAAAAGAAGACTTCGGTACTCTTCGGATATTCCCTAGGAAAGGCGCAGCGCCTGCTGAAATATCTGGATACCGATATCGGGAAAATCTACACCCACGGTGCCATTGAGAACATGACGGAAGTACTGCGCCCCTTGGTCGATTTTCCGGAAACCACGCTTATAACCAGAGATACTAAAAAAGAAGAACTTTTAGGCAACGTCGTACTTGCCCCGCCCAGTGCCCACGGCAGTCCGTGGATACGCAAGATGGTGCCTTATGTTACCGCATCCGCCAGTGGGTGGATGACTTTTAGGGGCGCCCGCCGTCGCCGGGCCATCGACAAAGGTTTCGTGCTAAGTGATCACTGTGATTGGGACGGATTGTTAGAAAGCATCAATGCCACGGGTGCCGAAAAAGTGATTTGCACCCACGGCTATTCGGATATTTTTTCCCGGTATTTGAGAGAGCAGGGCTATGATGCTCGAACAGAGGAGACGCAATACGGCGACGAAGAGGATGCGGGATCTCGGGAGACGGCCGCGGCCAAAGCTTTACAGAACAAAGAAGAATGAAAAAATTCGCACAACTCATAAAAACCCTCGACAGTACCAACAAAACCACCATCAAGGTACAGGCACTGGCCGATTATTTTAAGGAAGCCGATGACACCGACAAAGTGTGGACGATTGCCATTCTATCACACCGCCGTCCGCCACGCCCGGTCAACACAACCTTGTTGCGGCAGTGGGCATCCGAATTATCGAACATTCCCCTTTGGCTCTTTGAAGAAAGTTACCATATTGTGGGTGATCTGGCCGAGACCATTGCGCTGGTGATTCCCTCGAATCCTGCATCCACAGAAAAAAGCCTGACCCAGTTTTTAGAGGAAATGATTGCCCTCAAGAAAAAACCTGACGATAAGAAGAAAGCTTATCTCTACGACAACTGGAAAGTGCTCGATTATTACGAGCGTTTTGTTTTCACCAAACTGATTACCGGTAGTTTTCGCATCGGGGTCAGCCAAAAACTGATGACCCGTGCCTTGGCGAAGGCCACTGAAATCGATGAGGACATTTTGGCCTATAAGCTGATGGGCAACTGGAATCCCGATACCATATCCTTTCAGGAACTGATTCTGGAGGAAAACGAGAGCGACTACCTCTCCAAGCCCTATCCCTTTTATCTGGCTTATGCCATCGAAGACCAGCCCGATGATCTGGGGGATGTCAATGAGTGGTCCGCCGAGCATAAATGGGACGGTATCCGCTCGCAGGTCATCCTCAGAAATGATGAAATTTTTGTCTGGAGTCGCGGGGAAGAGCTGGTGACCGATAAATATCCGGAATTTGGTGCCTTTGTCGGGGTGATTCCGAACGGAACGGTCATCGACGGCGAGATTCTGCCTTATCCGAAAGGGCAGATCGGAACGTTTAACGACCTGCAGAAACGTATTGGCAGAAAAACGGTATCCAAGAATTTGCTGGCCAAAGTGCCCGTCATCTTAAAAGCCTACGATTTGTTGGAATGGGAAGGGGATGATATTCGGGAAATGGCGTTTATTGAGAGAAGGAAGCAATTGAAAAAACTTTATCGCTCGGTCAATGGATCAAATAGTGATGTCGCTAAAGTGCCCCTTCACCTCTCCGAAACCATCCATTTCACTACTTGGGAAGAAGCCGCCCAAGAACGTGAACGCTCCCGCGAGGTTCGCAGCGAAGGCCTTATGCTCAAGCGTAAAGATTCGCCCTATCTCGTCGGAAGAAAAAAAGGCGACTGGTGGAAATGGAAGGTCGACCCCCTAACCATTGACGCCGTACTCACCTATGCCATGCGCGGTCACGGCCGTCGCAGCAACCTCTTTACCGATTACACCTTCGCCCTGTGGGACGAAAAGGAAGACGGTGAAAAAGAACTGGTTACTTTTGCCAAGGCGTATTCGGGCCTCACCGATGCCGAATTCCGAAAGGTCGACAATTGGATCAAAAAGAATACGCTCGAACGTTTCGGACCGGTGCGATCGGTGACGCCACATCACGTATTCGAAATTGCCTTTGAGGGCATAGCACTATCTTCTCGCCACAAAAGCGGGGTGGCGACCCGTTTTCCCAGAATCTTGAGATGGCGGAAAGATAAAAAAATCGAAGAGGCGAACGCGCTTTCCGACTTGAAGGAATTGATTCCAAATAAAACTTCAGGGTAGCTAATTGTAGTCGTTACATGAAAAGAAACAAACCCTCAGATACCGAAGGAACTTAAGTTTCAATGACCGGAACAGATGCATCATGATCAAAAGAGACGAACTGTACAACATTGCCGAAACCTGGTTCCAGCAGCAAAATTGGAAACCTTTCAAGTTCCAAAAAGATACTTGGAAGGCTTTTTTGCAAGGAAAACATGGCCTACTGAACGCTCCCACCGGCAGTGGAAAAACCTATGCATTATGGTTCCCTATCGTATTGAATTACATCAAAAGCAATCCGGAATATAAGACCAAGCATAAAAAGGGATTGAAGGCCGTCTGGATAACCCCGTTACGCGCCTTATCCCAAGAAATCAGACAATCCGCGGAGCGGGTCACGGAAGATTTGGGTACGCAGATGACCGTCGGTGTCCGAACCGGCGATACCTCGACCAAAGATAGGGCAAGAATGAAGAGGCAAATGCCCGACCTGTTGATTACTACACCCGAAAGCCTTCAATTGCTATTAGCCTCTAAAGGTTACGACAAAGTTTTCAAGGATTGCTCTGCCATCGTGGTCGACGAATGGCACGAACTTCTAGGTACCAAACGCGGCGTTCAGATGGAACTGGCGCTATCTCGCTTAAAGACGGTCTCCAAAAATCTTCGTATTTGGGGCATTTCCGCCACCATAGGTAATCTGGAGCAGGCACGGGAAGTCCTTTTAGGTCCGGAAACACTAGCCATGAAAAATTCCGTGTTGATCAAGGCCAAACTCAACAAGAAAATCACGGTCAAAAGTATTATTCCCGATAAGATGGAAACCTTCCCGTGGCGCGGACACTTAGGGCTACATTTGTTGGAATATGTTGTGCCTATCATCAACGATAGCAGAACTACCCTACTCTTCACGAATACGCGCAGCCAATGCGAGATCTGGTTTCAAAAAATACTTGAGAAACATCCGGAATACGCCGGGGAAATCGCCATGCACCATGGCAGCATCAACAAAGAGACCCGTACTTGGGTCGAACAGGCCATTCGTGACGAGCGTTTAAAAGCCGTAGTCTGCACCTCCAGCCTTGACCTGGGCGTTGATTTTGCGCCCGTTGAGACCGTCGTACAGATCGGCGGCCCGAAAGGTGTGGCCCGTTTTCTCCAACGTGCCGGCCGAAGCGGGCACCGCCCCGGCATAGAGAGCGTCATCTATTTTCTGCCGACCCACGCCATTGAATTGATTGAAGCATCCGCCTTGCAAAAAGCGGTGAAGCAAAACACGGTGGAAGACCGACTTCCCTACCTCAACAGCTTCGACGTGCTGCTCCAATATTTGACCACACTGGCCGTTTCCGATGGATTCCGTGCCAATGAAATTTTTCCGGAGATCAAACAGACCTTCTGCTATCAAGCCATCTCGGAAGACCAATGGCAATGGCTTCTCAATTTTCTGGTCATGGGCAGTCAAAGCCTTCAGACCTATGATGAATACAAAAAAGTAGAAGTCGAAGAAGATGGCAAATTCAAGGTCAACAACCGAGGCATCGCCATGCGGCATCGTTTTCAGATCGGCACCATTGTAGGCGATGCCAACCTGGCCGTCAAATATCAGAGCGGCGGGTATATCGGATCGATCGAAGAATTTTTTATATCGAAATTAAACCGTGGCGACGTGTTCACTTTCGCAGGCAGGAATCTGGAGTTTATCCGCATTAAGGAAATGCAGGTACACGTAAAGAACTCCAAGAAAAAAACCAATAAAGTACCAAGTTGGGCGGGTGGCCGTATGACCCTTTCCGCGCAGATGTCGGAACTTTTGCGCGAAGAGCTATACACCGCCAATCAAGACACCATGGAGCAATCTAGAGAAATCAGATCACTCGACAATCTTTTTGAAAGGCAACGCAAAGAAAGTATCGTGCCCAATACCGGTGAATTTCTCATCGAGACCTTCAAGACCCGCGACGGATACCATCATATTTTTTACCCCTTCGAGGGCCGTTTTGTACACGAGGCCATGGGTAGTCTGCTGGGGTATCGTATAAGCCTGTTATCGCCTATTACGTTTTCTTTGGCCTTCAACGACTATGGCTTCGAATTGCTATCCGATCAAGAAATCGATATGCAGCAGGTGTTGGACAATAACCTCTTCTCTACCGATTTTATGTCCGACGATCTTTATAAGAGTCTTAATGCCACCGAAATGGCCCGCCGGAAGTTCCGTGATATCGCGGTCATCAGCGGCATGGTCTTTACCGGCTACCCCAATAAGGGCATCAAAATGAAGCATCTACAGAGCAACTCGCAATTATTGTTCGATGTCTTTCGAGACTATGAACCCGATAACCTGCTTTTTCAACAGGCCTTTCGAGAAACTTTTGAGCATCAACTTGAAGAAGGGCGTCTTAGGCTGGCACTGGAACGTATCGCCACCCAAGAAATTGTTTGGAAACCTTGTGAGAAACCTACTCCTTTCTCCTTCCCGTTGATAACGGACCGAATGAGCCGCGAAAAACTTTCAAGTGAGAAATTGGCCGATCGAATCAAAAAGATGGCGGCGATTTTAATGCGAAAGTAAATACGAAATCCAAACCAGCCTTTGCGTTAAACCGATTCGGTTCAAAGCAGGTCACTAATAGGCTTAAACATTAGACTATTGTGCTAAGGCAGCGAATCGGCCTAGTAAAAAACAAGTGGTCATTTAGTACCTTTGAAGTTCATGAATACCGAATCTATAAAGCTAAAAAATAATAAGTTCATCATGCACCCTTCGGGAGTGCTGTTTTGGGAAGAAAAATCAATGCTTCTTATCAGCGATGTACACTTGGGCAAAGTATCCCATTTTCGGAAGTTTGGGGCGGCGGTACCCCAAAGCGCCGTTCAAAAGAATTTCGATTTGATGGATGAGGCCATAGCTTTCTTCGAACCGGCACACCTCATTTTTATGGGCGACCTTTTTCATTCCTCTTTGAACAAAGAATGGGAGTTGTTCGAAAAATGGACGACATCAATCGATGCAAATCTCATTCTCGTGGTCGGAAATCATGACATTATATCTCCCCTCAAATATGAAGATTTAGGAATTCAAGTGGTCTCGGAAATTCAACAAGATGGATTTCTATTGACGCACCACCCCGAACAACGGGATGGTTTCTTCAATTTTTGTGGCCATGTACATCCCTCCATAAAAATGGTGGGGCTGGGAAGGCAATCGGCACGCCTCCGCTGTTTTTTCAAATCGGAACATCAACTGCTGCTTCCGGCCTTTGGCGAATTTACGGGGTCGCATACGCTGGAAGCCGCAGCGGGATGTGAAGTTTTTGCGCTTTTAGGAGATTCGGTGCTGCCGGTTCCCGTTATCGAGAAAAAACGCAGGGGTCGCTATTCGAAATAGTACATTCTCCACGTAAATTACATCGTCTACGAAACGAATTTTACGCAACTTGGAAGTTCATTCGCCCAAACGCACATTATCCTTATTTTTACTAAAAATCAAATATGAAAAAGAGACTCGCTTCGTTGAACCTGTTTTCCGTAGTCCTGGTCATCGCCGTAAACTACGTTTCTCAGGCCATCCGCATCAATGAAACCACGATTGGGGAGGTCAGCAACAAATATTTCAACCTCTTTACGCCCGCCGGTTATGCCTTTGCCATTTGGGGACTCATATTTTTGGCGCTATTGGCCTACGGAATATTCCAAGTACGCCGCGCCTTCTTCAGTGAAAAACAGAGTGATTTTATTGAGCAAACCGGCTACTGGTTTTTTATCGCCAATCTCTTGAACTGTAGTTGGGTATTCGCCTTTGCTTACGAGTATACGGGACTTTCGGTCTTGATTATGCTGGGCATTCTGGTCTCTTTAATCAAAATCATCTTAAACACCAATATGGAACGATGGGACGCCCCCATTGCCATCATTGCCTTTGTTTGGTGGCCGATTTGCCTATACAGCGGATGGATTTCCGTTGCGACCATCGCCAATATTTCGGCCTACCTCTCGAAATTGGGTTGGGAAGGCGGTTTTCTATCTGAGTCGACTTGGACGGTGGTTATGATTTTGGTCGCTACCGTCTTGAATCTGCTGATCATCAAAACCCGAAATATGCGGGAGTTCGCCGCCGTCGGGGTTTGGGCCCTGTTCGCCATTTACATCCGACATAAAGACGATATGGAAACTATTGCCAACACCGCGCTGGCCGGATGCATTGTACTCCTCATCGCCATGGCCGTTCACGGTTATCAAAATCGAAAGACGAACCCCGCCTTTAAATTAATGGAGAGACTAAAAAAGGAATGAGAGACGAACAACCGTAAAGGACGAATAGTCAACGGTCTACTTTAAACCATACTTTTCAAATCATTCGCCCAAGAAGGATACGTAAAAATAGTCCGTTTGATGTCGTCAGCCGTCATCTTGGTATTGATGGCCATGGCAAACAGGTTAATGGTTTCAGCCGCCTCAGGACCCAACACGTGGGCGCCCACAATCTCTTCGGTACGTTCGTTCAGTATAATTTTATAGGCGTACACGGGCGCGTTGATGCGTTTCGCGTTGAACCAATGCGATACCGATGCCTGTTTAACGACGACATTTTTATAGCGGTCTTTCGCTTCTTCCTCGGAGTAACCAACGCTGGCGAGGTTCGGTAACGTGAAGACGACCGACGGAACGACCGGGGTTTCCAATTTCTTTTTGTTCCCCTTCACGATATTCTCGCCCACCACGTAGCCCTGCCTGCCCGACAAGGGAGTCAATGGAACGTTTTGATCGCTTACATCTCCGCACGCATAGACCTGGGGATTGGACTTACTCTGAAGATAACCGTTCACCGTAATACCGGCCTCGTCAAAGTCTACCTTGCCTTTTTCCAGATCCAGTTCGGAAATCGATGGAATACGCCCTGCCGTATTGAATACCAGATGCGCTTTTATCGATGCTGATTTGCTTCCCTTTTTGTAGGATACTTTATACTTCTTTTTACCTTTTTTTACCGACGTTACATCCGCCTTGAAAATAAAATCAATACCCAGTTTTTTAGAATATTCCACCAGTTCTTTGACCAGATCTTGGTCAAAGAACTGCAACGGACGGTCACCGGTATCGATAATCGTGATTTTTTTACCTGCCCGAGCCGCCATGTGTGCGAATTCCATACCGACATACCCTCCACCTAGAAAAACGATGCTTTTCGGAAGTTTTTTCAGATTCAAAAAATCATCGCTTTCCTGTAAATACTTGGCGCCATTGATGGGCAAAGGCCGTGGTTCGTAGCCCGTAGCAATGACAATTTTATCGGCTTGCACGTTTTTCCCTTCTACGGAAAGTGTGTTTTCATCTAAGAATTTAGGGGATTGATGGTAGAGTTTCATCCCCAATTGCCCCAAATTCTCCTCGGTTTTCTTGGGTATGGCACTCGTGAATTTCTTCTTGAATTTCTGAAGCTTTTTCCATTTGATTTTGGGCATCGATTTCAACCCTTTGCCCTGCAGATGCTTCACAATTTCCCATGCTTCAGTAGCCGAAAGTAGCACCTTTTTAGGGTCACAACCTCGATTTGAACATGTACCCCCGTATTCGCGCCGGTCGGCAATCGCCACTTTGAGTCCGGCTTCCACGCACGCCTTTGCGACGGTCTGCCCGGCTATACCGCTTCCTATTACGAAAACATCGAATTTTTTATCTGCTTTTTCCATCTCCATTACTTAAGTTTCACTATTTAAAACGCCGTCTTTACCACGCCACCATCTACTTTAAGTGCTGCACCATTGGTAGCCGATGACAACGGACTAGCCACGTACGCGACCATATTCGCAACTTCTTGCGGATCCGCAAAACGTTGGATCAGGGATGAAGGGCGTTCGGTCTTAAAAAATCCTTTTTCCACTTCTTTTCGAGATTGGTCTTCCCCGATACCGGCGAATTCTTTGACCCCTTCCGACAGCGTTGGCCCGGGCAATACCGCATTCACCGTTACTTTGGTGCCTTTGGTGCTTTCTGCGATGCCTCTCGATATGGCAAGCTGTGCCGTTTTGGTCATGCCGTAATGTACCATTTCTTCGGGGATATTGATACCGCTTTCGCTGGATATAAAGATGATACGGCCCCAATTTCTCTTTAACATCTGGGGCAAGAATGCACGTGACAACCGTACCCCGCTCATCACGTTGATATCGTAGAATCTCTGCCAGTCCGCATCGGGGATATCCAAAAAATCCTTGGGTTCGAAAATCCCTACGTTATTGATTAAGATGTCTATCTCCCCGCAATCCCCGACCAGCTTCTCAATCTCGTCCGGTTTAGCGAAATCGCAGACAATACCCGAAATGTCGGCGTCGGGCGCATCCTTTTTGATATCCTTCAGGGCCTTGTTGATGGATTCCTGCGAACGGCCGTTGATAATTACCGTTGCACCTTCCATGGCCAAGGTTTTGGCAATCGCCTTTCCGATGCCTTTGGTCGAACCCGATATAAAGGCCCGTTTACTTTTCAACTGTAAATCCATCCTTAAAAAAAATTTAATTCATAAACGCTAAAGTTGCGGTTTTTTCAGGATAAAAGGTAACCCAAATTGGTTAAAATTGGATGCTATGCATTGAACGCGACTTGTTATCTTTGCACTTTCTAAAAAAGTAAATTGACCCATTCTTCGATTATCCAGTTATTCGCACAGTCTCCCAAAAGCCGGAAACTGCAGGATGCTATTGGCCATAAAGAAGCAATTCTCATTAATGGCCTCGTAGGTTCGTCACTATCTTTCGTGCTCTCTGATGCCTTTCAAAATACCGACGCGCCTTTTCTTCTGATTTTCAATGACAAGGAAGAAGCCGCCTACTACCTCAATGACCTGGAACAGCTGGTCGGTGAAAAGGATGTACTATTTTTCCCGGGAAGCTATCGCCGACCCTATCAGATCGAAGAGACCAACAACGCCAATGTGTTACTACGGGCCGAGGTGCTGAACCGGATAAACTCCCGTAAAAAGCCAGCCATCATCGTTACCTATCCCGATGCGCTGTTCGAGAAAGTGGTTACCCGAAGAGAATTGGAAAAGAATACTTTAAAGGTTAAAGTGGATGATTCCCTCTCCCTCGATTTTCTCAACGAGGTACTTTTCGAGTATCAGTTCAAGCGGGTGGACTTTGTCACCGAACCCGGGGAGTTTTCCGTGCGTGGCGGCATCGTCGATGTATTTTCATTTTCCCATGATGAGCCCTATCGCCTAGAGTTTTTTGGGGATGAAGTAGAGAGTATCCGCACCTTCGATGTCGAGACCCAGCTGTCTACCGACAAGGTGAAGAAAATTACGATAATACCGAATGTGGGGGATAAGCTCATCCAAGAGAAACGCGAAAGTTTTTTGCAGTACATTTCTTCCGAGACCATACTTTTCGCGAAGAATCTGGACTATATATCTGACCGTTTGGATTATTTCTACGGAAAGGCGCTGGAAGCTTTCGAAAAGCTATCCAAAGATATCAAACACGCCGAGCCAGAGGAACTTTTTATGGACTCCGAAAGTTTTAGGATACAATTGGAAGGGTTTATTATATTGACGACCGGAGCATCACGCTCGCAAGGAGCATTCCAAGAAATCCATTTTGATACCAAGCCCCAACCCTCTTTCAACAAGAAGTTCGATCTGTTGATCGCCGACCTCAACGACCATAAAGACGACGGCTACACCAACTATGTTTTCTGTGCCAGCGAAACCCAGGCCAAACGTTTTCAGGCCATTTTTGAGGATGCCAACCAAAAAGTGCACTACCAGACCGTCGTTTTTCCGCTATATCAGGGCTTTATAGACGACGACCTAAAAATCGTCTGCTACACCGACCACCAGATTTTCGAGCGCTACCATAAATTCCACCTCAAAAACGGATACGCCAAGAAAGCGGCCATCACCATAAAAGAACTTAACAAACTAGAGATCGGCGACTACGTCACCCACATCGATCACGGTATCGGTAAGTTCGGGGGATTACAAAAAATCGACGTCGAGGGCAGAAAACAAGAGGCCATCAAACTGATGTACGGCGAACGCGATATTCTATATGTGAGCATCCATTCCCTACATAAAATATCCAAATTCAACGGGAAGGACGGCGCGCCGCCAAAAATCTATAAACTCGGTTCCGCGGCTTGGAAAAAACTAAAGCAAAAGACCAAGAGCCGGGTCAAAAAAATCGCTTTTGACCTTATCAAGGTCTACGCCAAGCGCCGTCTGGACAAAGGCTTTCAGTATGGCCCCGACAGTTATCTACAGAACGAGCTCGAAGCCTCTTTCATCTACGAAGACACGCCCGATCAGGGCAAAGCCACCGAAGACGTCAAACGCGACATGGAAAGCGAGCGCCCGATGGACCGCCTCATCTGCGGCGACGTAGGTTTCGGAAAAACCGAGGTTGCCATTCGCGCCGCCTTCAAGGCCATCGACAATGGCAAACAGGTGGCCGTTCTGGTCCCGACTACCATTCTGGCCTTTCAGCACAACCGTACCTTTCAGGAACGCCTTGCCGATATGCCAGTGACCGTAGACTACCTCAACCGTTTCCGTACCGCCAAAGAGCGCCGCGAGACCTTGGAAAATCTAGCATCCGGAAAAGTCGATGTCATCATCGGCACCCATCAGCTGGTCAATAAAAAAGTAAAATTTAAGGATCTCGGTCTACTAATAGTCGATGAAGAACAGAAATTCGGCGTAGCGGTAAAGGACAAACTAAAATCCATCAAGGAAAATGTGGATGTGCTCACACTGACCGCAACGCCCATACCACGAACCTTACAGTTCAGCCTGATGGCGGCCCGCGATCTATCCGTCATCAATACCGCCCCACCGAACCGGTACCCGATCGAGAGCAGGGTCATTGGCATGTCAGAAGAAACCATCCGCGATGCCATCAGCTATGAAATACAGCGCGGGGGACAGGTATTTTTCATCCACAACCGTATCGAGAACATCACCGAAGTAGCTGGAATGATCCAACGTCTGGTGCCCGACGCCAAAGTAGGCATCGGACACGGTCGTATGGAGGGCAAAAAACTGGAGACCCTGATGCTCAGCTTTATGAACGGGGAATTCGACGTTCTCGTTTCCACCACCATCATCGAAAGCGGCCTCGATGTTACCAACGCCAACACCATCTTCATCAACAACGCCAACAATTTCGGCCTCAGCGACCTGCACCAAATGCGCGGCCGGGTAGGGCGTAGCAACAAAAAAGCCTTTTGCTACTTCATCACCCCACCCTACGATGTCATGACCACAGATGCCCGAAAACGTATCGAAGCCTTGGAACAGTTCACCGAACTGGGCAGCGGTTTCAACATCGCCATGAAAGACCTTGAAATAAGGGGCGCCGGTGATTTGCTCGGTGGCGAACAAAGCGGCTTTATCAACGAAATCGGCTTCGAAACCTACCAAAAGATATTGGCCGAAGCCATCGAAGAGCTCAAGGAAACCGAATTCAAGGAGCTCTATGAAGAAGTCGAAGGCCACAAAGACAAAATCTTTGTCAAGGAAACCCAGATAGACTCCGACTTTGAACTGCTCTTTCCGGATGATTACATCAACAGTATCACCGAGCGCCTCAATCTGTACACCGAACTCAATCAGGTCAAAGACGAAGAGGGCCTGAAAAAATTCGAAGTAGAACTCATCGACCGCTTCGGGGAGCTACCCTCCCAGGCCGAAGACCTGCTGAACTCCGTCCGCATCAAATGGATCTCCAACGGTATCGGAC
>JBATUY010000381.1:0-2167 GCA_049671465.1 Pricia sp. | reverse complement strand
TCATAGGTTTCGGCGTAACTGGAACAGTTGAGCTGTAAACGGTAGTCGTTGACGGAACCGGAGTCGTCGAACCGGAAATACGAGTGGTTGGTCAAATTGACGACCGTAGTGCGGTCGGTAGTCGCTTCGTGAATAATGTGCAGTGCGCTTCCGATCAATTGATAGGTCACGGATACCTTTAGGTTGCCGGGGTAACCTTCTTCCAAATGCTTGCTGAGGTACGATAGTTTTACAAACGGATTTTCTCCATGAATTACCTCCTCGAAAGTCCAATATTTGGTATTGAATCCTTTTTTACCGCCATGCAGATGTATCCCTTTTTCCGTATAAAGATGATAATCGTCCCTGTCGAGAACAAACTTTCTGTTTGAAATACGTCCCGCATATCGGCCGACACAAGCGCCCAAATATTTGGTATCCTCCAAATACTCATCCGGAAAATTGAAGCCCACCACCACATTGGTAGCCGAGCCATCTTCATGTTTTAGCAGTACTTTTTGAACGATGGCGCCATAGTCCAGTACCAGTAAGGTTATATGATCATTGCTGAGGGTTACTTGTTTCAAAATGGATGTATAATTTTTTTGTTCCGCGAGAACCGGTACACTTACGCTTCGAAGCTATTGTCTAACTTCCCCCATGGGTAGCCTGAAACGCTTGGCGAATTCAAAAATACAATAGCCCTCTGTAAAAATAATTCCTTTTTTGCAACAATCGATTTTTTGGCTCGTCCTTATAAAAAGAAAACCTAGAACACAACCGACCGATGTTTCCGATGGAACTAGTAGAACGCTGTAAAAGCAACGATCGCAAGGCTCAGCTGAGACTTTACGAAAAGTATTGCGATGGCATGTTCAGGGTCGCGGTGGGTTTTGTCAAAAATGTAGATGACGCCGAAGATGTGGTACAGGAAGCTTTCATCAAGGCCTTTGAAAAAATCGGTCAGTTCAGGGCCGAGGTCACTTTCGGGGCCTGGCTAAAACGGATCGTGGTCAATCAGAGTATCGACTTTTTAAAATCGAAAAGGCGGGAAGTAGTGCCCTTGGATGAAAATTATGCCTTTGTAAAAACCGATGATGATTGGTCGGTAGCTGATGACATCACCATCGATGCCGTAAAGCGGGCGATGGAACGCTTGCCCGAAAAATACAGATACGTAGTAATGATGTATTTGATCGAGGGTTTCGACCATAGCGAGATCGCTCAGGTATTGAAGCTTTCGGAAACCAATTGCCGTACAAGGCTATTACGGGGAAAGGCACAGCTCAAAAATCTTTTAAAACAATAAACGCATGGCACAGGATCTTAGGAACCTCTTTGAAAACGAGCGGAACGGCAATAGCCCACGAATGAAACCCGGACATACGGAACGATTTCGAGCACGCCTAGAAAATCGTTTTCCGAAACAACGAAAACCATGGGGCGTATCGTTTAAAATTGCCGCTTCCGTGCTTATTCTTTTAGGTATTGGCATCTATTTTTTGGTACAGCATAACATACAGACGACACCCCGGCCCGAGGTTGCGGAAAAGGAGGCGTCCGTCGAAACGGAAGAGGGTATTTCATTGGGCGATCTATCCCCCGACCTGAAAAAGGTAGAAGACTATTATATGGCCAATATCAATTATGAGTTGTCCAAATTAGAGGTTTCCGACGAAAACAAAGCCATGGTAGCTAGTTTTATGAAGCAGTTGGGGGTATTGAACCAAGAGTATCAAACGCTGAACACGGAACTGAACAGGACGGGTCCCAATGACCAAACCATCACCGCCCTGATCAAAAACTTGCAGTTACGCTTACAATTACTACAAAAATTGAAGGAAAAATTAAAACAATTAAATACATCAAAAAATGAAACAGTTTAGAAAAACAGTATGTAAGTCCCTAGCGTTATGGCTATGCCTCATCAGCATAGGCGCCCATGGGCAAAAACAAAGCAAGACCTACTCTGAAAAATTCACGGTAGACGACACTGCCATATTGGATATCGATACGAGCCATGCCGATATCGAGTTCGAAACTTGGAATAAAAATCAAATGGTCATAGAGGCGACGATCGAATTGGAAGACGCCACGTCGGAAGAGGCCCGAGCGTATTTTGATTCTCGGGGCATCGAAATTTTAGGGAACAGTACCAAGGTAAGCATCACCACGGGTAGCGGTAATG
>JBATUY010000380.1:0-2794 GCA_049671465.1 Pricia sp. | reverse complement strand
TAAAAAACGAGGAGGTGTTTCGCATCTCTATGATGTCTAGAGAGCAATTAGAGAAAGAAATAAGTAAATGGAACTAAAAGCGGGTACAAAACTTCTGATACAAAAAAGATTAAAATTTATTAGAAGTGAGATATTGAAGCATGATTGGAAAGAAGAGGAAATAGGTTTGATGTATGGTAAATTAGGTGCAGCTGTTTTCCTCTTCGTCATGTCTCCTTTGGATAAAAATAGTGTATCACAAAAGGATGCTGAAAGACTATTGATAGAAGTCTTTACCAAAACAAAGGGCAAGATTCTTGGGTATGGTTTTTTTCATGGTTTGTCGGGTATTGCTTTCGGTTTCAATTATTTAATTCAAGAGGGGTTTGTTGATGGTAAGGTCAATGAAGTGCTAGAACCTGTCGATAACACTATATATAATACAATAGCACACTCTACCGATATTCCGGTTGGGCTAGAAAATGGCATTTTGGGTTATCTCGCATATTTACTTCCGCGAATTACGGATGGAAGTCTTTTACTAAACAAGGAAAAAGACTATATTTTTAAACGACTACTAATAGTTTTAGTTAACCGCCTAGCGGATGCTATTGAAGAGCAAAAACTAAATACAAAAGAACCCATAGCTTTCCATATTACTTGGGACCTCCCGATATGTTTGATACTGCTTTCATCAATTGTTAAACTGGATTTATACAGCTACAAAGTAGAAAAGATACTAAATCACCTTTCAACGACAGTATTATCACTCTATCCTCGTTTGCAAAGTAATAGACTTATTCTATTAGTCGCTATGAAATATGTCCTTCAGGAAATGAATATGAAAGGCTGGAAAGAACATTCCAATGTATTAAAGAAAGGAATCGATTTGGAATATATCCTTTACGACGAACTTAAAGATAAGGGTATTAATCTGGCTAATGGGACAGCAGGTATATATTGGTTAATAAACCAGTATAATATTTTTGAAAATGAAACGACATTTAAGTTTAATGCCGATGATCTTATAAAACGTATTCTTCAGTCTTCCTATTGGGAAGAAGATTTTGTAATAAATCAGCAGAGTCTGCTTCATGGTCTGCCGGGAATAGGCATTATGCTAGCCCATTTAAAAAATAAGGGAAACAAAAGCTTTAGTTCAAGACTTGTTAATGGTAGTCTTTTATAGATTTGAGTTTTACGGGACTATCTCATAAAGTGTGTAATTAATAAAATAGCGGGGGCATGCCCCCGCTATTTTATTAATTTTAAATTTTCACACCATTATGAAGAAAGAGGAATTATTCAACGACGATTTTCTGAAACAGTTCAAGACCGGCGACGAGCTGAACGGTTTTTTGAAGGCACTCCAAAAACGCGGCATAGAGAAAATGCTCGAGGGAGAACTGGACGGCCATCTGGATTACGGCAAGCACCAAAGGTCCAAGGCCGGCAACTCGCGCAACGGCCATTCCAAGAAAAAGGTACGGACCTCGTTCGGGGAGTCCGAGATCACCGTGCCGCGGGACCGGGACGCGTCCTTCAATCCCATGATAGTGCCCAAACGGGGCAATATGGTCGACGGCATTGAGAACGTGATCATATCGCTCTATGCCAAGGGCATGAGCAACAGCGATATAGAGGAACAGATACGGGAGGTCTATGATTTTGATGTATCGACCTCCACAATATCCCGGATCACCGAAAAGGTATCGGGCGACATAACCGCATGGCAGAACCGCCCGCTGGAACCGGTCTACATGATCGTATGGATGGACGGTATCGTGTTCAAGGTCCGCGAGAGCTCCAAGGTCATCAACAAGACGGTCTACGTGGCCGTGGGCCTGCGTAGGGACGGTAAGAAAGAGGTACTCGGGCTGTGGCTGGGCAAGAACGAGTCCTCTGCGTTCTGGATGTCCGTGCTCACCGATATCAGGGCGCGCGGCACCGAGGACATCCTGATCACGGCCACCGACAATCTTAACGGCTTTACCGATACCATCAGGAACGTGTTCCCGGATTCCAAGACCCAGATATGCGTGGTACACCAGATACGAAATGCCTGCAGATATGTGGTATGGAAGGACAAAAAGGCCTTTACCGCAGATATGAAGCATATCTACAATGCTCCGAACCAAAAGGCGGCCAAGGCCGCCCTGGAGGACTTTGCCAGGATATGGGAAGGCAAGTATTCCTATGCGATAAAGAGCTGGAGGGACAATTGGGAGGACCTGACGGTCTTCTTCGAGTTCCCGTTGGAAATCCGGAAGATCATATATACGACGAACCTTATCGAGAACCTGAACGGTAAGATCAGGAAGTACACCAAGAACAAACTGTCGTTCCCCACCGACGATGCCGTGATGAAATCCGTATATTTGGCAGTAAGGGAGACCACGAAAAAGTGGTCGATGCCCATCAGGAACTGGGGCATAATACTAAATCAGTTCCTTACGATCTATGAAAAAAGGGTCAGACTCTAAAAAAGCCAAACCCCCTGTTATTTTTAACTTACACAGTTAATGGGATAGTGTCCTATATTACCTCGATTCTAGTGCTATTCTACGTTTTTAATTTTTCCGAGTGTTTAATCAGGTTTTGATAATCAATAAATGCCTTAGCAAAATCTTCGGAAAACTCATAATTGCTAAACTCATATTCTTCATTGAGACCTGTATCGGTTGATAACTGAATTTCGCCATATTTTACTACCGGAATTTGATAATTACCTTTAAATCGTTTATCTGGAGTTCCGTTCTTATTGACTTTTGCCCAGGTTCTATCAATTACTTTTGAATCTTTAGGTATTTTACCT
>JBATUY010000379.1:0-2604 GCA_049671465.1 Pricia sp. | reverse complement strand
GGTTTAGCCGTAGACTGGCCCATTCGCTATAAAGATATCGCCCCTTGGTACAGTTATGTCGAAAAATTTGCAGGTATCAGTGGCAACAAAGACGGACTTTCCGTAATCCCCGATGGCGAATTTTTGCCTCCCATGAAAATGAACTGTTTGGAAAAGCACGTAAAGGAAATGCTTCAAAAACAGTACGACGACAGACATTTGGTCATTTCGAGAACGGCGAACCTTACCGCAAGACTCAACGGTCGCGGACCTTGCCAATACAGAAGCCTATGCAGCAGAGGTTGTCCGTTCGGAGCCTATTTCAGCAGTAATTCCTCAACACTTCCCGCGGCCGTGAAAACAGGAAATATGACCCTTCGGCCGTTTTCAGTGGTACAATCGATCATGTACGACGAGGACTCTGGCAAAGCCACGGGAGTGCGTGTAATCGATACGAATACAAAAGAGGTCATCGAATATTTTTCGAAGATTGTCTTTGTAAACGGCTCGACCTTAAATTCTACTTTGTTATTAATGAATTCCAAATCAAATCGTTTCCCCGACGGAATGGGCAATGATTCGGGAGAGCTCGGCCATAATTTGATGGACCACAACTACAATTGTAAAGTAGAAGGCGAATACGAAGGTTTTGATGATAAATATTACTCAGGCCGTAGACCGACCGGAACGTATCTGGCCCGTTTCCGGAATTTTGGCAAGGATAAGCAAACGGCATTTAAAAGAGGATATTCTTACGGTGCCGGAGGTTCACGGGCCGCCTACAGCGATGCAAGTAAAACGGCCATAGGCACAGCACTAAAAGAAGACCTGACCCAGCTCGGGCCTTGGAAATTTGGATTTAGCGGAATGGGCGAATGTCTACCCTACCATGAAAACAAGATCTCGTTGAGCAAAGACAAGACCGATGAATGGGGCATACCCTTATTGGAAATCGATGCGGAGTACAAAGAAAACGAAACCGCCATGACGAAGGATATGGTTACCACGGCGATGGAGATGCTCGACAAAATGAACTTCAAAAATATAACCGATAAAAAAGAATTCCGAAATATCGGTCTGAACATACACGAAATGGGTACGGCACGCATGGGCCGTGACCCGAAAACTTCGGTATTGAACGGCAACAATCAGGTCTGGGGCGCCGAAAACGTATTCGTCACCGATGGTTCTTGTATGACGTCGAGCGCTTGCCAAAATCCTTCGTTGACCTATATGGCCATCACGGCCAGGGCTGCCGATTTTGCGGTCAACGAACTCAAAAAAATGAACCTATAAGCCACTTCCGATGAAAAGAAAATCATTTTTAAATCGATTGACCCTGGGCACCGGGGGAGCGTTGCTGATGCCCTCGATGGGCTTGCTGCAAGCCTGCGAGTACGAACCGCGAGTTAGAACGGCCTTGACGAAAGCCGACATTCCCCTACTCGATGACATCGGAGAAACCTTCATACCTACCACAGCATCTTCACCTGGGGCGAAGGCGACCGAAATCGGCGCCTATATGATCACGATGTATGCGGATTGTATGCCCAAAGAGGAACAGATTATATTGGTAGAGGGCTTGAACAATTTAGATGCCAAGGCTTCGAAAAGCTTCGAAACATCGTTTATCGATGCCGAAGCCCCTCAAAAGCTAGAGCTATTGGAAACTATACAATCGGAAGCCGAAGCCTATTACCTCGGCATGGAAGGCACCGCGATAGTACCGCCGCATTATTTTTCACTCTTAAAAGGCCTGACACTTTCTGGCTATTTTTCTTCGGAAATCGGGATGACGCAGGCCCGCGAATACCTCCCGCTCCCCGGAAAGTTCGAAGCTTGCATTCCCTACAACCAAGGCGATAAACCCTGGGCAACCTGATGACAATGGACTTCAATAACAATACCTATATCATCATGGGCGGTACCACGGGCATGGGCCTTGCCGCAGCAATGGCCTTGCAAAAAAATGGAGCGAACCTGATTGTAGTCGGCAGAAAGCCTGAAAGCTGTGATAACGCGAAACGACAACTGGGCAAAAACACCTTGGCACTGTCCGGCGATGCGACGGATGCCGGTACCATGAAAACAGCAATTCAAATGGCACATGATACCTTTGGTTCGGTAGCTGGCCTTTTTCATGTCGCCGGAGGTAGTGGGCGCAGATGGGGCGACGGGCCGTTAGATCAGTTGAGCTTAGAAGGTTGGAACAAGACCATAGAGCTGAACCTTACCTCTATGATGCTGTCCAATCAGGCTATGGTAAACTATTTCTTGGAACATAAAATATCGGGAGCCATCCTCAACATGGGATCGGTGCTGGGCTACTCCCCTTCTCCCAAATACTTTGTGACCCATGCCTACGCAGCGGCCAAATCGGCCATTATCGGTTTTTCAAGATCCATCGCCTCTTATTACGCCGAACAGAACATCCGTATAAACGTGATTGCCCCAAGCCTATTTCTGACACCCATGGCCAAAAGGGCGGCCGAAGATGATAAAATCTTAAACTTTCTAAAGACCAAACAACCTCTAGATGGCGGTCGGCCCGGGGCATCCGAAGATATCAATAGCGCGGTACTTATGTTTCTACATCCCGATTCGAAATTTATAACCGGACCAGTT
>JBATUY010000378.1:0-1592 GCA_049671465.1 Pricia sp. | reverse complement strand
TCCGGGGGGTATTCACCTGACCGGCTTCCTTAAAATCGGATAATCGCATAAAGACGACCTGCAGCTCGTGTCCTCCGATAGCTAAAAATTGGCCGTCGGGCGTGAAATCCACCGCTTCTACCTTGAGAGGCCGCTCGAAGGTATGTAGCAGTTTTCCGGTCTCGAAATCAAAGACCCTGGCGGTATTATCGAACCCACCCGTCGCTAGCAGTTTCTCATCCGGCGAAATGCGAACGGATTTTACCGAGCCTTCCATCCCTTTATATTCCCGAATCACCTTTTGGGCCTTCACATCGATCAGGGAGGCAAAACCGTCATAGATAGTTTTTTTTGTCTTGGGGTCGGGATACTGATTGTTGCCCCCGACAGCCAAATGGGCATCGTCTTCGGTAAAGCGGAGGGAGTTGATGGTCGAACCGGTCTTGATCTTTCCGATCAGGCTGTAATCATCTCCCTTCCAAAGCCAGGCATCGCCCGCTTCGGAGCCTGATGCGATAATAGTGCCGTCGTGGGACCAAGTGATTCCGTCAAGTCCGCCGTCATGTTCCCAAGATGCCAGCTGCTTTCCGGTAGCGACATCCCAAACACGGACCATATAGTCTTCGCCCCCGGTGGCAATGCGTTTTCCATCGGGTGAAAACACTACGCACTCCACTTCCGATTCGTGCTCGTTCTCCCAGACCAGCGAACCGTCCGCGGTATTCCAGAGCATGACCTTATACCCGAACTTCGAACCCGAAACGGCCAGTCGACCGTCGGGGGAAAGCTCGGCAGACTCCACTGCCCTAAGTACAGGAGAAAAATCTGCAATGCGGTGCCAGACATTGTAAATCTCAGGGACCTCGTTGCTATAAATCTGGATTTCTTCCTGTGCATCCAACTTCAACACGGTGGACAATGCGAAAAAGCATACTATTATAAAATTCTTTTTTCTCATTTTTCAGTTTTGATTTCAATTCGATAGTCGTGTTCCAACACTTTCAAAAGATATGAAATATAGGAGTGAATATTCCATAAATAGAAAAGTATTGGGTCGACCCCTGCCTTCTTAAAAACGGATTCAATATCCGGGATTTTGGGGTAATAGATTTGGATTCAAATCGATTTCCCGAGCGATGATGGGCCAAATGATCTTATCAGGGTCGGTGAGTTCCTCGATTTCGTTCAAGGCCTCGCCCCATCTCACTAGGTCATGATACCGGAGTCCCTCAAAGGCGAATTCTACCATACGTTCGTCGCGGATGGCCTGACGTACCTCGGCCTGGCTTGATGCCGTGGTCGGGGCAAGACCCGCCCGTTCCCTTACCTGGTTCAGAAAAGGAATTGCATCGGCCGTGCTGCCGGTTTCGTTGATTGCCTCCGCGTGCATCAGCAGCACATCGGCGTAGCGCAACATGGGCACATTGGGGTCTTGAACCCTTCGGTTATCCACCTGGTCCACCGGACCCACTATCCATTTATTAATGAAGGGCACGGGCTCGCCGTCTTCGATAATGGTATCGAGGGATACGGGAGTCCTTAAATCCCCCGGGCCATTAGTGGCGAAGGCGTTTAAAATCTTGTCTTCCGGACGGATGCGGAAATTGTTGCCC
>JBATUY010000377.1:0-7129 GCA_049671465.1 Pricia sp. | reverse complement strand
CTCCAATTTGTATTGAAAACATTTGAAAATCTTCCTATTTCACTGAACTTTAGTGGGATGGAATCTCTTTGGCCGTTGTTAAACTGTAAAACGTTTCTGTTATATTGATTTACATAGCCGATTTTTTTGCGCATGCTAAACCCGATATGGTCGACGGCCGGATACATCATTTTCACCTTGGCATCTTCTTCCGGGAGCATATCAAGCACCATAAAGTCTTGCATACCGTCATTATTGATATCCGCCACATCGATACCCATGGAGGCAAAACTGGTGTGGTTGACATAATCTCGAATGCGGTCGGTAAAAGTACCGTCACCATTATTCACATAGATAATATCGTTTGTGACATAAAAGTTCGCTACATATATATCGGGTTTACCGTCTTCGTTGAAGTCGTTGATCGCCAGACCTAGACTAAAACCTTCTAAAGTAATGCCCGCTTTCTGGGAAACATCGGTAAAGACCGGATGTCCGTCAGCTCCTACACCGTCATTTCTGTATAGTCGATCCGTTCGTTCGGTATTCCCTATTTTTTCGATGCGAGTTATACGATTGGCCTCTGAATCTAAATAACCAGTAGGGTGATTCACAATCATAAAAACATCGAGATCGTTGTCTCCGTCATAATCAAAAAATGCAGATTGTATGGTGTGTGTAGTGTCATTGAGGTGGTACTGGGCCGCTTTTTCTTCAAAACTGATCCGGCCCTCGGCATCGATACCTTTATTTAGAAATAGAAGGTTGGCCCTGTTCTTACCTGATTTTCCACCTGATACGCTACAATAAATATCATCCCATCCATCTTGATCGATGTCTACGACAGTAACCCCGTTGACCCAAGTATTCGTACCGATACCGGACTCCTTGGTTTTGTCTAAAAAGCTAAGTGGTCTTATCTTACCGTTGTTCAGATACAATCTCGACGAAACCAAATTTCCGGCAAAAAATAAATCTTGGTACCCGTCTTTGTCAAAGTCTGCCACGGCCACTCCCGCGCCGTTGTACATATTTACATAATCAAAAACACTCATCGAAGATTCGTCGATAGTGTTCTGAAATGAAACTCCAGTATCCTGACTGTTCAACATTTCGAACTTTTTGAATGTCTTAGAAGACTGGTGACAACTTACCAGCATACCTAAGAGACCAATACCGATAAAGAATTTTATGGTATACATGACCAAAAGAAATTTATTAAAAATAGAAAAACCCACGGAAATCATGGGTTTTTCGAAACTAACTCAAACTAACTCAAAACTAACCTAATATCCGGGCTTCTGATCGGCAGGAGTAAGGGCCGGATTATTGTCCATTTCATCTAAAGGAATAGGCAAGAATTCATGTCTTGGTTCGTAATTGGGGCTTGGTGGTCCGACCTTACCATCTCTGAACCAACGCTTGACATCTCTGGTACGCGCTTGTTCAGAATTTAGTTCGACCCGACGTTCATGCACGATGGCGTTAAACATTTGATCTTTCGATGATGTCGGGTACTCGGCGGTTGGCAAATCGGGAACCCCTGCACGCGATCGAACCTGATTTACATAATCTAAAGCCAAGCCGGTAGGGCCATTTTGCTCGTTTTCTATTTCTGCCATCATCAACAATACATCGGCATATCGCAACATACGTAAATTAATACCTGAGAACATTTCCGGTACGGATACTTGGTAATCATAACCGTATTTTTTCCAGTGTACTCCATTCGCAATGCCTTGGGCTATATCTTCCTGTGTAAAAACATCTTCATTATTAGGGCCATGTAAATCGCCATATTCAAGGAAACAAAGTTTATACCTTGGATCACCCTCTTCAAACGCTGCTACCAACTCGTCTGACGGCACCACGTTGTGCCATATAAACGGTGTATATTCTTGCGTTCGATACTGCACAGCCTTGGCGGCTCCACCCCAAACATCGGTCAAGACACGCTCAAATTGAACTTCAAAAATCGACTCGATATTATTTTCGGTTTCCTCCCTGTGGTTATCCTCATAGTTGGGGGCCAAAGCATAATCACCGGAATCAATGACCTTCTGCAAAGCCGTTCTTGCAGAGACGAAGTCTCCGAAATACATGTAGGCACGACCTAGTAGCGTTTGTGCAGTACCTTTTGTCACCCTTCCCAGATTATTGGTTCCGCGATATGCCGTCACACTGGGCAACGCGGCCTCGGCTGCTGCCAAGTCTTCCAAAATTTGAATTCGGATGGTTTCCTCTGAGTCGGCCATCGGTACCCCACCGGTAAAATCTTCCACGGTTTCCAACGTAAATGGAACATTGCCCCAGTAGGTAACCAGTTCAAAATAGGCCCAAGCCCTAAGAAATTTAGCTTCACCTACCAATAGATTGACATCGGCCTGAGACAATTGGTCACTTACTTTATCGGGCAAGGTATTGATTACGAGATTCGAACGATGAATAATTCTGTAAAGACCCAACCACGCTTGTGATATTAGACCACTTGAGGCATCAATATCATAATTCAGAATCTGAGCGCGACCTGCCTCTAGTTGTGGACCGGCGCTTTTGAGTTCATCAGATAGTGTATCTACGAGCCACCACCATTCACGGGCTACAGATTCGTTTTCTTGCAGGCCTGCATAGATTGCGAAAACAGACGCCTCCGCTTCTCTTAGATTAGCAAAGGAATTTGCTACACTTGGTGCCGAGGGGTTACCCTCTGCCAAGAATTCGTCATCACAACTAAAGGTGACCAACATGGCGCAACATAGTATGGCCACACTTCTAAATTTCTTTAATTTTCTCATTGTATTAATTTTTGTTTTCACAACTCATTTTTTTTTTAAAAAGCAACTTCAATTCCTAAAATTAAGGTTCTTGGTACAGGAATTGAACTTTGATCGACACCGTTGGTAAACAGTGCATTTCCGGTACCTTGAACTTCGGGATCATAACCAGTGTAGCCTGTGAACGTAAATAGGTTCTGAGCTTGGGCATATAATCGTAATTTTGAGAAAGGACTATCTTTTAATTCAGGGAGGGTATACCCTAGTGTTACAAACCGTAATTTAACGAAATCCCCTTTTTCTATCCATCGATCGGAAATAACAGCATTTGCTTGTGTTTGACCCGTCGCATTGGGGATATCGGTATTCGTATTTGTTGGGGTCCAGGCATTTAGGACCTGGGTGCCCATGTTGAATAAACGTGTCATACCTTCTGTATAGTATCGGTTTGAATGTAATATTTCAAAACCGAACGCCCCCTGCCAATTCATATCCAAGTCGAAATTTTTGTACGACATCGATGTATTCAGACCGACCGTAAAATTGGGTAGATAGTGGCCGATATTTACCCTATCATCACCGGTTATTACACCATCTCCGTTTTGGTCCTGATACCGAATATCGCCGGGACCGATTGCAGCGCCTTGTCTAGTCGTCGTCGGATCACCGGAAATGGCCGCTGCCGCGGCATTATCAGTATCGACTGCAGCTTGGGTCTGATAAATGCCATCGGTTTCATACCCAAAGTAAAAACCTATAGGCTCGCCAACTTCGGCCCTGGTAACCGGTGCACCCGTGTTCAAGAAATTAGTGTCACTTGAAATACTGGTACTCTCGTCTTCACCAAGGGAAAGTACCTCATTTTCTACAATGGACGCTGTTGCGTCAACGGACCATTTAAAGTCATGGCCCTGCTCGGTGTAGCCCATTGAAAAATCCATACCGGTATTTTCGACCGAACCGACGTTTGCCAACGGGTTATTATCAACACCTGCCGAGTTGGGCAGGGGTACTCGAATAATCAAGTCGTTTGCGGTATTTTTATAGTACTCCGCACTAAAGTAAAGCTTACCTCCAAAGAATTCCGCATCGAGCCCCACATTGAATTTTTCTACCTCTTCCCATTGCAAACCTCTGTTAAACAACTGGTTCTGTGTTAGCCCCGTAACCGTAGTACCTCCACCTAAATTATAGTCAAGATTTGCGACAACCGTAGGATCCCATGTATAGGAGCCCGTTGCCGTGTTGCCATTTATACCCCAGCTGCCCCTAATTTTCAGATTTGAAATGGTATTCTTAATGCCTTCGAAGAATTTTTCCTCGGAAATGGTCCATCCCGCAGAGGCGGAAGGGAATATGCCAGTGTTATTATCCGGTGCGAAGCTCGAAGATTGGTCGCGTCTTATCGAAGCTCCCAAAAGATATTTGCCCTTGTAGTCATAGTTCAACCTACCGAACCAAGAAATAATTCCGCTTCGGTCAATGGTGACCGCTGATCTTTGGTCCTCGGCAGCTGAATTTGCCGGGTTTCGAACATTTTCATTGGGCAAAAAAGTGGCTTGTGCGGTCACTGTTTCGTTGGTAAATGTCTGTATCTCGTAACCTCCCAAAAGATCAATATTATGATTTCCGATATCTTTATTGTAGTTCAGGGTTCCCGTTGCTACGGGAGAAACATATGTCGTCTGATTTCTTGTAAATTCGGGGTTGAAATTTTGGTTAAACCCTATCTCACCTGCATTGAACGTAGGCAAAAAGCGTTGTGTTTGAATAAAGGCATTTTCCCCTGCCAGTTGTAATTTGGCATATAAACCTTCGAGAATTTCATATTGTCCAAATGCAGTGACCAAAACCTTTGTTGATGTTGCTTCGTCCTCTATCAATTCGTTATAAAGAACAGGCTGAAAAGGGTCGGCACCGTCAGCGTTATCAGAGGCCCTGAACCCTCCTAATCTACTTGGGTCCCTGACAGGTATGTAGGGCATCATTTGAATGGCCCTAACAATCGAACCGCCATCAGGATCATTACTGCTATTTCTAGATAAAATCAACGACGAACCGAGCTTGAATTTACCGAGGTTGGCCTGAATGTTCGCGTTAAATGAAATTCGCCTAAAATATGTATTGACAATGGTACCATCTTCTTCGAAATAGCCCCCGCCGAGATTGTAGGTCACTTCTTCCGTACCACCTGATAAACCTAGATAGTAATCTTCGATGGCGCCCTGCGGTAAAACAGCACTCTGCCAGTCCGTTTCAACACCGCGAAATTCTTCACTGGGACTGCCGACCCTAAAATCTTGGGCGGCAAAATCATAATCATCGAACCTTGCAGGGGCCACGTTAAAATCATTTACCGCGAAATTGATATATTGATCCGTGTTGAGCAGATCATATCGTTGGTTTTCCGGAACTTTTTTTACACCGTAATACGAATTGAAAGTTAATTTTCCCGGGCCGACCTTTCCTTTTTTGGTCGTTATCAATACAACACCGTTTGCGCCACGAGAACCGTATATTGCTGTACTTGCCGCATCTTTTAGTACGGTAACATCCTGAACATTCTTAGGATGCACATCGTTCAATCCACCTTGACCCACAGGAATACCGTCAATTACAAAAAGAGGGTCACTATTCAATACGGAACCTAGGCCCCTAATTCGAACCGTTGGGTTCGAACCTGGCGTTCCGCTACCGATAACATTTACACCACTTACCCTACCTTGTAGGGCCTGTTCAACTCGAGCAATGGGAAGCTCCGCAATTTCTTCACCCCCCAAATTTGATATTGCAGTGGTTACCTTTCTTCTGCTCTGAGTACCATAGGCCACTACAACAACTTCGTCTAAAAGGGATGTGCCAGGTTGAAGCGAAATGTCTATGGCCGACTGGTTGTTGACTGCAACCTCTTGTGGCTCGTATCCGATATATGAAAAAATAAGAACAGCGTCAGACCCATCTACCTCCAACGAATAATTACCATCAAAATCCGCTTGCGTGCCATTCGTTGTACCTTTTTCGATTATACTGGCTCCAGGCAAGGGAACACCTGCCTCATCAGTAACTACCCCACTAACCGACGCTTGCAGAACGTTTGACTCGGCCTCAACTTCATTTAGAGGATTGAGAATTAAATTTGTGGGCATATCTGAGCTTTCAGCTTTTGCGCTAAACATGGTTGAAAGCAGAAATAATGCGATAAAAAATTGTCTTATACTAGAGTGAAACTCACGCAGTTCAACAAATGCAAAAGGGGAAAAACTCAGTCTTTTCATAAGTATTTAGTTTAGTTGAATTTTTTTAATCGTTCCGACAATAAGCTATTTTATTGAAGCCTAAGGATTAGGAATCACTAAAATGTATTCGGATTAAACTGATTAAAGGTTTAATCAAATCAAATGTATGTTTAATCGATTAAATAACAAAATTAAATATTAAAGATTTGATATTTTAACTTCAGATTACTTTGAGATTCTTAGAATTATCATCAATTTTTAAACATATCCTGTGTTTAAGCGAAAGTTCTTTGGTTTTTTAAAATTGTAATTCATTCAAACTGCAATCGAAATATTATCAAGGCTCAGAAAATTTAGTTTTGAGATTCTTTTCTCAAATCAAACTCAAATACGCCATCTCCTATTAGGTATTTATAAATTCGAATTATCTTAATTAAACGATTGAATATATATTTGAAAGATGAGTATTAAAGATTAGCAATGTCAACGCATCATTTTTTTTGCCAAGGACCACTATGGTTGGAGTTACTATCCCACCGAAGTGGGGAAAATACAACCTCATTTAGATTTTGACCTGTTCAAGGCCCAAATCGAAGCATGCCGCGAGATGGGGTCAAGGTATTTGCCTATTACACGGTAGGATGCTCCGCCCATGATGTAGAGATACATCCCGAACGGGCACAATTGGACCGAGATGACATGAAAGATTACCGAAGAAACACCCAAGATTTGAAACCTACGGACAATTTTAATGGATGAGAATATTGGCTTCATCTTCGACTATGTCGAACAAATTCAAGGATTATGGAATCGGAGTCAGATCCCTTCAGGCAAAACCCTGTTCATGAAAAAAAACGGCAATGGCATAGCTGTAATAATTCCGAAGTTAAAGTGCTATACGGCGGTGGTCTTTGAGTATTAAAGCCCTTTTCTTTTGGAGGTGCTTACACCTTAACGGAACTGGAAACTAAATTTTAGAGGTCAATTCGGAAAATGCCAAACAAAAGTTTTCAAAATAGAAATAGTACCGATATCTTGATCCATCAAATCTACACCTGTGATGAACGTCGTTTATGATAATTTAAAAAGGATGCAAAGAAATACATCTCGCCCGATACTGTATGTCATACTACTTTGTAT
>JBATUY010000376.1:0-23910 GCA_049671465.1 Pricia sp. | reverse complement strand
TTCGTGCAGCCCGTGGCACAAGAAGACCCTTCGGTATTTCGAATCCCGCAGTTAAGTTTCGATAAAGGCAAGGGAAAGGTCATCGAAATGGATAGAATGCGCCAGATGATTGCCGATCATATGGTGTATTCTAAACACACGGCACCCCATGTTACGGCCTATGTCGAGGCCGATTTGACAGACATGGTAGCTTGGCGGAACGCAAACAAGGTGGCGTTTCAAGAAAAATATGGGGAGCGTTTGACCTTCACCCCATTATTCGTGGAGGCCGTGGCCAGAGCGGTGAAGGATTTTCCGAACATCAATGCCTCGGTAGATGGCAATACGATTATCGTCAAAGAAGCTATCAATATTGGTATGGCAACCGCGCTGCCGAGTGGCAACCTGATCGTACCGGTAGTAAAAAATGCCGATACCAAAGATTTACCGACTATTGCGGCCAACGTAAACGAATTGACCGAAAAGGCCAGGGAAAACAAATTAGCGGGCGAAGATATAAAAGGAAGCACCTTCACGATTTCCAATGTCGGCACTTTTGGTAGCATTATGGGCACTCCCATAATCAATCAGCCTGAAGTGGCCATTCTAGCTTTGGGAGTCATCAAAAAACGACCGGAGGTCATAGAAACCGAAAACGGGGATGAAATTGCGATTCGTAGCATGATGTTTCTATCCCTATCCTTCGACCACCGCGTCGTTGATGGCTTTTTAGGCGGAAGCTTTGTACGTCGTGTCGCGGATTATTTGGAACAATTTGATATGCATCGAAAAATATAAAAACAATGTCACAAACCATAGCGATTACCAAAGTCGAAGAATCCAGAGTTGGCCATGTAGATTTCAACAATATTCCTCTAGGTACAACCTTCACCGATCACATGTTTATCTGTGATTATAAAAACGGCGAATGGACCGACCCGAGAATAGAACCTCTATCTATGATTCCCACGCATCCGGCGGCGATGGCGTTACATTACGGCCAGGCCATTTTCGAAGGAATGAAGGCTACGGTAGATACTGACGGAAATCCGATATTATTCCGTGCCGACCAGAATGCAGCGCGATTGAATGCGAGTGCAGATCGAATGGGCATGCCCAATTTTCCTGAGGCATTGTTCGTTGATGGCGTAAAACGCTTGGTCGACCTCGAGCGCGATTGGATTCCGCCCACAGATGGGAGCGCACTTTACCTGAGACCGGTCATGTATGCCGACGAGCCCTTTATCGGTATGCGGGCAGCGACCCAGTATAAGTTTATCATCATGGCCTCGCCTGCGGGACCGTTCTTTAGCAAACGCATAAAATTATGGGCGGAAAAACAATACATCCGTGCAGCGAACGGAGGAACCGGGGAAGCCAAAGCGGCGGGTAATTATGCGGGAGCGATTCGCCCTACGGAACTGGCTAAAGCCAAAGGATATGATCAGGTTTTATGGTTGGATGCCGTTGAACACAGATATATCCAAGAAGTGGGCACCATGAATATTTTCTTCAAAATAGATGGAAAATTTATCACCCCAAAACGCGAGGGAGCCATTTTGGACGGTATCACACGTAGGAGCGTCATCGCGCTATTACGTGACAAAAACTACGAAGTGATCGAACGCGCTATTACCATAGATGAAATTAAAACAGCAGCAAAACAAGGCAAGTTGGACGAAGCTTTCGGAACGGGAACAGCGGTCGGTATTGCTTACATTCAAGAAATCGGTGTTGACGATGAGACCATCCATGTTTCGGATGAAAGTCCGGTGGGACTAGAAATTAACAACACCCTTAACGCCATCAAAACGGGAAAAATTGAAGATAAATTCGGTTGGACCATCAAAATCGAATTGACCAACAGCGACGAATTCTTGCAAACGCAGCACTGACCGATATGGATAAAAAAACACTTGAAAAGGGATTTTCAATACTTTGCATGGCGAAAGCCATGACGGAGCTCTACGAGGCCAATTTCAAACAGGTCTCCAAATATGTGCATGCTACCTCCCGAGGGCACGAGGCTATACAAGTAGCGGTGGGCCTGCAATTATTGCCGCAAGATTATGTCTTCCCGTATTACAGGGACGATGCCATGTTGTTATCGTTCGGCTTGGAACCTTACGACCTAATGCTACAATTACTGGCAAAAAGGGACGACCCATTTTCCGGAGGAAGGGCCTATTATTGTCATCCGAGTTTAAGGGATGACGATAAGCCCAAAATTCCCCATCAGTCCTCGGCAACGGGAATGCAGGCCATTCCTGCAACGGGAGTGGCCATGGGGTTTAGGTATCGCGAAAGCGGTAATCTCTTTGCCGACGGCATCGAAGCAAATGAACAGCAAGATCCAGATAAAAAATCTAGTAAGGTTTACGATGCGTCCTTTCATTCACAAGATTCCCGCGCTAGGGGGAATGCGCCTATTGTAGTCTGTTCTCTGGGAGACGCATCCGTCACCGAAGGGGAAGTTGCCGAAGCCTTTCAAATGGCCGCTTTAAAGCAGATGCCCATTCTATACCTGGTACAGGACAACGACTGGGATATTTCGGCAAATGCGGCGGAAACCAGAGCGCAAAATGCTTTTGAATATGCGAAAGGTTTCCACGGCTTGGAAGCTATATCCATCGACGGAGCCAACTTTACGGAAAGTTATGAAGCCCTCGAAAAAGTCATCAAAACCATCCGGACGGAACGTAGGCCATTTTTAGTGCATGCGAAAGTTCCCCTACTGAACCATCACACCTCTGGTGTACGCATGGAATGGTATCGCGATGATTTGGAGGAAGCTAAGTCTAGAGACCCCCATCCCGTTCTAAAACAGCAATTATTAGCTGCCGGATTTTCTGAACAAGAAGTGATATCCATAGAAAGTTCGGCGAAAGCCAAAGTACAGTCCGATTTCGAAAAAGCGCTGAAGGCTGACGACCCGGAACCTGAAGACCTCTTTACCCACGATTTTGCACCTACACCGATTACCGAAGAAAAAGGAACCCGTTCACCGGAAGGGGCAGAAAAAGTAGTGATGGTCGATTGTGCTTTATTGGGCGTCGAAGAACTCATGAAAAAGCATAAAGAATGTCTGCTTTACGGACAAGATGTCGGGGGAAGATTAGGCGGTGTGTTCAGGGAAGCCGCAACCTTGGCGCAGAAATTCGGAGACGACAGGGTGTTCAATACGCCCATACAAGAGGCCTTTATTGTAGGCTCGACCGTGGGAATGAGTGCCGTGGGCCTGAAACCCATCGTTGAGGTACAGTTTGCCGATTACATTTGGCCCGGCTTGAACCAGTTGTTCACTGAAGCAAGCCGAAGCTGCTATCTGTCTAACGGAAAATGGCCGGTATCGATGATTTTAAGGGTTCCGATCGGTGCTTACGGTAGTGGCGGGCCGTACCATTCCTCATCCGTAGAAAGTGTTATCACCAATATCCGGGGCATTAAGATTGCGTATCCCAGTAACGGGGCCGACCTAAAAGGTTTGCTGAAAGCGGCGTACTACGACCCGAATCCTGTGGTGATTTTAGAGCATAAGGGATTGTATTGGTCCAAAGTTAAGGGGACCAAAGGTGCAACTTCGGTCGAGCCCAGTGAAGATTATGTGCTGCCCCTGGGAAAAGCTTGGGTACTACAAGAAATTTGGAAACAAGAAAATGTGGAAACGGTAACAATCGTGACCTATGGCATGGGTGTTCATTGGGCCATGAACGCTTCCGAGGAATTGGGATTACAACATCAAATCGAGATTGTCGATTTACGAACCTTATTTCCCTTGGATGAAGAAACCCTTATGGCTTCTGTCAAAAAAACCGGTAAATGTTTGGTAGTCACCGAAGAGCCATCCAACAATAGTTTTGCCAGGGCCTTGGCCGGAAAAATTCAGGAAGATTGTTTTCAATATCTCGACGCGCCGGTAATGACAATCGGCAGTGAGAACATGCCGGCCATTCCGTTAAATTCGGTTTTGGAGGAAACCATGATTCCTTCGACAAAGAAGGTGAAAGAAAAAATTGAAAAGTTACTTAGTTACTAAGCTATATTACTACTTCTTAAAACTTTCTCTTAAGGTTTTGTACGCCTCCTCTTGAGTAGGTAGATTTTCGGGAACTTCCCTAAGGGGTTCCACTTCTTTTAGCGATTCGTGGCAATCCGCAGGTAATTTTTGATATAATTCGGTTCCTTTCGTTTTCCAAGCTATCATTTCGTCAGATACTTGTTTTATTCTTTTTGCTGGATTACCCACGACTAGGCTTCTGCGCGGAATTTTAGTTTCTGCCTTGATGAAGCTCATGGCTCCAATGATGCTTTCATCACCAATTTCGGTATCGTCCATAATAACAGCGTTCATGCCAATCAAAACATTTTTGCCGAGGTTGGCACCGTGGATTATGGCTCCATGCCCGATATGTGCGCCTTCTTGCAAGGTAATCGATTTGCCCGGAAACATGTGAACGGTACAATTTTCTTGTACGTTTACGCCGTCTTTAAGGATGATTTGGCCCCAATCCCCACGGATAGCGGCACCGGGGCCGATATAGCAGTTCTTACCAATGATCACGTTACCGGTTACCGCAGCCAAGGGATGCACGAAACTTGATTCGTGTACAACAGGGATGAATCCTTTGAAACTGTAGATCATAGGGATTGGAGATTATTGATTTTTGATTCGGGATTTTACGTTCTAAAATTAGTTCTTAATTATCAACCATTTTTGATTTGCGATCAGCAACCAGCAACCAGCAATCAGCAATCCCACTTTATTGAAATCTTTTAAGCGTCTCCTTAGTAAAATCACTAAGTACCAGAGTTCCGCTCGTTGCGGCCCTTTCCATAAGTAGCGTATCCCAATCTTCTGTGCCTTTCCAGAACATGGCCTTCATATCGCGCATGGCTTCCGTGTTGTAAGTACAAAGGTTTTGGGCGAACGTGGTTACTGCTTCATCCAAAACTTCAGTATTTTCATAGATGTGGGTATACAGACCTTTTTCCCGTGCCCATTCCGCAGGGTAAAACGAATTGGCATCCATGGCGATCTGCGACATACCGCTTACGCCCAATTTTCTTTCTATTGCGGGCCCAACGACAAAAGGACCAATACCGATATTTAATTCGCTCAGCTTGATGGCGGCAAATTTAGTGGCCATACAATAGTCCGTAGCCGATGCGAGGCCGACCCCGCCGCCGACGGTCTTGCCTTGAACACGACCGATAATGAATTTCGGACATTTGCGCATGGCGTTGATAACGTTGGCAAATCCGGAGAAGAACACCTTTCCGGTCGCTGCATCATTAATGTTGATGAGCTCTTTAAAACTTGCACCGGCACAAAAAGTTCTATCGCCACCGCTTTTTAGAACGATTGTCTTGATGTCGTTATTTTCACCCGCCTCGGTAATCGTCTGCGCCAGTTCGGCCAAGATATTTCCCGGTAGGGAATTATGGGCAGGATGAAAAAATTCAATGTAGCCTACCTGTTCTTCAAGGGTTAATTTTACGTAAGGGTCTGTCATGTTTTAAAGTAAGTTAAATTGGGAGAAATGATGATTCAGATGCTTGCGTTCCAGTAAATACCACTCGTATCTATTCATTTCCCCAAAAATTAAATTTTTCACTGTGGCTTTGGGATTTTCTTTAAAATATTCGAGATAGTCAGCTCTAGAGATTTTCAAGGCTTCAATCGCCGTTTGCAAATCGGGATGCTGTAAAGGCGCCAAGGTATCTTTTTCTAGGAGAGGAAACTGACTGTTTCTAGGGAACGGCTGATAGTCGTAAAGACTGGCATGTACTTTTTCCAGTATTTTTTCATGCGTCGCGATTTCGAAATCCTGAATTTCTCCCGAGGCTATTTTGTAGGTAAACTCCAAATGCTCGATCATGTGCTGCGGCGTCATGATGCCCCACTTTGGTTTTGCATTTTCGGTGAGCTTATTCAGGGCTTCCTGAATTTTGGCCTCCGTCATTTCGACAAAAGTTTCCTGTTTTTTCTGTACCATGGTCAAAATAGTGGCTAGGGCAACTAACTCGTCCCCATCTTCCTGAGAGTCAGATTCGGCATCGAAAACTTCCACAAACCATTTGACGATGCCGCTAGGGTGTTCCGCACCGGCAACATCCCGATCTACTTTTTGTTTACAGGTCAAGCGAACGTAAACGGTATCATTGTGGTACAAAGGGCGTAAAAACCGACATTCTTCCAAACCGTAATTCGCAGAAACGGGACCTTTATTCGGATAAACGAACAATCCCGCTGCAGCGGAAATAATAAAATAGCCGTGTGCCGTTCGCTTTTCAAAGATACTTCCGTCTAAAGAAGTGATATCGGTGTGGGCGTAAAAATGATCCCAGGTGAGGTTTGCAAAATTGATGATATCGGTATCGGTCAGGGTGCGCTTATGGGTCTTAAGCGACATGCCGGGTTGAATATCTTCCCAGTGGTATTTAAAAGGATGTTGCTCGGCTTCCTTGTATTTGGCATTAGGCTGATAAATACCCGTTATCTCGGTCAAGGTAGTCGGCGAACCTTGAATGGCGGTACGCTGTAAGTAATGTTTGATGCCGCGCATGCCGCCCATTTCTTCCCCACCGCCCGCGCGACCGGGACCACCATGAACCAAATAGGGTAAGGGTGACCCGTGCCCTGTGCTTTCTTTGGCGCTTTCCTTATTGAGCACCAATATTCTACCGTGGTGCGAGGCCGCATTGATGACGTAAGCTTTGGCGATACTATCGTCACTTGTGGCAATGGAAGATACTAGTGAGCCTTTGCCCATTTGGGCCAGAGTTATCGCTTCTTCCAAGTTTTTATAAGGCATTAAGGTACTTACCGGACCGAAGGCTTCCCGTTCGTGAACTATAGTGTTTTCGAACGGATGATCGTCACGAAGTAGTATCGGACTAATGAACGCTCCTTTTTGGGCATCGGCGCCAATGGTTTCAACGGTGTCTAGATTGCCATACACAATTTGTGCTTCCTTAGCTAAATCGTTTACCGAATCCCGAACCGCCAGTACTTGTTGATGACTTACCAGAGAGCCCATTCTAACTTCTTTAAGCCTTGGGTCCCCGATCGTTACTTTATCCAATGCTTTTCCCAGTTCAATTTGGACATCTTCGACCAGATTTTCGGGAACGATGATACGCCGGATCGCGGTACATTTTTGTCCCGCTTTGACGGTCATTTCCTTTCGAACCTCTTTGATGAACAAGCTGAATTCCGGGGTGCCGGGCACGGCATCTTCTCCTAAAACGGAGGCGTTCAATGAATCGGCTTCCATAGTAAAAGGCACGGATTCTTCAATCAATCGTGGGTGTGCCTTTAACATTTTTCCTACAAGGGCAGAACCTGTAAAGGTCACGACATCTTGTGATTCTACGGTATCCAATATAGTTTTCACCGTTCCGTTGATGATCTGTAGAGCGCCTTCGGGTAAGATGCCCGATGCAATAATTTCTTTGGCGACAGCTTCCGCTAGATAAGCGGATGAAGGGGCGGGTAGAACTACGGCGGGGACCCCCGCCATCCAATTGACCGCACATTTTTCGAGCATGCCCCAAACGGGAAAATTGAAAGCATTGATATGAACGGCAACCCCTTTTTTAGGCACCATGATATGATGGGCCATAAAACGGCCACCGCGGGAGAGGTCGATGGGGTCTCCTTCTACATGATAGGGCTGGTTGGGGAAGCGTTTTCTAAGGGATGCATTGGCGAACAGGTTTCCGAAACCGCCTTCGATGTCGATCCAACTGTCCACTTTTGTTGCACCTGTTCTATAGCTTAAGTCGTAAAAGGCATCCTTTTTTTTGGTAAGATATAGGGCTAGGCTTTTGATCATGTTGCCCCGCTCCTGAAAGGTCATTTTTCGAAGTGTTTCGCCACCATTAGTCCTACCGTAATTCAGAATTTCCGAGATGTCCAGACCCTCAACGGCAACGCTTGTAAAGGCATCCCCGGTTATGGCATCCAGAATGGGAGCCCCTTCTTCTTTACCTTCTGTCCACTGCCCTTGGACGTAGTGTTGTATTTTTTTCATGCGAATGTTTCCTATTTTGACCTAAGATTTCTCCCTATGCATTCACTCGTTCAATAATTGCCGCGTAGCCTTGACCAACACCGATGCACATGGTCACAAGCGCATAGCACTTCTTCTGTTCTTTCAATTCCAATGCCGCCGAATACGTAAGGCGTGCGCCTGTAACCCCGAGCGGATGGCCGATGGCGATGGCTCCGCCATTCGGGTTTAGGCGGGGGTCATTATCCTTTAGTCCCCATGCCCTTGTACAGGCCAATGCCTGGGCCGCGAAAGCTTCGTTGAGTTCAATGATATCCATATCCTCCATCGTTAGTCCGGCTTTTTCCAACGCTTTATTGGAGGCGTTGACCGGGCCGATTCCCATGATTCTAGGTTCTACCCCCACTACCGCCGAGCTTACTATTCTGGCCAAGGGCTTTAGACCGTATTTTTTTACCGCATCTTCTGAAGCGATTATGGTAGCCGCAGCTCCGTCATTTAATCCTGAGGAATTACCCGCGGTAACACTACCGCCCACCTTTTTAAATGCCGGTCTTAGTTTTCCTAAAATTTCTAAGGAGGTAGCAGGTTTTACGAACTCATCTTTGGAGAACCGTATCGGGTCTTTCTTCCGTTGTTGGATTTCAACGATAACAATCTCCTTGGCCAAACGACCGTTTTCCTGTGCCTTGGATGCTTTCATCTGGCTCCAGTAAGCAAACTTATCTTGATCTTCCCGGGAGATATCGTATTTCTCCACCAAATTTTCCGCCGTATTTCCCATGCCGTCGGTACCGTACAGCTCCTGCATTTTTGGGTTGATAAAACGCCAACCGAAAGTGGAATCATACATTTTTGCATCCCCACCAAAACCTGTAGCTGGTTTTGCGATGACGTACGGCCCACGGGTCATATGCTCTAAACCACCGGCAATAAAAACATCGCCGTCGCCGGCTTTTATGGCACGATTGGCATGGATGATGGCCGATAGCCCCGAACTACACAATCGATTTACGGTTTCCCCGGGTATGGTGAAGGGCAAGCCGGCCAGCAATGAAGACATACGCGCAACATTACGGTTGTCTTCGCCCGCTTGGTTGGCACATCCCATAATCACATCATCGTAGGCCTCCTTTGGAATATTTGGATTCCGAGCCACGACTTCCTTAATGACCAATGCGCCTAAATCATCTGCTCTGACCGCGGATAAAGTTCCTTTAAAATTTCCTATCGGCGTTCTGATACCATCTATGATATATGCTTCTTTCATACTAGTTTTCCCAATCTTTTTGCGTTCGAAAGGTTACGCCTTTGAACAGCGCTACCAGATCATTGCCTTTCTTTACTTCAACAATATTAAAACCCAATTTATTCTTTATTTTTTCAACGGACGATTCGGCCGTTATGTAATCCCCTTCGTCCAAGGCTTCTATATGGTTGATGGAAGCTTCGATCGAGACTGCGTACTTGCCATGGGAATTGCTGGTAAACCCAAAGGCGGAATCTGCCAATGAAAAGGTAATGCCACCATGTGCCTTGCCCATACTATTGAGCATTTCTCTTCTAATGGTCATTCCCAATTTGCAATAGCCCACTTTACATTCAACTATTTCAATACCTAACCATTGACTGAACGGGTCATCAATTAACATTTTAAATGGAACCTCTTCTCCTTTCATCCTAAAAAAATGTTTTATTTTCCCTGTTCAGTTTGCGTAATAGGGCACTGCACCGATACCGTTCCTCGTGATATTCATCATATAGTTGGTCCATCATATTGACACACCAAGCCATCCCTTTTTCGTCGGCCCATGCCAGCAGCCCTTTCGGGTAGTTAACGCCTTTGGTCATGGCATTATCAATGTCTTCGGCGGTTGCGATATTCATAAACAGGGTGTCGGCCGCTTCGTTGATAAGCATGATCAGTACACGCTCAAAAATCTGTTGTTGCAAAGCCCTACCAGTTTCGCCTGATACTGCCATTTCAGAAGTTGCCGTTTCGGGTACCGCGGCATCCAAAACCTGACTATCGGTAATTACTTTCTTCCCATTTTCATCATACTCGTAATAGCCTTTGCCGGATTTCCTTCCCAGATATCCCGCTTCGGAAAGCCGCTTTTGGGTAAACGAGGGTCTGTATCTCGGGTCATAGTAAAAGGATGCAAATACCGATTCGGTTACCGCGTAGTTGACATCGTTTCCTATAAAATCCATCAACTCAAAAGGTCCCATGCGGAAGCCGCCTAACGTTTTTAAGCTTTCGTCTATAGTATCAAACGAGGCGATGCCTTCTTCATAAATACGAAGGGATTCACTGTAGAACGGCCGTGCTACTTTGTTTACGATAAAACCGGGCGTGTCTTTAGCCACGGCGACCACTTTTTCCCAATCCGAGATAGTCTGGACGGATTTGTCCAATACCGCTTTTGAGGTCTGGATGGCCGGAATGACCTCCACCAATTTCATTAAGGGCGCCGGATTAAAAAAGTGGATGCCGATACAGCGTTCCGGTTTTGCCAAGGATGCCGCAATGGAAGCGATGGATAAACTGGAAGTGTTCGATGCTATGATGCAATCATCGGCCACATAGCTTTCCAATTCGGAGAACACCTTTTTCTTGATGTCGAGATCCTCGATGATCGCCTCGATAGTAAGGTTTGAATCACCTAAATCTTCTAAGCGGTTTACATAGGATATATTATTTTGAATTCTTAATTTTTCGGATGCATCGATTCGGCCTTTTTCGATCAAACGCAGCAGCACCTTTTCAAGGGCGGCCTTCGATTTGTCCAATGCACTCTGATTGGTATCGTAAAGTTTCACCTTGCAGTCCGCGGTGGCCGCAACCTGCGCAATCCCACTGCCCATTGTACCCGAGCCTATTACCCCAACGTTCATATCAGTTTCCTTTGAAATTAGGTGGCCTTTTTTCGAGAAAGGATGCCACGCCCTCGGCATAATCGTTACTGCTTGCGGCTTCTATCTGATATTCGGATTCCAAGGCCAGTTGTTCGTCCAATGTATTGTTCAAGGATTGATTGAATAATGTTTTGGTCATTCCCAAGGCTTTGGTCGGCATTTGGGCCATTTTCAACGCAAGGGACTGTATCGTGGCATCAAAATCGTCAGCAGAAACGTGTTTGTAGATCATGCCCAAACGTTCCGCTTCTTGAGCACTGATTTTATCACCCAACATAGTAATGGCCAGCGCTTTTTGAAAGCCGATCAACCGCGGCAAAAAGAAGGTACCCGCGCTATCGGGTATAAGGCCGATTTTACTAAAAGCCTGAATAAAACTGGCATTGTTGCTCGCTACAACGATATCACAGGCCAAGGCAATATTCGCTCCCGCACCGGCGGCTACACCGTTTACCGCAGCTATAATCGGTTTTTCGATGGTTCTGATCAGTTGGATGATAGGATTATAATGCTCGTCCAAGATTTTTTCGAATCCGGGATTTAGTTCCGCATCGGTGACCTCCTTTAAATCCTGCCCGGCACAAAAGGCCTTGCCGTTTCCGGTTATAACAACGGCCCTTACGAGGCCGCTATTTTTGCAGAATTCCAGTTCTTTTTGAAGCTCCAAGGCCATTTCCCTATTAAAACTGTTATAAACATCGGGGCGGTTGAGGCGAAGAAAAGCAACGGAGTTTTCTATTTCTTTTTGAATGGTCTTCATAGAATTATTTGAGGCATTTGAAGTAATCAAAAGGTTCTTGGCAGTCCCTACATTTAAACAGGGCTTTGCAAGCGGTGGATCCGAATTGACTGACCAACGAAGTTTGGGTGGAACCACAGTTGGTACATTTTACGATTTTTTTATGGCCCAAGAGGGCTTCCTTATCGGCATCTTCTTCAAGCGGAGGTGCGATACCGTAGGCTTCCAGAGCGTTTCTTCCTTTTTCGGTAATCCAATCCGTTGTCCATGCCGGGGACAGCACTAGGTCGACTTTTGATTCGTAGCCCGCTTGTTTTAAGGCCGTTTTAATATCATCGCCGATAACATCCATGGCCGGGCAGCCACTGTAGGTCGGGGTGATGATCACCAATACTTCATTGTTCTGGATGACCGCACGGCGCACAACGCCCATTTCTAGAATAGATAGAACCGGAATTTCCGGGTCGGATACCTTTTCCAAAATCGGAATCAACTCTTCATCGATATGTACGCTGTCTACTACCATTCCATATTCGGATAGGTACGTTGCATGTACTGCAAATCACTAAGGATGTACCCTAAGTGTTCGGTATGCACCCCGTCTTTTCCTCCCTTTTGAAACCATTTTGACTCTGGAACCTCAAGGTCGGATGCTTTTAAAATTTCATTTAGCCTTTTGTAGTACGCTTCTTTTAATTGGGAGGTGTCTACGGCAATATCCTCGGAAATCATGGCCTTATCGGCCTCCGTCCGATAAAATAATTCATCCGTATAGCGCCAAAGGGTATCAATTGCGTTTTGCATCTTTTGATTGCTTTCTGCCGTGCCGTCGCCCATGCGCTTGATCCAATCCGATGAAAAGCGCTCGTGATAGGTCACTTCCTTGATGGACTTCTTCGCAGTGGCGGCCAAAGTACCGTCCGCACTTTTTTGCAATTCGGTCAAGAACAGCAAGTGATAGGCGTCGAACAGAAATTGTCGGGCGATGGTAAAGGCGAAATCCGTATTCGGCTGCTCTACCAGCAGAACGTTCACGTAGTCCCTTTCTTTACGAAGCATGGCGATATCATCTTCGGTTCTGCCATCATCCGCGATTTTAGCCGCGTATTGATAATAGCTGCGCACTTGTCCGAATAGATCCAAGGAAATGTTGGTGCACGCGATGTCAGTCTCCAAAGTGGGACCGTGACCGCAGAGTTCGCCAAGGCGTTGGCCTAGAATCAAGCAGTTGTCGGCGACACCGAGTAGGTAGTTGTACAGATTTTCGTTCATCACATATGTTTTACATCGTCGGGAACATCGTAAAAGGTCGGATGCCGATATACTTTGTCTTGAGCAGGTTCGAAAAATTCGCCATTGTGTTCAGGGTTGGAGGCGGTTATATGTCTGGATTCTACGACCCAAATACTGACGCCTTCGCTGCGTCTGGTATACACATCGCGCGCATTTTCCAATGCCATTTCTTCGTCGGAGGCATGTAAACTTCCTACGTGACGGTGTTCCAAACCGTTCTTACTTCTGATGAATATTTCCCACAGGGGCCAATTCTTGTCCATACTAAACGGCTTTCGTTAGTTTTCGAGCTTGTTTTTTCTCGGCATGCGCCATGGCGGCATCCCGCACCCATTTGCCATTTTCCCAAGCGCTGACCCTAGCTTCGATACGTTCTTTGTTGCAGGGACCGTGACCTTTGACCACTTGCCAGAACTCATCCCAGTCTATGGCTCCGAAATCATAGCTGCCACGTTTCTCGTTCCATTTTAAATCCGGATCGGGAATGGTGAGTCCGATTAAATCCGCCTGCGGAACGGTCTGATCTATAAACTGCTGGCGCAGCTCGTCGTTCGTTTTCCTTTTTAGCTTCCACTTCATGGACTGCTCCGTGTGTACCGACGCATCATCGGTCGGCCCCAACATCATAAGTGCTGGCCACCACCAGCGGTTTAGGGCATCTTGCGCCATTGCTTTTTGCTCGGGATCGCCATTGGCCAATTTCATCATGATCTCAAAACCTTGACGTTGGTGGAAACTTTCCTCCTTACAGACCCGGATCATGGCCCGTGCGTAGGGCCCGAAAGATGTGTTGCACAAGGGAACCTGATTGATGATCGCGGCACCATCTACGAGCCATCCAATAGCGCCCATATCGGCCCAAGTCAAGGTGGGATAGTTAAAAATACTGGAATATTTCGCTTTTCCAGTGTGCAATTGCTCGTACATCTCCTCCCGCGAAATACCCAAAGTTTCGGTGGCACTATACAGATAGAGCCCGTGGCCCGCTTCGTCTTGCACCTTGGCAAGCAAGGCTACCTTGCGACGAAGGGAAGGCGCCCGCGAAATCCAATTCGCTTCGGGAAGCATCCCCACAATTTCGGAATGCGCGTGCTGCGACATTTGTCGGATATGGGTTTGGCGATACTTTTCGGGCATCCAATCTTTGGGTTCGATTTTTTCATCTCTGGCGATACGGGCCTCAAATTGTTCGTTTAAACTTTTAACTTTTGCATCGTCCATAACTTCGAATTTTAAACATCATAATTAACAACGACCTTCTTGGACGTTGGTACTGCCTGACAACTTAATACTAGGTTTTGTGCGACCTCTTTATCATCAAGCGCATAATTAACTTTCATTTCAACACTTCCTTCTATGACCTTGCATTTACAGGTACTGCAAACACCACCTTTGCAAGCGAATGGCAAATCGGCACCCGCCGCCATGGCACCATCAAGAATGTTATCGTAGTCTTCATCCATAATAAAATGGAATTCCTTACCGCCATCGATGATCGTCACCTCCGTTCCTTCTATTTTCTTCTCAAGGACTTTGGCGACGTGCCGTTGGTTTTCTTCGGAACTCCCCGTAAAGAACAATTCGTAATGGATTTTTTCCTCCGCTAAACCGGCCGCTGCCAGCTCATCACGTATTAAAAAAATCATGTCTTGGGGCCCACAAACAAAACAATGGTCGATTTCTTTGACATCGATAAAGCTCGTGGTAAGAAGTTTAAGTTTTTCCTTATCGAACCTTCCGTTTAAAAAAGGGATGTCCCGTTGTTCCCTGGTGAGAAAATAGAACACCTGAAATCGGTCAAAGTATAGATTCTTGAGCTGTTCGATTTCCTCTTTCAGAATAATCGACCTTGCCGTTCTGTTCACGTAAAACAATTTAAAGGTACTGTTCGGCTCTTTTTCTAAATGTGTTTTAATAATCGACACGATAGGCGTGATACCACTACCTGCGGCGAATGCAATATAGGTATTGGCTTTATCGGTATTGATGTCCACATAAAAATTTCCTTCGGGAGGAAAAACGGTCATAGTGTCACCAACCTTCAATTGATTGTTTACAAATCCTGAGAATACACCCTCATGAATTCGCTTTACCGCCACTTGCCATCGATTATCCAAAGGACTGGAACAGAGGGAATACGACCGGCGTACTTTCTCGTTTTCAATAAGGGTTTCCAAGGTCAGATATTGGCCCTGCTTGAAGTTGTAGTTGTTTTTGAGTTCTTGGGGTATATCAAAGGTAACCAAGGTACAATCCCTAGTGTTTTTTTGTACATCCTGAACTTTTATTGACGAACCCTTGGCCATAATTAAAATAATATATACGAAGTTAACTAACAGTTGTTAGTCTTACAAGGACTTTAACTATTTTTACGGGGTCATACCCTTGTGTCAGAGACAAATCCCATATAATAATACATCGATTATATCAGCTTTTAAATCATCCTTTTTCATTTCTTTTTGACGGGAATACCAAATATATAAGGAGCGTAAACTGGTCAAAATAGAGAACAATATGATTTCGGGATTTTTATTTTTTATCTCGCCCTGCGTTATGCCTTGTTTTATGATCTGTCTCAAATTTTCTTCATATTCCCGGCGCATTTTTTTATAATAGGGCAAGTGTTCCTCTTCGAGATACATCCAATCATTTTGCAAAGAAGCCATCCCGTTCGGGTTGTTCAAGGTAATATCGATATGCGAAGTAATTATGTTTTTGAGCTTGCCTACCGGGCTGAGATCCGTTTTGGTTACCGTATCCATATTGCTCGTAAACTGTTCCGATAGATCCAGAATGATGTGCGATAGAATCTCCTGTTTAGAGTCAATGTGATTGTATAGGCTGGCCGCTTTGATGCCAATTTCGGTGGCGAGCACACGCATGGTGACCTTCTTATAACCCATTGTATTGAAAAGTAGGGCTGCGGTTTGAATAATCTCTTCTTTTCTATCCGTGAAGGGTTCCATGTTTCGAGAAGGTTTCGTTAATCCTAATACTATCAGTCTTCAGGTAAAGATAGTCACTTCCCTAATGTATTACGTTACTATTTAAAGGCTTAGTGCTCATCATTTATTTACTGATAAGCCATCTTTGTCAAACTGTCATGGTGCTGTTGGCGCCGCAGTATTAACCAAAAATTTTTTACTAATATTTAAATCAAAATTTATGAGAAAAGTTATACTACCCGTTCTGTTACTTGCTTTGATTAGCAGTTGTAACGTAAAAAAAGAAGAACAAGGTGAACTGCCGGAAGTCGATGTCGATGTTGACGCAGCGTCCGGAGAACTCCCTGAATACGATGTGAATTGGGCCGATATTGATGTCGGTACGACGACAAAAATGGTTGAGGTTCCTAAAGTAATGATCGTGATGGAAGAAGAAGAGGTCGAAGTTCCTGCTATCGATGTCGATATGGATGGAGAAGATAAGATGGAACGCAGCATTGTTGTTCAGGCCGAGGTGACCGAGAACGAGCACGACTTGAGTATTCAAGAGATCCGCGCCGCCAATCGTAGGTTATATGTAATTTCAAAACTGGAAAAATTGGATGGAGATTTGGGCGATAAGAAAATGCGTATTCAAGACCAAGTGGAACTGAACGCACCGGATCTGGATGTGGTTCATATTATCGTTGGGGAACGTGCCGATAATGTATTGAACAATCAATATCGATACGTAGATTCCATGGATGCCCTAGATGACGATATTAAAAATGCCAAGATGATTTACAGCAAATAACCGCGCCATTTTTGATAGTGTAATGCCGATAGTTTTATATCGGCATTTTTTATTTAAAAAATCTTTCCATCGGCACGATATACAATCCTACCGCTAGTGCAATTGAGATAAATAATAATCCCTTAGCAGTAAGTTATGCGATGAAATGCATTTAGCTTCAGCGTTACCAATAAATAATCAATATATCATGGAAGACAAGATAAAGAAAATCGCCCGAACCGGATACGTTTCAAAGGGTGTGGTGTATACCATTACAGGAGTATTGGCCCTAAATGCCGCTGTAGGCTTGGGCAGAAGTTCGGAAGGAAAGCTCGGGGTCATCGAATTTTTGGAAAAACAACCTTTCGGCAAAGTATTGCTATGCCTAATGGGCATTGGCCTGTTCTGTTATGCGTTTTGGCGTTTTTTTCAGAGCATAAAAAACCCTGAAAATATTGATGATGACGCGAAGGGAACCGGAAAGAGAATAGGGTTTTTTCTAAGCGGACTGGTATACAGCGGCTTGGGCGGCTATGCGATATACCAAATTTTTGCCGCTTCGGGTGGGGGTGGAGGTAATAAGGCAGGTATGGTGCCACAAGACTACTTGCCGTATGTTTTTTACGCCGTAGCCTTAGGCTTGGCCATTAAATCTATCTTTCAACTGGTCAAAGCGTATAAAGGCGATTTTCTGGGCAAGTTTCAACTGGACACCATATCAAGCGTAAGCACAAGAAGTATCGTTAAATATATGGGTTATGCGGGGCTAACGGCACGGGGCATCATAGTCGGTATAGTAGCCTACTTCTTTTTCAACGCGGCCGGTACGGCATCGGCAGAGAAGGTCAAGGGTACGAAGGAGGCTTTTTCATTTTTAAGACAAAACTCGGAAGGGGCTTGGTTGGTCGGTCTAGTCGCTTTTGGATTAATCTGCTACGGTGCTTATATGTTTATGATGGCCGGATATCGAAGGTTTAAGGATTAGTTCTCATAATGGTACAAACTTCTGCATTTAAGTGAAAAAAATCAGCGTCTTTAGGCTTAAGAATCAGGTATTTGCCCTTGAATGAATTTTCCACTTAGACTTTAGAGCGGGTTGTGCTTCTTAAGCGCCGATCAACTTCCGATTTTCCAACATCCGTTTTCCGACACTAATTTTCAGACAAATCCGTTCTAGAAATTAGACCAATATGTAGGGAATGATCGATAGCTTCAGTGCTATCGCTGAAATAGCAGGTTTTGACATCCATCGTGCTAATATTGGTCAATATGTCTTCTACATTTGCTTTCTGCTTGTTCCCCGTTTTCCGAATATAAATCGCCTTTACACTAGTAGGGAATATTTTAACGATGCGTTCATAAATAAATGGATCTTTTTGACTGTCATCGCCCATCAGCACAAACTTCAATTCAGGATAGAATTCAAGAAGATGCTTTATTTTGTAGAATTTATGGTCATGGCTTCCGCCGCCGGTAAATAAGAAGTCGCCTAGGCCGGTTTTGATATCCTTCAGCTTCAGCACGGCTTTGGGAAGGCCGTGCAAATTCGCAAAACGCTCGATAAAAGGATAAAGATTCCATTCACTGCTCGAAACGTAGAAAAAGGCGTTGGTCGTATTTCCTTTTTTCCGCCCGGCACCACTAAGTAGGCGATAGTGTCTCGTCACACCGTCAAAAATCGTTCGTTTGTTAATATTTCGGGTCAACAGTACGAATATCTTTTTAAAGAAACTATCGGAATGCGAAACGAGAAATGTGTCATCAATATCGGAGATGAGACCATATCCACCCGGATAAGGTTTTACGAACTCTCCTTTTTCCGTGACCTCTTCACCATTAATTTTAGCCGATATCGCAAAGGAGTGCCACCCGCTGTCCATGGGTTTTCCATAGGGAATCGTGAATCGGAAGTAGCCATCTTTTAAGGTACGGGTCGTTACTTCTATTTCATTGAAATGTAGGGTTACGGGTAGGTTAGGTAGAATGTCGACGGTGAACATTCGTAAAATAGCATAGGCATGCCGCCATCGGTTACCTTCAAGATGTATTTTATCAGGTCTATTTTCCCTAAAAACGTGGCCAAAAAGAACTATTTCTTGCTCATTTGCATAGCCTCTATAAATCTTTAAACGTACACTCATTTTCGCAACGAGATTGGATTAACTTTGGTAGGCATAGGATGGCAATTTCTAAATGAATACAATGGTTACGAAGATAAATAAAGTTCTATTGGTTATCAATCCCGTTTCCGGCGATATCGATAAACAGCCCATTATCGATAGGGTACGCAAATCTTTGAAGACCCGTCTTCGTCTTGAAATATATAAAACTACAGGCATTAATGACGAAGAGAAACTGAATACGATGATACGGGTCTACAAGCCGGATAGAATTTTGGTGGCCGGCGGTGACGGAACCATCAAAATGGTCGCACAAGCTTGCGAAAACGAAAATATCGTTTTAGGGATACTACCAGCGGGTTCTGCGAACGGTCTGGCCACGGACCTTGACCTTCCGATGGATTATGAAGATGCTCTCGACATCGCTTTGGGTACCGAAACCATAAAAATGGATGCACTCCGTATTGGTGATTCTATTGGTCTGCATATTAGCGATATGGGTATTAACGCCGAGTTGATTGCCCATTATTCCGATAGTGCCGTAAGGGGGCATTTCGGTTACTTTCTCAGTAGCATCCCCACGCTTTGGGAATCTGAGGGCGTAGTGCAATATTCTATTGCGATAAATGGGCAGAAAAAAGAAGTCGATGCGGTCATGGTAGCCTTCGCCAACAGTAGGAAATTCGGAACGGGGGCACTGATCAATCCGAATGGAAAAATTGACGATGGAAAATTCGAGGTACTAATTTTTAAGAAATTGGATTTTATCGAGATTTTTAAAACGCTTCGCGGAGAAATTGATTTGGATGCCGATTTTGTGGAAGTGCTGCATACGACCGAAGTCATGGTGACTGCCCAAAAACCGGTTCATTTTCAAATCGATGGGGAACCTCTCGGTGAGGTAAGGGAGATTTCGGTTGCCATCTATCCCGGCTATGTCGAAATTGCGATAGGGCGCTAAGAAAAATTTCGTTTAGACTATTAAAATTGCAGTGTTTGAACGATAATAGTCAGACCCCGATTTCATATTTACACAATCAAAACATAGGAAATTGAAAAAATTGAACTACAGCCGATTCGGCGAGGGAAATCGTACTATCGTACTCTTGCATTATTTTGGAGGTAACGCGGAAAGCTGGCAATGGGTCGTTAGAAAATTACGGAAAAAATTCTCCGTGGTCGTGATTACGCTTCCGGGTTTCGGAAATACGAAAGCCTTTGATGAGCCTTCGATATTCGCCTTTGCAAATTACATCAACCAATGCATCGAGGATCTGGCTTTAGAAAATTATTTGCTATGTGGCCATGGGATGAGTGGCAAACTCATTCTATATGCGGAACAAATTGCAATGAAAAACAAAGCTAAAGGTTTAGTTCTCATTGCTCCCTCACCACCGACCATTGAAAAGATGGATCAAGCGGAAAAGGACAAAATGATACCGAAGCCCGATAGGGAATCGGCGGAAAGCCATGTTGAAAATGCCACTTACAAAATGTTGCGGAAAAATAGATATGAAACCGCTATAGCATCGCAATTACAAGTTGATGCGGGTACAAGACATTGGTGGCTGAAGAAGGGAATGGTCGACAATATCTCCGAACGAATTTCCGGAATCGATGTCCCGACTTTTGTTATCTGCGCCAAAGAAGACGCCATGGTACCGATACGGGAAATTTATGATTCGGTACTGCCACATTTGCACCGACCCAGATTGATTCAATTGGCAAAATGCGGACACCTGATTCCCCTAGAAGCACCGAGAAGATTATCAAAACGATTGGTGAAAATCGGTAACCATATACTCGATTAAAACATGAATCTGAACAGAGGATCGAAAATGGATTCAATAAGTGATGAAAAAACAGCACTTATCAACGGGAGAGTAGCTACTCAGCTTGTTTTTATCTTCTTGGTCTTTCTGTTTTTTATATACTTATAACCTAAGTAAACAAATTGAGCACCCACCAATGCAAGTGTATATTTTCGACTCTTTACCAAAGCGGCGGCGATTCCGAATAATTTTGATGTCATATTTTTATTTTTTTGCTAGAGTTTACTGCTCAATAAAATTAAAGATGTGGTTAAGATGCTTAATCCGCAAAGCACTTAGCTTTTAAAATCAAATTTAAATAGGGCGATGCGGTTAATGCGTCTCAACCGCATAAATTTGTAGCCCTATGCATCTGAAAAAGCTTCTCGATCAACAGGGTCGTCACTATCAAAAATTAGCAGTACAGATTACCGAACCGCGAAATCGCCAAAATCGCGAAATCGCAAAAATTTTATAGCTAAGCGTTCATGAAAAAAAGTAATGTATTCTGGTTTAAAAGGGATTTACGCTTACGTGATAATCCCGCCCTTAACGCTGCCCTCAAGCAACCCGAACAGCTGCTGCTGGTGTACGTTTTTGAACCCTCTCTTTTATCGGATGCCCATTATGATAATCGTCATTGGCGATTCGTAGCCGAAAGTCTTGCCGACATGAACGACGAGCTTCAAGCCCACAATGCCAAAATCTTGGTCGTAACGGCCGAAGTGCAGTCCTTTTTTGAGCGATTGCAGAACTACCTATCGATACAAAAGGTGTTCAGTACCGAGGAAACCGGACTGAAAATAACCTACGATAGAGATTTGGGATTACAGAAGTTCTTTGATAACGCAGGAATTCGCTGGAAAGAATTTCAAAATAATGGCGTTATCCGCGGTCGTTTTTCAAGAAAAGGATGGAGCAGCGCTTGGCACAGATACATGACCGCCAAAATCGAAATTCCCGATTTCGAAAATGCTATCTTGGCAGACCTTAATGTTCTAAGTAGCCTTCAGGGGCATATGAAGGATTGCATCACCGACTTAACCTCAAAACCACATCATTTTCAAAAAGGAGGAAGGGCAGAGGCTTTACAATGGATGGCCTCTTTTTTCGAAGAGCGATTGGAATTTTACAATCGGTATATTTCAAAACCACAGCTATCCCGTTATGGTTGCAGCCGGCTCTCACCGTATCTCGCTTGGGGTAATCTCAGTATTCGTGAAGTGTATCACGAGGTCTTGTATATAAAACCTAAAAGTCTTTTCAAACGGCAACTCAACGCCTTTTCGTCCAGACTGCGCTGGCAGAGTCATTTTATTCAAAAATTCGAAATGGAACCGAGAATGGAGTTTGAGGCGATCAATAAAGGATTTTTAACCTTATCACAACCCATTGTTCCTGATTTTGTAACAGCATGGAAGCAAGGCAAAACCGGATATCCCTTAGTAGATGCCGCTATGCGATGCGTTGTCGAAACGGGATACATCAATTTTAGAATGCGAGCCATGGTAACCTCGTTCTTGACGCACCACCTATTTCAACATTTCACAATGGGCAGCGCATGGCTGGCAAGACAGTTCTTGGATTTTGAACCGGGTATACATTACGGACAATTTCAAATGCAGGCCGGTTTTACGGGCACGAATACGGTGCGGGTTTACAATCCGACCAAGAATGCCCACGAACACGATGCCGAGGCGGTATTCATTAAAGAATATGTGCCCGAACTTGCCGCGCTTCCTGCTAACCTGGCTATCGAACCTTGGGAGGTTACCGAGATGGAGGCCCAATTCTATGACTTTCGATATGGTAGTGATTATCCTAATCGCATCGTTGATATCAAAGAAACCCGTAAAAATGCCGTCACTAAACTTTACGCCTTACGGAAATCAAAATTGGCCCGAAGCGAGCGCCAACGCATTTTAAATCGGCATACGATTATACGCCAGACCAATGAATGAAATAGTGGCGCAAATATTCCCTTAAATACCGGGGAGTTTCGTTTTGGTATGATTTGGCGATTTTTTAATTTCTAAATTCCCTTTACCTTTGCCGGTTTGATTTTAAACCAATAGTATGCAGTTGATGTTTGGAGGAATATTTAGGACGATAGCTTTCATGTTTTGTATCTCTTACGGCACGGCCGTGCAAGCGCAATTGGTCAATATCGAATCAAAAAGGATGCATACCGATTCCGTTCGTTTTGTACTGAATAGCGACCTACTTTTTAATTACACCGACAACAATGGACAATATATCTTACAAATAGGAGCCAATACCAGCGTACAGTTCAAATCGAAGGATTTAAAGAGCATCTTTTTTTTGGTAGGAAATGCCAATTTGATACGATCAAAGGACGAGGATTTTCAAAATTCGTGGTTTGCGCATGGTCGCTATAACCGAAAGCTTTCCGAACTGTTGCGGGCGGAAGCTTTTGTGCAAAGTCAGAACAATCAAAAACTGACCATTACGCAACGTAATCTGGTAGGCATCGGACTCCGATGGAAAGTCATAGCTACGGAAACGACCCAGGCTTACTTGGGCAATTCATACATGTATGAAATAGAGACCTTAGATGTGCTGGAAGAAAAGTTCTATAACCATAGAAATAGCAGCTACCTTTCTTTGAACCGAACTTTTGCAGGCCTGAACCTAGCGCTTACCGGTACCTTGTATTTTCAGCCCTTGTACCGAAATATTGCCAACCACAGAATACTGAGCCAGTTTAAGGCAGAAGTACCGCTGACCCAGAAAATTAGTCTTACGGCCTTGTACAATTATTCGGTAATACGTTTCGATTCAGAACTCGACGATGATAGTTCATCAAATGTGAGTTTTGGGTTTACGCTGAGCATATAGGGCCTCGAAATGTGATTGGCCAACTCTAGTCTGAAGTCATAACTGCGACCTTGTACCGTTCCATCAGATAGAAAAACGCCGCTCCCATAAAATATAGCGTCACATCTAGTGGGTCCGCCGTGTACCTCGTGTGTACTTGGGGCAGATAATATTCAAAATAGACGGCATACCCAATGCTTACCATCAGTATAAGGGAAAGTGGTAATTGCAGTTGATCATTACTCTTTATTTTTCGAACCATATATTGGGCGATTGAAAGTACAATCGGCATGCACAAAAAGTCATTTAGATAATTACTTATAATGGGATGTAATTGTACCTCCATTTTTTGCATCACAAAGACTGCACTTGCCACAATAGCAAATATCGAGAAGTATAGATTGGAAAAAGTTCTGAAAAGCGTTTTACCTATGCCAACCGTTTTATAATGAAAATTTAAAGTTTCGGATACCATTCGC
>JBATUY010000375.1:0-12681 GCA_049671465.1 Pricia sp. | reverse complement strand
GTCGTATGATGGTCGAAGAAATGTGGCCGAGATATGGGTCCTACCCCGGGTTCAACCCTATCGTCGAGCTGTCGCTTTCCTTCCATAATCTGGTGGTAGGCGCCAATGGACAGCGACAGGCGATGTTCTTGGAAAACGTGCCGGGGCTCGCCTCTAGAATCTTACGTAATTTTGATACCCGTGAGCAAGACACTGCTTTGGTCATTTCATCCAGTGGCTGTAATGTGGTGCCCATCGAAATGGCCGAAGAATTCCAGAGACGAAACGTAAAAGTCGTGGCCTTGGTGAGCAAATTACATTTGGAAGGGAGTACCTCAAAAAAGGCCGATGGTAAAAAACTGATAGATTTTGCAGACTATGTTCTGGACACGGGTGCTCCCTTGGGCGATGCTATGATTTATTTAGACGGATTGGATTCTCCCGTAGCCCCGGGTTCGACCTTGGGCGGGGTCATGCTCATCAATTGCCTGAAAGCGGAAACGGCAAAAATACTGCACGAGAGCGGAAAATCGCCCAAAGTGTTGAGCAGCGGTAAAATTGTTGGCGACCGGCGCGCCGTCGACTTGTTCGAATCCGCTTACGACGAACATGCCCACTTGATGGCCAAGCTCTACGAGAATGTAGGTCCCCAAAACTAACATCATGAAATTTACTTCATCCATTGCAAGACGCTTTCAGACCGATATTTTAATCATCGGAAGCGGGAGCGCGGGTTCGACAGCGGCACTTGCGGCCTCGCAAGGAAAATACAAGGTTGCCCTCGTAGAGCGCTACGGCTTTCCGGGGGGCACCTCGACCCAAATGCTGGATACGTTCTACGGATTTTTTACGCCTTCGGATACACCCCGAAAAATTGTGGGCGGTATTCCTGATACCATCGTGAACACATTAAATGCCACGGGTGATATTTTTCTGCGCCCGAATACTTACGGGGCTGGCACCGGTGTCAATTACAATCCCGAAAAACTGAAACAGGTCTGGGATAATTTGTTAATGGAAAGTGGTGTACAACTTTTCTACCATTCCACTTTAGTCAGTGTCGAAAGTGCGGGAGAGACATCGACCTGTGTGTTTTTCCATAAGGGTATCGGCTTTTTTACGATAACGGCCAAACGGGTTATCGATGCTTCCGGAGATGCCGATTTCTGCCATTGGGCCGATATCCCCTACGAAAAAGCGGGTGAAAAAGAGCCCGCGCAGAGCATGACCACTACCTTTAGAATGTCGAACGTAGCGCATGGGGAATATGATGCCGCGGGCGGAAAAAAAATGCTCAAGGAGAAAATGGCTGAAGCTTACGAAAAAGGCAGCTACCCGCTGCCCCGGAAAGAAGGGTCGGCACATGAGATGTGCCAACCAAAATGCATCTCTACGGTAGCCGTAAAAGTGGTAGATCTTGATCCTTTAGATGTTGAGGGCATGACCAGAGCGGAAATTGAGGGCCGACGACAAGCGTTTATTTTTCAGGATTTTTTCAGGGCAGAGATTCCCGGATATCAAAACGCTAAAATTATAGGACTTTCACATCAAATTGGAGTCCGTGAAACGCGCAGGGTCTATGGCAATTATCGCCTGACCAAAGAAGACTGCATGGCGGCAAAAACTTTTGACGATCAGATATTTTTGTGCGGTGCGCCCATCGAAGACCACCGCAAATCAGATGATGGCACTTCGGAAACCTATTGGCAATATGTTCCCGATGGCGGAACCTATGGCGTTCCGTACGGCACCATTGTTCCAAAAGAAAGTACCAATACTTGGGTCGTCGGCCGTTGTTTCTCGGCTACCCACGACGCCCACGCATCGTGCCGTTCCATGGCGCAGACCATGAGCATGGGGCAAGCGGCCGGTCTTGCGTCGGTTTTATCTTTGAAAAATGATTCGGATGCGAAGAACATCGATATTAAAAAACTTCAAGATAACCTCATTCAACTTGGCGCTATTCTAAAGACACCTGATACCCCGGCCGATATCTCTCGTAATGGTTGGGCCAATAATTAACGATATGGCAAAAGATTTCTTCAGAACGATACTTGGGGATATGCCTAGCTCAAAAATGGGCCTGACCTATTCTCACGAGCACATTGTCATCGACGACGGTTACGTAACGGGCAAACATCCCGAATTCTTATTGAACGATGTCGCTAAAATTTCTGAAGAACTTATCAATTTTCACAAAGCCGGCGGAAGAACGGTCGTTGATACCATGCCGGCCAATGCCGGGCGAAATATCTTGAAATCAGTTGCGGTAAGCCAAAATAGTAAGGTCAACATTATCGTGCCGACAGGTATACATCTAGAAATCTATTATCCTGAAAACCACTGGCGATATGCATACTCGGAAGATGAACTTACCCGACTTTTTGTCGCAGATATAAATGAAGGAATAGACGAATTCGATTATTCCGGCCCCTTCGTAAAAAGAACGTCATACAAAGCGGGGCTTATCAAACTGGCCAGCGGCGATGGGCCTTTCACCGAGCATCAACGGAAAATTTTTCGTGCCGTGGTCAACGCACACCTAGAAACGGGAGCCCCCATTTTGACCCATACCAATTTCGGTCGGCAAGCCTTGGAACAGGCAAAACTTTTTGAAAAATTGGGGGCTAAACTTGAGCATGTCGTACTTTCACATGTAGACAGGGCTAAAGATATCGGTTACAACCGAGCTGTTCTAGATATCGGGGTACGTGTGGAATACGATAGTGCGTTCCGATGGAAAATTGGCGAACCCAATCATACCTTTACTCTTTTGGAAAATCTGCTTCCCGACTATCAAGACCAGATTGTTTTGGGCATGGATATGGCCAAAAATGCCTACTGGAAAAGTTACGGGGGCAGTCCGGGATTAAATTATCTTATCGATACGATTCCCGGCTTCTTACAGTCAAAAGATTTGGACGAATATTATCAAAAGTTGTTTTTTGATAATCCGAAATGCCTGTACACCTTTTTCAAATAAACCTAGCTCCCTCTCGTTTATGATTTTTATGGGAATCTCAAAGGAAGGGTTTAGGAATGAGGTAATGCGTCATACTGAAGCGCAAATTTTCATTAGGGATGAAAGGCCAGGTCTGTTATTTAGAAGTCGAACTGCAGTAATTCAAATAAAATTTTTATCCTATTCAGCAAGCATTGCATATTTCTCGACGAATTTTAGAAGCAGAGGAAATGCCGGGACTGTCATTTGATGGCCATAGCCATCCATTTCGTACAGGTCGATATCTTTTTGTCCGTTCTCTTTCATCATCCTATAAAAATAGGCGTTCTCTTCGTAGCGCCCCAGCAGCTCTCGTTCCCTATCACCGGTAATCAAGAGTATCGGCGGGGCATTGCCCCTTACATGGTACAAAGGAGCCCATTCATCGATACGTGGTTTTTCGCCAGGAATCTTTTGTTCTTCGCGAATCGTAAAATGGGTAATGGTATGGCCGCTAAACGGTACGATGCCGGCTATGGCATCGGCATCTAGACCATAGGCCGCCAAGCTTCTTTTTTCAAGTACCCCCATCAAGGCGAGATACCCTCCGGCAGAATGGCCAGAAACAAATATCTTATCGGGATCGCCGTTGTAAATTTCAATATTTTTCATCACCCATGCGATGGAAGCCACCGCGTCTGAAACGCTCTTTTTGGCACTCACTTTTGGTGACAACCTATAATTTACGCCTACAATACAGTAACCTTGTTCCTTAAGGGCATCGGGAATTTCCTTTTCGCCCTGCCTAAGACCGCCGCCATGGAACCAGATAATTACGGGTACCGCTTTTTTCCTTTGCGGATAGTAAACATCGAGAACACAGCGCTGCTTCTGATACGCGGTCAGCTCGGTGGTATCGGCATAATAGGAGAGGTTATTTACCTGTTTGTACGATATGGATTGACCCATGGACACGAAGGCCCAAAAAAACAGCAGGATAAACGTACGGAATCTCTTCATACTTTTTGAATTCTATAGATAGGCATTATCACCCAAGCCATTATTTAATTGATATGCAGGCTATGGAAAATTCGGCCTCAATAATCAAGCGCATGCGATAAACGCTTATAGACAGGCAATAGCTCCTCTGCCATCTTTGCATGGTCTTCTATATTCGGATGGGTGCTGCACCCATTTTGATACGTTCTTGAAAAGGAAAACAGCACGATGGGTTTTTGAGAGGAAACGGATTTCGTTATTTCGGTGGTATCGAAATGTGTCTTTACCTTATCTAAACAGTCGACTAAAATACTGTTTTTATCCCCAGATACCATGGGACTGTTCATCAACACTATTTGGGTATCGGGATATCGGCTGTAAATCGATTCAATAAAACCGATGTACCGCTTTACGAATTTCGAAGCGTCGAAGGGCTTTCGTTCTTTAAGGCCATCGCCCTCTGACAGATCGTTGGTTCCCAAACCGATACTGACAATATCAGGCGTAAAAGCTGAAAAATCATGCGGTTTTTGTCCATGGCCATCCAAATACACATTGCCATATACCTCCGGTACCGTATTTACGGTCTCCCCGGCCTCGGTGTTCCACCCCCGATAGATGCCAAAACCGGAGACCGCGCTGATGAGATAATCTGCATGTAAGGCTCGGGCCACAGTTGGCCCGTAACTTAAATAGGCGTTGTGGTAATTTTTGTAATCATCATTTTCACAGGGCATCAAGGCGTCGTCCATAGCGGCACCACAGGTGATGGAATTGCCGATAAATTCGATTTTGAGATTTTCCTGAGAATCTGGCTTCGCCATTATCGAATCGGCAAGGATTCCCCTAATCACAAGATTACCAGAATTGGCTTCCGTTGCTTTAAATATGGCCAAATGATGCTCTAGTTTTGTGGTATCGTGAAACGCAATAGGAAGCGAGAAAGTAGTTACGGAGTCTATTTTAAAACGCCCCAGATGATGACCATCGACTACCAATGTGGCGTAATCGTAATCGGTCGAGCTGTGAAGGTGAACCATCGCGGAGTCTCCTAAAACAAGGGTTTCGAAAGAAGAAGCCGAACCCACCAATGCTATGCTTCCATCTTCCAAAACATCGGTTCTACCGTTTACGATAAAACGAGAATCAGAAGCCTTGAACATTTTTATGATTTTACGCTCCCCGCAAGAAACCATCATAAAAAACAAGCCCGCAAAAATAAGCCCTAGGTCGTAAATCCGTTTGGTTTTAAGCATCAGGATAGGACTATGGATTCATTTCGTTTTCCAAAATGAAAAATTCCGTGGCTTCATGACCGGGATACCGGAAGATATCGATGTCGCCGTCACCATCGTAATCCAGTGCCTGTCCGTTATAGATACCTTGGTATTCCAATTCCATGGGGCTATAATTTGTGTCATCGCCGTCGTTCAGAAAAACGGTCACCTCAAAATTGTCGGTATCCAAACTCACCGCCCTATCTTTGTTGACACCTGCAAGCACATCGTAATCGCCGTCAAGATCGAAATCGAACACCTGCAACGTATGGCAGGCCGGGATGCTATCTTTAATTACCGAAGACTTCCAGCTGTCTTCTTCTTTTTGGTAAAGGGCTACTGGATAACCGGCACGCTCGGAATGCGCCAAGTATACTTCTGCTCTTCCATCTCCGTCGATATCCCAAAGAAAAGTTTTCGTACCGTTACGTGACCAATCGCCATCTTGATCGTTCAGTTTGGGTTCGATATTCTCTTCGCGCCAAGGCTGGGTAATGTCTTTTCCGGGATTATAATAGGCGAAGGCCGTGGCTACGATGTCGATATAGCCATCACCGTCTATATCGCCCACACCCATACCTTCGTGCAAAGCTTGGTTACTGATAAACTGCGAACGCGACCACTCGTCTTTATCGTTTTGTTTAAAGATGCTCAAGGTATGCTCGTCAAAGGTCAACACCGAAAGGTCCATTTTACCATCGTTGTCGAAATCGGCAAAACTGACATCTTTTACCGCATCGGGTACCGACCCAATGGCGTGCGGAAGCCAATTGCCCCCATCGTTCTCGTACCAGAAAAGCTCGGCCGTAGCCCCGGCATCTACCCATTCACCGGGGTGCGCAATGCCGATAACATCTTGGTCGCCGTCACCGTCGATATCCGCAGTCTCGAGGTCGCCACCGGCAAAAAGGCTTCCGTTGGGGGCTTTTTCGGCAATGACATTGAGCTGCCACAGGCCTTCTTCTTTCTGGCCCTTAAAATAGGCAAGGTGCCCACCCGAATCGTTGTTATCGATCAAGACCACATCAACGATACCGTCACCAGTAAGGTCAGAGGGTACATAGGCCCAGACATGGGCGACACTGTCCACTATTTTTTTGGAGGTAAAGCTTAATTCTTTTTTCGCCTCCTCCGCGACGGGTGCGGCCGGTTTCTTCTTTTCTTCTTTACAGGAAAGAAAACATCCGGAGAATAGTAAAACAGCTATGGAAAGGACGCTATATTTTTTATAGTTCTTCATTTTGTAATTCATTTTTGGCTTGTTGTATGTTGGTGTTGATATGCTCGGCAATGCGTTCATGCCCTGTTTTATTTTGGACGGCTCCCTTATAGAACCCGATTATAAAAGTATTAGGGCCCGTTAGCAAGGGCTGCGTGTCTTCACCTCTACCGAACCCGAATACGGTCATGCCGTTTTTGCTCTGTACCCCTTCTTCCGAGTTTCCTAGGTAGGCCATCATGTCCAAAGTTTTTTCGGCATCGTTCAATTGAGCCGTGAAAAAAGTAATGGGCACACCATCCCTATTGAAATAGGCCCATCGAAAGTCATCGTAATGAATGTCGCCCTTATAGAAATCGGGGAGATTCCGGGTGGATTCCGAGACATTGGTGCCGTAGCTGTACGCCTCCGGTTCATATGCACCTCCGGGGGTACCTTCGTAAAGAAACCAGTATGGGGTGTCGGGTTCTGCTTTTAGGACTTTTAAAAGGGCGGTATCGTCCGAAAATTGCCACTCCCATTCCCAAAGTCCGCTTTTGGTCCGGGTGCGAATATGGTTGTCGGCCGTAATCTCGGAGATGCATTTATCATGGCCGGGGTGTCCGGCGCCCCCGTCGGTATCCGATTTAAAAACAAGATTGGGCAGGCCCCGGTAGGCCGATGCGGCCGAGGCCGGATAGGTGTCCCAAGGTTCGGTTCTATAGCCGACCCAATCGTTGCCATAGGTATCGATTATTCTTGAGAAACCTCCGCCCGCCTTATCGAAGTAATAGGTGGCGGACTTGGTTGTGATTACATAATGTGGCCGATTTTCATATATGGCTTCCGTGATTTCCAAAGCTACGGAACCAGCGTTCTGCCGTTTGATCTTTAGCATTATTCCCGGCCATTGCACATCCATACCGTGTACCATCTGACCGTCGTGTTTGGGGGTCTTCATTGTGGAGATTACATTTATCCCCTTTTTTAGTACTCCGATATCGGTAACCGATTCTTCGTGAAGAAAAGCGTCATAACAGGGCGCGGAGCTATTCGCGGTCAGTATATCACCGTTGATGGTCAAACCTTCGGAGTAGCAGGGGCTCCAACTGTTCCAATACAGCTTTGCGGTATCGGTGTCCGATGGTTCGAACGGTACATTCAGGTATTCGTCATACGCTTTGTTTCGGGTCGTCCAGAACGGTGGTTGCCCGTAGGGTTTCAGCAAAGCGACGCTGGCGTCCCTTTTAAGTTCCAGACCGTCCACCGGTGCGAGTATCTCGATCAAGCCATTATTTCTAGTGACCCGAGCGGTAATCTTAATAGGTTCTGCCTGATCGGGAATCCAGGCTGTATCCCAATTTACCGCAAAGGGGGCGGTCTCGGAAGTACCTATATGACTCTCTAATAGGGCTCGGTGATATCTGTATTGCCACTGTCGGTATTTGCCGTCTCCTTGTAAATTCACGTCCTCATAAAGCCCGATATACTCCACTTTCGCGATTTTCGAAAGTTGGTCTCCCGTCAAGGAAAGCTTCACTTCGGTGCCCAACGAATCCCCATCTTGCAGCCCAGCGATTTTGGCTACCGCATTATCGGACGTATTTGTATAGTAGATACGGAGGGTAATACCATATATAATGTTCTGCGGCCAGTTCCAAGACTGTTCAGGGTCGACCCTCAAGCGAAAAGCATTGGTCGTGCCCTCATTTAAAGTGGTTACGGGAACGGGTACCCTCACATTCGTATGGAACATATAATCGGTTGCCGGTTCGGGGATCGTAGCGGGTTCGGGAAGTGGTATGGGCGCGCCTTCATTGAACTGTATCCTAAGGTTTTTGGTGTCTTCATGAGATTGTACCCTTTCCACGATTACTTCGGCAGCCGTGGCATTTTTAAGGTCGATGTCGAACGATAGTAGAATCATCCCCCCAGAATGGGCATCGGCAGGAAAATGATCTTTGTCCATTTCGTAGCCTGCCTTGCCCCCTACCCTAAGGAACTTTCCGGAATCGCTTACTTTTTCCGGTACCCAGGAGTGCTCTTTGAACAGCATACCCGTACCCATCGATTTTACGGCATCGTTTCGCCAGACGTGCATGAAACGATGTTGGTCCCATCCCGCCCCTATGATATCGAGGTCGCCATCGTTATCTAAATCCGCCCATTGGGTACCTAGATGGTTTTCCTTACCGGTATCGATTACGGTTTTGCTGAAATTCCCTTTTCCGTCATTGTTCCAAAGTTGAAGTTCTAATGTTGGGCCCTTATGTTCCGCCGTCAAAAGGTCAATATCGCCGTCATGGTCAAAATCGGTAATGTCGAGATTATTGATGGAGTATTGGGAAGTTATTTTATTGGATTTCCATTGAGTGGGTCCTTCTTGGGCGAACCACCAAAAATTGGCATCGGGCTCTTCACCGGGGTACCGCTCTTCGGTGCAGATGATATCCGCTTTTGCATCGCCGTTCACGTCGGCCACTTCGATTCTATCTATAGGGTGCTGGCTTCTTCGTACGATTATGTCTTTCCAAGGCCGGTCAATGGTGCCGGGATTTTCATACCAGACCAGAATCTTAGGTTCCTCTTCACCATCAGGGCGTCTACCGGCGGCAATATCGAGATCGCCATCGCCGTCGATGTCCCCTACCCCGATGCCTTCGTCAGACGTGTTCTTACAGATGAGCTTGACCTTCCAATCTACCGTATCGGCATCCTTTTCGGGGATTGCGACAGCATAGATATCACCGTTTCCGGCAATGACGAATTCTGAAAGTCCGCCTGCAATAATCTGGGCTTTTTCAAAACCTTGGCTATTTACATGGCTGGTGGCCGGTACTTGACCGATCAGCTTCCTTTTGTAACGGGTACCTTCAGTATTAACGGCCTCGTACCAGAACAGGTCCGGCAGTGACATGGCAATAATATCTGCATAGGCATCCCCATCGACATCCAAAGAAAGAATGGCATCTACGTTATCATCGAGTACGGTGCGTTTCCAATGCCCTTGCATTGTACCCCCGGGGTTGTGATAGACATATCGGCCCGATATGATATCAAGATTACCGTCACGGTCGACGTCGCCCGCATCCAAACCAAAATACCGCAACCATTCGGGTTCGTTCCAATCGCCCCACATCTGTTTGGTACTATCGATTTCAATGTACTGCCAAGTGCCCGGGTTCGCCGCGTTTTGACCTTGTATGGTAGCTAGGCAAAGCAACGAGGCAAGAAGAAGCAAACATGCCGAAAAATCTAATTTTTTAAATGTCATAATTATGTTGCTATAAAACCGGTTTAACGCCATTATCGCAAGCGGCGACCCAAATCTCCCTTAGTTAAAATTCACAAGACACTATCGAAATACTATTGTGCACCTAAGAAATTATGGAGCGAAGCGAACAAATTATTAATTCTGTTCGCTTCTATGTCGCAATACAGACCCTTCTAAATTGTCAGAGAATCGCTGTATCTTATCATGACGCGAATAACTGAAATGTCCGAGTCTGGGTTCGGATAAAATTTAGAGTACCAAACATAAGCAAAATATGCTTAATCGTTTATCTTATTTTCTGCTTTCGATGTATAATTGAAGGTGAGGTATGGCCGGCTCAGAACTCGAAAAGCCCTACCCTCTCGTAGCCGTATTGGCAAACATCCCAAGAAACGCATCACAAAAACCTGGTATCGCCGGGATTGAGCCTATAACAATCAATTAACCTTGACACATATCTGAATTGCAAAATGATCAGAAGGCTAAGCAAAAACCAACCAAATCTCTATTTCATTTGAAGTTTTGAACAATTCTAAAAGCAAATTAAATATAGTATTTTAGCTAGTCTCTTAACACGAGCGTTGTTCCTGAATTTAAGATAAACTTTTTCGAATACATTAGGTAACGTCCGTAAACCAGAATCATGAAAGATAATGTGCTGGCCAAGGTAATCCTTGCCGCTTTTTCCCTGTTAATTCTTGCCTGTAAATCTGATAACGGCAAGATGAAGAAGAAAAATCCCCTTGCGAATAGACCTAATATCATTGTCATTCTGGTCGATGATATGGGCTATTCCGATATTGCACCCTTCGGGGGCGAAATTCCCACTCCGAACCTACAAGCCCTAGCCGAAAGCGGCCTCAAAATGACCCAATTCTACAACGCCGGGCGCTGCTGCCCGACGAGGGCATCACTGTTAACAGGACTTTACCAACACCAGGCGGGCGTCGGATTTATGGACGGGCCGATGAGCGATACTTTCGGCAATGAGGTTCCCGCCTACCAAGGCTATCTGAACGAAAACTGTGTCACCATGGGTGAAGTGCTGGGTGCCTCTGGCTACCAGACCTATTTGAGCGGAAAGTGGCATGTAGGTCGTGAAAAGGAGCAGTGGCCATCGCAACGGGGCTTCGATGAATCGTACACCTTCGTATACGGTGCGGGCAGCTATTTCAACAAAAAACCGTACCGGCCCAGCAACAGGGAGTCGGTCATTGTTTACAACGATGAGCCCGTCGCCATCGATGATAACTTTTACCTTACCTCGGAAATCAGCGAACGGGCCGTTGCTTTTATAAAAAAATCGGAACAGAAGCAAGACCCCTTCTTTATGTATTTGGCCTATACCGCCCCGCACTGGCCCCTGCACGCCCTCGAAAAGGATATCGCCCTTTTTAGGGGCAAGTATATGGGTGGATGGGACAGTTTGAGGAACATTCGGCATACTACTATGCTCGAAAAGGGAATTGTCAAAGAAGAATGGGGTCTTAGTCCGAGCTACACCATACCCCCGGATATAAAGGTCGAGAACAACCAGGGCAAAAAGATACATTTGACCCCAAAATGGGATACCCTTTCTTTGAACCAAAAAAGAAAATGGGACCTCAGAATGGCCGTATATGCCGCCATGGTCTATCGAATGGATGTAGGCATTGGCAAGATAGTAAAGCAATTGAAAGAACAAGATGCCTATGACAATACCCTAATTATGTTCATGAGCGACAATGGGGCCTGTCACGAGCCGGTCGACACTTGGAATATCGTTTACGACCAAAGCGGGGTAATCGGTTCGCCAGAATCGTTTGACGGATACAGCTATCCCTGGGCAAACGCCTCGAACACCCCTTTTAGACTGTTCAAGCACTGGACGGCCGAAGGTGGTATCGCCACACCCTTCATCGCCTCTTGGCCCGAACAGATAGAGCCTGGGTCGGTCAACACTACTGATTACGCCCATATCATCGACATTATGGCAACATGCGTAGATGTTGCGGAAGCAACGTATCCGACCGATTACAGAGCGAAAAAGATAAAGCCGATGGAAGGCAAGAGCCTTATGCCGATTTTTAAGAATGGTGATTTTGATGATGAAAGGCTCGTCTTTTGGGAACACCGAGGCAATATGGCAGTACGAAAGGGCGATTGGAAATTGGTGAAACAGACTGACGGATTCATTGACAATAAAAATCAGTACCAACTTTTTAATCTCCGGGATGACCGTGCGGAATTGTGGGATGTAATAGACCAGCATCCCGAAATAAAAGATGCTTTACTAAAAAGCTATGACCAATGGGCGGATCGGGTCGGTGTCGAACGGAACATCAAATGGTAGCAGGTTAAAAGGTTTTATTGGTCTACTGCACTTGCCAAGGGGCACAGGTAGCGGGGTGGATATTGACCCTAGCTTTATCGGGAAACACAGAACATTGAAAGTTTGACCCTCATTTTATCCAACGCCCAAATAAGATAAACATTTTACGCAGCGCAAATTTTCGTGAAAAACGATATTCTAATGCCTATATTTATCAACTATAACCTATCATTATTTTGGAAGCCCTTACAATAATTTCTTTTTTAGGATTTACCTTTTTTGTCGCCATTGTGGCCTGGTTCGCCACTAGAAAAACCGATGAACGTTCGGGAGACGGCTATTATCTGGGCGGTCGAAGCTTGGGAGCCGTAACCATAGCAGGTTCGCTGTTGCTGACCAATCTCTCCGCCGAGCAAATTGTCGGATTGAACGGGCAGGCCTTTACCGAAGGGCTCATGGTCATGGCCTGGGAAACCTTGGCGGCAATAGCTATGGTGTTTACGGCCATTTATCTACTGCCAAAATACATGAAAAAGGGCATTACCACCATCCCTCAATTCATTGAAAATAGGTTCGATAGAGGCACCAAGGCCCTATTGTCACTCTTGTTCTTATTTGCTTACGGTATTGTACTGTTGCCGACAATTCTATACTCCGGATCCTTGGCCTTCAGTACGATGTTCGATCTGCCCACGGTAATGA
>JBATUY010000374.1:0-5468 GCA_049671465.1 Pricia sp. | reverse complement strand
CGTGTTAACAATACCGCCTTTCATGCCGGATCCACCGACGTCAATACCTAGAACTTCCATGTAAATGTGTTAATGTTTTATGAAGGGAAAATACGAAAAGTTTTATTGGTAGAGGTATTGTATGTTTGTCGTCTTGTCTTAATTAAGGTATCGGGGAATTGCAAAGGGCGGTTGTGCGATACTCCGCGTTCGTTGTAGAGGTATTTGAAGGTTTCCGATTATTCAAGCAGCCGTTTTTCCTTCAAAAATTCAAAAATGAGTATATCGACTTCCGACACCATATGTATATCTTTATAAGTAAGCCATACCATTTCGGCAATTTCGGAGGCCGGTGCCAATTCGCCTTCGTAGGAGGCGTTGTAGCAGGTCATTCGCACCAAAACGCCGGGTTTGTGTCCGTCGGCCTGCGCCTCGAAGGTTCCGACGAAGTAGAGGCTTTGTACATTGATTTCCACACTCAGTTCTTCCAAAATTTCCCGTTGCAACGCCTGCGCGTCACCCTCGCCAGGTTCCCGCTTTCCCCCGGGAATATAGTATTTCTCCCGTCCCTCGGTACGGGTCATCAAAATACGGCCGTCGACAATATGGATCCATTCCAGCTTATCGATAATCTGGTCGGAAGGTTCAATGTAATAGTCGATGGAATTTAGCGAGTGATCGGGGTCGATAACATCGAGAAGTTTATCGATGGCGTTGCCAAAACCGGTCAAGGTGCCTAGCTTTTTGTTCCGGCCCAAGGCACTGGATATGGTTTCGTCACGGTTGCCAAAATTATAGCGTCCTTTTTTGACCCAAAGGGTGTTTAGAAGGTGCTGCATCATGACATTGCCCAATTGGTCGATCGAAATGGCTATTTTCAAGAAGTATTCGCCAATACCATTAATCCCTTTTCGAAATAAGCTATGGAAAAATCCATAGATAAAACCCAAAGGCCCGGTAACGGCCAAAAGCACAATAGAAATCAAGAACAAAAGAATCCCGATAAAGGGATTTACTTTTTTATCGGCTCTGTAGACGCGTTTTTTCTTGATCATCTCGGGGCGGTGTTTTAATCTTGTTTTTTAAAGTGCGATTATGTGTTGATACTATACCGCCCGTTGCACCACCTCAAAAATCTTGTTACCATCACATTTCAAGGTTTTCGACGGATATTTCAATATCAGCGCATAATCATGGGTGGCCATCAAAATGGTACGGCCCGATGTATGGATTTCCTGAAGTACTTTCATGACCTCTACGCTGGTCTGGGGGTCGAGGTTTCCGGTGGGCTCGTCGGCCAATATCAGCTCGGGGTCGTTGAGCAGGGCTCGGGCAATGGCGACGCGCTGCTGCTCGCCCCCCGACAGTTCATGGGGGAATTTAAAGCCCTTGGTTTTCATACCGACCTTGCCGAGCACGTCTTCGATCTTGTGGGCCATCTTTGCGGAATCTTTCCAGCCTGTTGCCTTAAGTACGAAGGATAGATTGCTGTTGATATTCCGGTCGGGGAGTAGCTTGAAATCTTGGAAGACGATACCGAGTTTTCGGCGTAAGTAAGGGATATCTTTTTCGCGGAGCTTGGTGAGGTCATAATCCACTATGCTTCCGGTACCTTGTTTTAAAGGAAGGTCGCCGTAGAGCGTTTTCATAAAACTACTTTTGCCGCTGCCCGTTTTTCCGATAAGGTATACGAATTCTCCTTTTCTGACGTCAAGGTTGACCTCGTTCAATACGAGGCTTTCCTTTTGAAAGATGGCGGCGTCTTTAAGTTCTAGAATGGTTTCCGACATATTTAATAACGAATTATCAGTATTTCTTCCTTCAAAAGTAATACTCTTTTTTACTTTGCACCCTGAAAACCGCATCGCGAACATACTTAGATGCAATATTCGCCGTTATTAAAATTAATATATAGGATAGGCAATCCGTCAGCAAGAACACTATGTTAAAAAAAATCACCGCATTACTCCCTATTTTCTTGGGGATGGTCGTAACGGGGATATCCCAAGAGACCAAAATCTACACCCACGACCAAAAGGAATACCAAGATGCCCTGGCGCTCTATAACAACGAGCAGTACCAAGCGGCGCAAAGTATTTTTGCCAAGGTCAAGGAAAATACCGATAATCTTGAGACCAAGGCCAATAGCGCCTATTACGAGGCTAATGCCGCGGTTCGCCTGAACCAATTGGGCGCTGACCGCTTGATGGAAAGTTTTGTGGCGAATTACCCGACCTCCACGAAACGGAATTCCGCCTTTGTCGATGTGGCGGAATATTACTTTGAGACCGGAAAATATCCCTATGCCCTAAAATGGTACAACAAAGTGGACCACAAAGCGCTTTCCCGAGGGGAGATGGACAAGTTCAACTTCAATTATGGCTATTCCCTATTTTCTTCCGGAAAACAGAAGGAAGCGGAAAATTACCTGCAAAAGGTCGAAAATTCCCCGAAATACGGCTCTCAGGCCAAATACTATCAGGGCTATATCGCATATCAGCAAGATGATTACGATACGGCCAACGAGCGTTTCGACGAGATTAACGATCCGGAAATTCTCAAAGAGAAGATGGATTACTATCAGGCCGATATGAACTTTAAGCTCGGCAAGTTCGAGGAGGCCATCCGCTTGGCGAAAAAACAAATGGCCAAAAACGATAGAAAAGAGCAATCGGAACTGAGCAAGATTATCGGCGAAAGTTATTTCAACTTGGGACAATACGCCGAAGCCATTCCCTATTTGGAGCAGTATCGGGGAAAAAAGGGGAGGTTCAGCAATACGGATTATTACCTATTGGGATATTCTTTTTACAAGCAGGGCGATTATGCGAACGCCATTCAACAGTTCAACAAGATTATCGACGGGAAGAACAGTGTATCGCAGAACGCCTATTACCATTTGGCGGAATGCTATTTGAAGTTGGATAAAAAACAGGAAGCCCTCAACGCTTTCCGGAATGCTTCCCAGATGGATTTTTCTCCCGAAATAAAAAAGGATGCCGATCTGAACTATGCGCGATTGAGCTATGAGATCGGTAACCCGTACGAGCCGGTTCCAAAAGTGATTTCCGATTATTTGGCAAAATATCCGAACGGAAAAAATACGCAGGAAATGCAAGGCTTGCTGGTCGATTCGTACATCACCTCGAAAAATTTTGCAGGGGCGATGGCGCTTTTGGAAAAGAATCCGAAATATGCCAGTCCCGCAACCTACCAAAAAGTGGCCTACTATCGCGGTATCGAACTGTTTATGAACGGCGATTACGCCGCGGCGACCGAAAACTTCGCGAAATCACTGCAAAACACGCCCGATGCCAGTTTTAAGGCCCGCGCCAATTACTGGAAAGGGGAATCGGAGTATCTTTTGAACCGTTTTGACGATGCACTGGTCGATTTCATCCAATTTCAGCAAAATCCCAAAGCGAAATCCACCGAAGAATATAAGGAGCTGGACTACAACTTGGCCTACACCTATTTCAAGTTGAAAGATTATGACAGTGCGATATCCTACTTTACCAATTACACCAAAGCGGGAACTACCGATGCGCAGAAAATGTATGACGCCTACCTGCGTTTGGGCGATAGCTATTTTGTGACCAGCAAATATTGGCCGGCCATCGAGACTTACAATAAGGCCTTGGCCCTGACCGGTACCGATAAAGCCTACGCCGCCTTTCAAAAGGCTATCAGTTATGGTTTCGTAGACCGTCGCGATACCAAAATAGAGGAACTGCGTACGTTCGCATCGGCCTATCCGAATTCGAGTTTGCGCGATGATGCCCTTTTTGAGCTCGCAAATACCTTGGTTTCAGCAGGGCAAGAGCAGCAGGGCTTACAGGCCTATGATAAGCTTAGGCGCGAATACGGCACCAGTGCTTTGGTACCGCAGGCGATGATGCGTCAGGGCTTGGTGCACTACAACGCCAATCGAAGCGAGCAGGCGCTAGCGGAATTTAAGTCCGTCGTACGCGATTTCCCCGACACGCAAGAAGCGATTCAGGCCGTCTCCACCGCGAAGTTGATTTACGTCGATTTGGGTCGGGTGGACGAGTATGCGGCCTAGGTAGAGAATTTGGATTTTGTGGAAGTTGCCGATGGGGAACTGGACAATGCCACCTTCGAATCTGCCGACAAGCAGAATCTCGAGGGAAATAGAGATGCCGCTATTAAAGGCTATGAAAATTATAGCAAACAATTCCCGAACGGGGCCAATGCCATAAAGGCGCATTTCAATCTGGCGCAGCTTTATTTTGGCAAGGGTCAAAAAGAAGAAGCCTTACCCCACTATAAGTATGTGGCCAACAAATCCGGTGGTGAGTATGCCGAGCAGTCCTTAACACGGGTCTGCGAGATTTACATCGGAAAAGATGACTACGCGACGGCGGTTCCGTTTTTAGAACGATTAGAAAATCAGGCCGACATTCAGCAGAACCGGGTGTTCGCGCAGTCCAATCTTATGAAGGGTTATTACGAGCAGAAAAACTACGAGAAAACCTTGGCTTACGCCGATAAGGTACTGGCGGTGCCGACCATCGACAACCGGATCAAGAGCGACGCCCAGATCATGATCGCCCGAGCTGCTATTGCGACCGGTGACGAGGCCAAAGCGGAAAACGCCTATCAAGACGTACTGAAAATCGCGACCGGCGAAACGGCGGCGGAGGCCTTGTACTACGATGCCTATTTTAAGAACAAGGCGCAGAATTTCGAAGCATCCAACGCTTCGGTGCAAAAACTGGCCAAAGATTATTCCAGTTATAAGGAATGGGGCGGCAAAGGGCTGGTCATTATGGCCAAGAATTTTTACGCCCTCGGGGATGCCTATCAAGCAACCTATATTTTGGATAACGTGACGACCAATTTTAGCCAATACCCCGAACTGGTCTCCGAGGCGAAGGCGGAGCTGGCGATCATCAAGTCGAAAGAGGCGCAGAGCAATTCGTCGATTCGCACGGATGGCAATTGAAAGAGCATAAAAGTAGATAGAAGGTTGAATATGTAAAAGGACCGGATTTATCTAGATGATTGACAGAAGATTGGAATACATTTTCATAGAAAAATGACTAAAAAGAACACGAACAAAATGCATGCAATGCACAAAAAGATAAAAATACTGTTCATCCTATTAATCGGATGCTCCCAAATAACCTTCGCCCAAGAAGAGGATAACGAAGAAGAGACCGACGATATCGGCACCGAATCCATTACGGTAACCAAGGCCTACACACCGACAATTTCCGATGCGTTCAAGATCAAGACGGTTCCTACCTTCAACGATTCTATCGTTTTACAGAAGAAAAAAATCGAGTATACGATTTATTCGGTACCGGTAGCCTCGACCTTTACACCGGCCAAAGCTACGGCGACCGCGGTCAAGAAAACGCCACCTCCCGTACTTTACAACTCCTATGCCTCGGCCGGTGTCGGAAACCCTGCGAATTTGATGGCGAAATTCTATACGAGCCGGGAAATCGACAGGGAATCTGGAT
>JBATUY010000373.1:0-2979 GCA_049671465.1 Pricia sp. | reverse complement strand
TCTGCCTTGAAATCGGATGTCAGCACATTGGGAGTTTTTCAATTCTTGGCGCGGAAACCGCACGAATATGAAAATCAAGCGGTTTTAGAAATTGTTATGGCCAAAGAGGAAATCGATACACCTAATAGGGTACGTCTGCAAATCTGTGCGGTAGAAACTAGATCTACTCTTTTGAATTGAGAAATCTATTAACCAAAATAACGGCAAAATAAAAATGGACGTACAGTTCAATGAAAGGATTTTTTCAGCCGGACAGACGCGTAACAATTAGTGTGATCAAATATAATAGGGCTATAATTAAAGTCGATATCTCCGGATTGTTCCGGTACCACTTAGATAGTTTGATGTTGACTTTTTCCATTACCCCCGTTAATTTTTAAGTAATCTTTAAATAATGAAATTGGCAAAATAGTTATTGCCCTAATTAGAACAATGACAAACCGGAACTAGCATCTCAATTTCACTCGGTAAATTAAAGTTAGCCTTAAATAACTGGCTGTCCTTTACTTCAATATTAGCATTAGCTTATCCTTAGGTTTCCAAAGTTCAAAAAAGGGATAATAAGATCACATTTTGGTAATTCCAGTCAAAAAAAGAATTTCCGTACCGGTCATTAATCCATTTAATCTAAAAACGGCAACAATTACTATTAGACTTTATAATGATGACAAACGTTTTAATTGCTATCTCTTTAATATTAATAGGTTGTTTGTAGGACAGGGCTTGACTTAACCTGCCACAATGATGTTTCCATAAGCATTAAAATCTCAACTGCAACGGGAAAAGGTTAATTCCACTCTAGCCTATACAATATACTGCTTACCTACCTTAACGAAAAAAACCTGCACAAAGCAGGTTTCCAGATTCAGCACTTGGTCATTAAATTAAGAAGGCATGATCACTTTGTCTATGGCATGGACGACACCATTATCCGTTTCCACATCAGCAAGAACGACTTCCGCTTCGTTAATAAAGACCTTTCCATCTTTTAAATGAACCGTGATCTCTTGCCCGTTTACTGTCTTTGCTTTCATTCCATCTGCCAGATCAGTAGACATTACTTTTCCCGCCAAAACGTGGTAAGTCAATATACCTGTCAATTTTTCCTTGTTCTCAGGTTTTATCAAAGTATCTACAGTGCCGGCAGGTAATGCATCAAATGCATCGTCCAAGGGTGCGAATACGGTAAAAGGTCCCTCAGAACGTAGGGTTCCAACTAGATCGGCAGCTGTTACCGCAGCTACCAAGGTTTTAAATGAGCCGTGATTTACGGCGGTCTCTACAATGTCCATAATGATTTTTGTTTAAATGTAGTCCTATGATAAACAATTGTTTGAATCTTATCGTTAAGGTTGCATTAAGGTAATGGCACTCTAAATATCTTAGGTCGATGTAAAATATTGGGTAACTGCTTTGTCAAAAAAAGTAAAAAATCGCTAGAACCAAGGCTTATTTTTATTGTTTGCGGATTTCCTAAAAAGAGAGAATCACTTATTTCCTGACCTTAGACTCCGCTCTATAATCAGGTGGTCGAATAACCGTAACAAAAATTAATAAAGTTCAAATAAAGGATAAGAACAATACTCTCGCACGTCACTCTTTTCTACCACTTATCGTCGGTGGTATTGTCATTTACAGGTATTCTCTAATCAGAAAGATATATTTTAGAAATATTGTCAACCAAATCATGGGTCAGTACACCGGACAAATTCACTAAAAGAATAATTGCCAAATCGTCTTTAGGATAAATTCCGAAAGCGGCTCGCCCACCTCCGATTGGCAAAACTGCCGGGTGTTTATCCCTTTCTACTACCAGCCAACCAAGGGCATAGGCATTCAGAATCCCACCAAATTCACCGTAGTTTCCATTGTTTAGCTTTACGGGCCGCCACATAGTCTCCAAATTGACTTTGTCTTTTATGAGCTTACCGGCTTGTAGGGCGATTATCCATTTTGCAATTTCTTCGGCGGAACTGAACGCCCCCGCATCGGCCCTAAGCATTGTTGGGAACTCTTCGGTTACTTCCAATAGTTGGTCGCCTTTTGCATATTCTCCTAATGCTTTGTCGAAATAATAGAAAGAATAGGTTGGACTTTTATTTTCCGTTACATCAAATGAGTCACCAAACGTTGCTCGTGACATTTCCGCGATGTCAAACTGGTTTTTTTTAACAAAATCCTGAAAAGTGCTTTTTCCATATTTTTCAATAAGTTTTTGTATCAATAGATAATTTGTGGCGTTGTAATTGAACTCATCACCCGCTTTGAACCGCAAAGGCAACTTTTGTAAAATACTCCACGCTGAATCCTGACCTTTTGCACCAATCAACTCCCCGTCGATAGGGTCTTCAATATCGGGAAGTCCGGAAGTATGGCTAAGTAATTGTTTTATGGTGATTCTGCTCCACTTTTCAGGGAGCCCTTCCAGATGGTAGGATATAGGGTCGGAAATATTGAATTTATCCTTTTCCACCAATTGCATGATAGCGGTAGCTGCAAAAACCTTGGCTATCGAATTGATAGAAAAAATTGTGTTTTTATTTGTTTCCACTGAAAATGGAACGTTGGCCAAACCCAGACTCTCCGATAGAATCATCTTGTTGTCTTTAATGATAGCAACCTGCAGTCCAGGAATTTTTTGCTCCTTCATTTCCTTACAGAGGTAATCCAATAATTTCTTGTCCTCATTTTGAGGAAAACAATTGTTCTGAAATAGAAAAAGGACTACGGTAAGTAAAAACAATTGTTTCATAATAGCAATGGATATCGGACCCTGCAAGAAGACGATTTTCAAATTGATTTGTTACGGAATTTCGTTTAGTTCCTTAGAACGTCCCTTTTACAAAACACTTTTATACCATTTTAACTTTGTAATGTCGCTATATTGTCATATATTTATAGATGGCAAAACCACAAAATTTCACGATTCAAGAAAGCCTGGACGAGCTTAAGAAGCTTCGTAAAAGTCAAAAGAGTTTT
>JBATUY010000372.1:0-2081 GCA_049671465.1 Pricia sp. | reverse complement strand
CCCATTTTCCCTGCTGAGGCTATCAGTGGAAATCAGGAGTTTTTCGGTTTCATTTTTATTATAGGAATACAAGGAGGTAACATCGCTATCGATGGCATACTTAATATAAAATGCGCTCCCATCCTCCCCATATCTGAACATGTAGGGCTCGCTCACATACCGGTTGCCTATATCCTCTAGGATAGATGTCCATTTGGCCTTTTCTTGGAGAGACCAAAGATTCTCGCGAGTTCTTACATTTTGGGCATCTACCCAGTTTGATTTGACCGAGTCCGGCAGGGATTCGATATTCCGGAAATGTTCAGTGTACGTCTTCTCATTGAGACGAATCGTCTCTTTTTCGTAAGGCAGAACCGGATAACCGGAAGCCTCTTTGGAGATGGATTCTTGGGCTGAACACGAAAATATCGATAATAGGACTAAGATCAAAAACAGTTTCATAGTTGAAAGAATAAGTTAAAGCCCCGTTCCCGGGGCTATAATCGATCGGTTTGTTTATCTCTTTCTATCGAAGGGTGGTTTAAGTCCGCCGGTCGGCCTTCTAGGACGATCCGGTGGGGGACTTCCCCCTCTCAGCTCTTCCTTGTTTTGGAGTTCCTTGTTCCTAAACGCTGAAAATTTTCTGACTCTTTCCATAATAGGGTTTTTTGGGTTAATAATAAATTCTCGGTGTAAGGTATTACAATACATATACTTAGACCCTGTCATTTCTTTAATTCACATGACAATTTATAAAATGGCAGTTAAAGAATTTATACGTTCTGTCGTTTAATCCGTTCAAGATAGTCCCTTGGTTTGATTTTCAAAAATTTTTCAAAGGCTCGGTTAAAAGCCCTTAACGAGGTAAATCCGTAAAGTTTGGCAATATGTTCCAGGGTGTATATATGTATTTTGGGATTTTTCGGCATATCGCTAAAAGCATATTGTACGCGCCGACTGTTGATATAATCACTGTAACCGCCCTGATTGGAATTCAAATGTCCGGAAAGGTACGAGGTATTGGTATTGGCGGAGGCGGATAATTTTTGAAGTGACATTGTGGAATCCAAAAACTGCTTTTCTTTCTCGAATTTTTCCAGAAATTTATCGATCTGTTGTGCTAGCTCCACTGGTATGCTGATTTTTCTTTGCTTAACCTTCTTAGAGTCATCTATCTTGCTAAGATAACTCTCCGGATTTCCAATAGCCTGCTTCAAACGTTTTCTCTGATTGAGAAAACGACTTAGAAAAAACACTATTGAAAATATGAACAGAACGGAAAGGGAGATAATCAGGTAGGTAAGATTTCTTTTGGTAGTTTCCGCAGCAAGAAGCTGATTCTTTCTTTCCTCGAACAGTGGTAAATCATAGTCCCGGTCAACCTTTGATATTAGCCCTCTTGATCTCGATTCAAGTATACTATCGGCTTCTAAGAATTTTCCGATGTATGCCAACTGTTTATCGTTATCGTCCTCTTTCTTCGCATTTTCATAAAGCCTGAACCAAACATTTTTGATTTCAGGAAAATAGATTTCAGGTTCCGGGTCCAGGGATGCTATCTTCTTGAAATAAAACAGGGTACTGTCGGGATTACCCATTGATTCGTGCGATAGGGCGGAATAGTAATAGGAACTCCCCAGGTTTACTGTGTCTATGGCTAGATTTCTCGCCTTTTGAAGGCTATCCAATGCCCTCTTGAGATTTCCCTTCATATAATGTGAAACACCGTTCAACCTTAGAAATGAATCGTAGTTGAATGTATCACGCTTTCTTAGTGATTCCTGGATTCCTAAATGACTGTAGTAGGCTAACGAGTCGCTGTTTTTTAACCTGAAATGACAATTTGCAATGTTGAAATACAGCTCCAAGCTATCGTCCGGTTGCATTTGACTATACCGATGGAATAAAGCCAAGGATTCGGAGAATTCCCCAGTCATGAATTTTATCGACGCCAAGGAACCAGTAGTTATCCGTATGTAATCGGCATTGTTTGTTTTTAAGCTGAGCAACCTCGCCTTTAAATCGAATGAAAGAGCTTTGTTGTAATCCTTGGCGTTAAAGAAGTAATGGTTGGCATTTGTTGTCAGGCCAAATATCTCCTC
>JBATUY010000371.1:0-15307 GCA_049671465.1 Pricia sp. | reverse complement strand
AAAATCGCGCATGAGCCGTTCTTTCAGGCTAAATGGATTATCGTCGCTAACGGTCATCCCCTTAAACGCCAGATTTTTCGCTTTTTGAGGCTGTAGAAAGACGAAAAACCTTCCCAAAACATTTTTTATGAGCTCTTTCATAACCTATTTATGGACATTGATCATTCTGCCCTATCGGCGAAAGGCAGAAATAAACGATGAAACAATCACTTGAAATACCAAAGTAGATGCCCTAATGAAACGGCAATGTAAGCTAACTTTTTGAAAATCAAATCCCATACCGATACGTGTAGGATTCGCGTCGCATCAAAATACAATCTTAGCCTTTGTCGCACAGAATTTTATGGTTATTTTAGCTCTACCTACCTTAGCTATTACAAACCCCGCAAATTCAGTTATAATTACCCCACTTCTCCGGGTCGACAGGTTCAGGATAAAATTATAGCGATCGCCCCTACATTTTGTATTTTAATACCAGCATACACATATGGGTGAACTGTACCCCAAAAAAGAGGTGAAACCGAACGGTAATTTTAAAAATTACACCATTCAAGGGATTGATATGGAGTATCCGAACAGCCCCTTGCACGTGCTTTTTGAAAGCTGCGCAAAAGAAAATTTAGACGCAATTGCCCTTCAATTCGAGACTGAGCGAATAACGTATGGTGAATTGCGGGAAAAAATCAACCGAATTGCACAGTATCTTTGGTCTACAGGTGTACGGCCGGGCCAAATCGTGGCTATATCCTTAGACCGAAATCCAGATTTAGTGGCCTCATTATTTGCGATTCTTCAATGCGGGGCCGCCTACTTGCCCATCGACCCGAACTACCCCAACACACGGACCGAATTTATGATTACGGACGCCAGGGCGGATTACTTCATCTGTAAGAAAGAAAAACAAGCCCTTTTACATTCCGCTACAACCTTGTTTATTTCGGATGTTTTAAAAGGAATGCCTGCGCGATGCCTGGAACCGCTAGACCATACGACCGACGCCGAAACACTGGCCTACATCATTTATACTTCAGGCTCTACCGGAAAGCCCAAAGGCGTAAAGGTCGCCCATCGCAATGCCGTCAACTTGATTTGTTCTCTAGGGAAGTCACCCGGCATCGATCAAAAGGATAAAATATTCGCGGTCACTACCATTTCCTTCGATGCTATGGTCATGGAAATTTTTCTACCCTTACTACATGGTGCCTGTGTCGTTCTAGTGGATGAAGATACGCGCCGAGACGGACGAAAGTTACTTGAAAAAGCAAAAAGGGAAGGTATTTCGGTAATGTGGGGCACCCCGAGTATCTGGCAGATTTTGCTGAACGCCGGATGGGATACCCCTTTGGATATCAAAATATTGATCGGCGGAGAACCTGTTCCCCTGGCCTTGGCACGGAAGCTACTGCCCCAATGTCGCGAACTTTGGAACATCTACGGCCCGACGGAAACGACGGTTTGCTCGTTCACCACTAGAATCACCGAAGACGATGACCCCATTACCGTCGGTACTCCCATTGCCAACACGTATGCTTATCTATTGGACGAGCAAGGGCAGCCGGTCTCCCCCGGTGAAATCGGAGAAATTGCCATAGGCGGTGACGGTGTGTCCATGGGCTATCTCGATCGTCGCGAACTCACCAAAGAGGCTTTTGTCACCGATTCCTTAAACAAAATCGAAGGTGCTAAAATCTATCGCTCCGGTGATTTTGGTAAACTGTTGCCCAACGGACAATTGCAGTGTCTTGGCCGTGCCGACGGTCAAGTCAAGATTCGGGGCCATCGTATCGAACTGGGTGAAATCGAAGGGGTACTGAACGAGGTGCCGATTATCGAACGGGCGAAAGTATCGGTCAGCAATGTTCTTTATAACGAACCTAGGCTGGTGGCGCACTTGATCGCAAAAACCGGCAATCATAATACTGATGCCGTTCGCCGGCAACTCGAAGACATCCTACCCGATTTTATGATGCCTTCTTTTTTTATGTGGATGACAGAGTTTCCGATTACTGCCAACGGAAAAATCGATACGGAGCGTTTGCCCGCTCCCGAATATGTCCGCCCCAAATCTGCCCCAATTTTGAGGATGCCCCGTACTCCCCTAGAAAAACAGCTGGTCGAAATTTGGAAGGAACAATTGCATTGCCCCGAAATCGGTATCGATGATAATTTTTTCGAGCTGGGCGGTACTTCCCTGTTGACCCAAAGAACGGTGACTTCGATTCGCAAAAGACTCGATTTAGAAGTGCCGGTAACCAAAATGTACCGTTTTCCGACCATAGCATCCTTTGCTGAACATATCGAAAGTAACAACAGACCGTCCTCGTTTTCGGAAACAATGCCATACGATGACAAAAAACAGCCCCAAGATGTGGCCATCATCGGAATGGCCGGACGCTTTCCCGGTGCCGAAACCATAGAACAGCTCTGGGAAGTGCTTCGCGACGGGCGGGAGACTACCTCGTTTTTCTCGTCCGAAGAACTAGACCAGATTATTCCCCGATCGTTGCGCGATGACCCCGATTATGTAAAGGCCCGCGGTATCGTACCCTCCTCCAAAACCTTTGATGCCGCATTTTTCGGCCTGAACCCCAAAGTCGCCGAGGCCATGGATCCGCAGCAACGCCTATTTTTGGAAATCGCCTATGAAGCCCTCGAACAATGCGGACACCTGCCCCGCCATTACACTGGAAGCATCGGCGTCTACGCCGGTACCGGTACAAATACCTATTACAAGAACAACGTACTGCCCAACAAAAAACTGCTGGATGCTGTCGGCCACCTGCAAGCCGATACCCTAAATGAAAAAGACTACATCGCCTCGCGTACGGCCTATCACCTGAACTTAAAAGGGCCTGCGATCAGCGTACAATCGGCCTGCTCTACCTCGCTGTTGGCAGTGGCCGAAGCGGTCGAAGCCCTGCGTAACGGGCAATGCGATGTGGCATTGGCGGGCGCATCCAGTATTACCGCCCCGATGCACAGTGGCCATCTGTATCAAGAAGGGGCCATTCTGAGTCCCGACGGACATTGCCGTTCGTTCGACGCGAAGGGCAAAGGCACCGTCTTTAGCGATGGCGCCGGCGTAGTAGTGCTCAAAAGCTTGCAAGCTGCCCAGAAGGATGGCGACAAGATATATGGTATACTTAAGGGAATAGGCCTTAGCAACGACGGTGGAAATAAGGGCAGCTTTACGGCCCCGAGTGCCGAAGGACAGGCTAATGCCATATCCCGGGCCCTTCGCGACGCACGGGTTCCCCCATCGACGATCGGTTACGTCGAGGCCCACGGTACGGCGACCCCATTGGGCGATCCCATCGAAATCGAAGGCCTGCGAATGGCGTTTGGCGAACAGGACAAAACCGGATATTGCGCCATCGGTTCCATCAAGAGCAATATGGGGCATATGACCGCAGCGGCCGGTGTAGGGGGACTTATAAAAACGGTACTGGCCTTGTGTCACAAGCAGATTCCAGCTTCCTTGGGCTTTGAAAACCCGAATCCGGCCATAGCTTTTGAAGATAGTCCCTTTTTCGTAAACACTAGCTTGCGCGATTGGCCTGCTGGCGCAGGGGCTCGCCGGGCCGGAGTCAGTTCGTTCGGCGTCGGGGGCACCAATGTACATGTCGTTCTTGAAGAGTATGAGATTGCGGAAAAAGAATCCGGTTCAGGGCGACCCTTGCAACTGATCGCTTGGTCGGCCAAGTCCGATAAAAGTCTTCATGATTATGGAATGGCCCTGGGTGATCATTTAAGCTGCGCAGCGACGGCTATTCCGCTGGCGGATATTGCCTATACCTTAAACAGAACCCGGGATAGTTTTGCCCACCGGCGCTTTATTTTGGCCGGCTCAAAACAGGATACCGTCGAAAAACTATGCGGCGTAAAGGCTCGGTCTTCAGCGTCCGACCCTATTTCCAATTTTAGCCAAATCCCCGGTTCCCATCAAACTTCCGTTTCACAGAAAACTTCCTGTTCCAACCAAAGTGCCCTCTCCAACCAAATAAAAGTGGTACCGAACGAAACGGTCTTTCTTTTTCCGGGCCAAGGGGCGCAATACGTGCAGATGGGTCGGGCACTGTACGATCAAGAGGCGGTATTTCGTAATGCCGTAGACGAATGTGCGGATATTTTAAAGGGACATTTGGATGCCGACATCCGGGAAATCATCTTTCCCGATATAGATGGTACTGCGAACCAAGGCAACGAGAAAGTTGCGGCCCAAGCCGCGGTAAAACTTCGGGATACCCGTTTCACCCAACCGGCCCTGTTCGTAATAGAATATGCTATGGCCCAACTTTGGATGGCATGGGGCATCACCCCTACATCGCTATGCGGCCATAGCCTTGGCGAATTCGTGGCGGCCCACCTTGCGGGCGTTTTTTCCTTGCCGGATGCGTTGCACTTGATGGCATTGCGCGGGCGTTTGGTAGGCGGGCTGCCGCAGGGAGGTATGCTTTCCATCAGAATGGAAGCTGAACGCTTGGTAAAAATACTACCTGAAGATCTTTCGCTGGCAGCGGTAAATTCCGAACGTGCCTGTGTGGTTTCGGGTAGTGACAAGGCGATAGAAGCTTTTATCGTCACCATGGATGAAGCGGAAATTCCCTATCGGGCCTTGGCTACCAGTCACGCCTTTCACTCGGCGATGATGGACCCCATTTTAAAAGATTTTGGGCAAGCCGTACAAAAAATGACCTTAGGTGCCCCGCGTTTACCCGTGATATCGACGGTCACCGGAACTCGGCTACAAGATTCAGAAGCCACTGATCCGGAATACTGGACGAACCATCTGCGGAATACCGTCCGTTTTTCGGCCGCTTTGGATACCGTTCTGGCCTCTGAAGATGCCGTGCTCTTGGAAGTAGGCCCCGGCCAAACACTTACTGCCTTGGCACGTCAAAAGAAAACGGGAAGAAAGACCGCGTGTATCGCCAGCTTACCTCTTCCGGCAGAGGGCGAGGATGCACTCCGCACTACTTTAAACGCCCTCGGTCAACTTTGGGCGAACGGTATCGAACCCGACTGGCCAGGTTTCTATGCCGGACAATCAAGAAACAAAGTTGTCTTACCTAGCTACGTGTTTGATCGAAAACCCTGTTGGGCCGAACCGGTTCTTACAGCGCCTGATGCTAGTACAGTGAAAGCCGTTAGCCCGAAAGGCGGCGCCACAGAAATCGTCAGTATGGGATTCAATCGTCAGTCGGACGGTCTTTCGGACGCCGACCGCATCAAAACTGGCCTTCCAAACACCTTACCGAATACAAAAATGCCAAACGGAACTTCGAATCAAGCACGCAACGACAATAGCCCTTCGCGTATGACCATCCTACTTAGAAAAATTGCGGATATCATAGAAAACACCTCCGGTATCGAGTTAGAACCCGCTGACTACCAACATTCATTTTTAGAACTGGGACTCGATTCCCTGGTCCTCACCCAAATGGCGCTGACCTGTAAACGGGAGTTCGACCTACCGATTACCTTTCGCCAGCTCAACGAGCAACTGTCTACCCCTGAACTCTTGGCCGCGCATCTTGATAGCCATTTGGCACCCGAACGCTACGCCCGGATTTCTAATACGGGTTCCGCCCAAACGGGACGGGACGAGGGACATCCGTCCTTATTCGATGCAGGCCAATCAGGACAGAGCAAGGATAATCCATCCTCGTTCGATGCCAACCAACCGGCGTATAATCATGAGATTTCGGCATTGTTCGATTCCGAAAATCCAAACGGAGTTGAACAGCATCCCACCTTGGATTCTATTTCCCGACAATTACTACGTTTGGGGCAACAGCTCGACGCGCTGAAAAATAATCGTAACAGTGTTCCTAAACAAACCGTAGAAACTGTAGAATCCGTAAAAGTCTTAAAAAAACCATTACCGGACACCCGGTCGGAAGCCGAAAAAAAAGAACATCAAAAACCTTTTGGCGCCTCTCCGCGTATCGAGAAACAATCGTCGGGACTTACCGCCAAACAAGCAGATTTTATGCGCCGCCTTACCGAGCGCTACAACGCCAAAACCGGGGCCAGTAAGCTATACGCCCAAAAGCATCGCGCCCACATGTCGGATCCCAGGGTCGTCTCGGGCTTTAAACCGATGACCAAAGAATTGGTATATCCGATAGTAATTGAAAAGTCGTCTGGAAGTCGGCTTTGGGACCTTGACGGCAACGAATACCTTGACGCCCTGAACGGATTCGGTTCCTGCCTCTTTGGGCATCAACCGGATTTTATCAAGGTAACCCTTAAGAATCAGATCGATCTTGGGTTCGAGGTGGGTCCGCAGCATCCTCTTGCGGGCGAGGTATGTGAGCTACTTTGCGAAACTACGGGCCACGAGCGCGCGGCGTTGTGCAACACCGGGTCCGAAGCGGTCTTGGGGGCGATGCGCATTGCCCGCACCGTAACCGGCCGTTCGCTCATCGTCACCTTTACCACCTCGTACCACGGTATCAACGACGAGGCCATTGTTCGGGGGTCGCGCAAGATGAAAACCTTTCCCGCAGCGGCCGGTATACAGCCCGAAGCGGTACAGAATATGTTAGTGCTAGAATACGGCACGGAGGAAAGCCTCGAAATCATCCGCCATCGCGCCCATGAGCTGGCGGCCGTTTTGGTCGAGCCTGTGCAAAGCCGTAGGCCGGAGTTTCGGCCGGTAGCTTTTCTCAAGGAAGTGCGGGAAATTACTACGGCAGCAAAAACTGCCCTTATTTTCGACGAGATCATCACCGGTTTTCGGATGCACCTTGGGGGCATGCAAGCCCTTTTCGATATCAAGGCCGATATTGCCACCTACGGCAAGGTCATTGGCGGAGGCCTTCCTATCGGGGCCATTTGCGGCAAAAAGGAATATATGGACGCGCTCGACGGCGGCTTTTGGCAGTACGGTGATGATTCATCGCCCGAGGTCGGGGTTACCTATTTTGCGGGAACTTTTGTCCGGCATCCCTTGGCACTGGCGGCCTGTAAAGCCTCTCTACGGCGTCTAACGGAAAAAGGAAGTGCCCTGCAAAACGAACTGGCCGAGATGACTGAAAGCCTAGCGACCACCCTGAATTCAGAGTTCACAGAAAGGAATATCCCCATGAGCGTTACCTATTTCGGCTCACTTTGGCGCATTCAGTTTTCAGGGGAAATCGCCTATTCCGAATTACTTTTTGTGCTACTGCGGGAAAAGGGCATCCATATTTGGGACGGTTTTCCCTGTTTTTTGACCACGGCCTACACCAAAGAGGATGTATTCCGAATCATATCCACCGTGCTCGAGAGCCTTGATGAATTGGTGGCGGCGGGATTCATTCCGAAGAAATCCATAAGCGGCACTTCATCCAACGCACCTAAAAAAACATCAGAGGCACTGAACCGCCCCCCACGGCCCGGTGCTAAATTAGGTCGCGATAGGCGTGGTCATCCCGCATGGTTCGTAGGGGATACCGAGAACGAGGGCCAATTCGTAAAAATAGAGCTTTGAGACTACCATCTCAAAAGACCAAACAGTAACAGATTATCGGGACGCCATTGAAAACGTAAAACCAGTCCATAAAAATAGACCTATCGGAAGACCAAACCGTTAAAAAATGAACCAGACCACTGCCACACCACCAAAAAACAACAGCTTCGATCCTTTCGCCGGCCCGGCCATTTCCCGGGTCATCTACACCACCCAGGCACAGCTCGAAATCTGGACCTCTTGCCAAATCGGCGGCGCCCATGCCAATAAGGCCTATAACGAATCGCTATCGCTGCGATTGAACGGGCCGATGAACCTTGCCGCGATGCAACGGGCATTGGCTGCTATAGTGCAACGTCATGAATCGCTTCGGGCGGTGTTCAGTCCCGATGGTCGTTTTATGAGTGTCTTTGAAACCTTGGCCATTACCATTGATCGCCAAGATTTTTCTCGACAATCCAACGATGAAAAGCAAGATGCCGTTGCGGAATATCTACGGCAACACGCCGACCACCTTTTCGACCTGGTCAATGGTCCGTTGTTGAAAATAGGGCTCCTCCGCCTGTTTGAGACCGAGCATAGACTTGTAATCACCGCCCATCATCTGATTTGCGACGGCTGGTCGTTAGGCATTCTTTTGCAAGAACTGGGTACGTTGTATTCCGCATATATAGAAGGAGTTACTCCCGAGTTGCCGGTACCGGAAAGTTATATGTACTATGCCGACAAACAACAGGAGCTTGTCGAAAGTGGGGAATACGCTACCATCGAACAGTTTTGGCTGCGACAGTTTGAACCTCGATACGCCGGTCTTATTTTGCCCACCGATTTTAGGAGACCTTCAAAACGTACCTATGAAAGTCAACGTCTCGATTTTCCGTTGGACAAGATGGTGTTGGCCAATATAAAAAAAACAGGATTGGCCGCCGGTTGCAGACTGGTCACGACCCTGTTGACAGCCTTCGAGGTATTTCTGTACCGGATTACCGGCCAAGACGATATCGTGATCGGCCTCCCTACCGCCGGACAATCGGTTACCGGTATGCACCAATTGATTGGGCACTGTGTCAACCTTTTACCGTTGCGAAGCAAACTACGGACCGACATGCCCTTTGTGGACTACCTGAAGCAACGAAAATCGAATCTGTTGGACGCCTATGACCACCAACAGCTCAGTTTTGGACAGCTCCTGCAGAAGCTTTTCGTAGACCGCGATGCCGCTCGGGTTCCCTTGGTACCGGTGATTTTTAACATAGACCTCGGCCTTGCCGATGGGGTCTCGTTCACCGACCTATCCTATCGCTTGATCAGCGACCCCAGACATTACGAAACTTTTGAACTTTTTCTGAACGCCAGTGGTACAGAAGACGATCTCGTTTTGGAATGGTCTTATAACACCGCGCTCTTCAAACCGGATACTATCCGTCAAATGATGGCTTCCTTTGTGGAAGTTTTGCAGCGGCTGAACGAGAATTCGCAACGTACGATAGGCGATCTTATCCGAATCGACAGCAATGCATACGCGGCTTTGAACGCCACACAAACAGATTATCCGCGCATTCCCTTACACGAACTACTAGCCGAACGGGCCTTAGCATTTCCCGAACGGAAGGCCTTAAAGTTCGGGGATCTGGCAATGAACTATAAGGATATGCATCAACAGGTCAACCGTTTGGCCCATGTTCTGAATGACCAAAGCGTTCAAAAAGGTGATTTTGTAGCCGTTGCCATACCTCGGTCTGAAAAGCTTCCGGTGGTGTTATTGGCTATTTTACAGTGCGGAGCGGCCTATTTACCGTTGGACCCGAATTACCCAAAACAGCGACTGGAATTAATGCTGTCAGATTCTGGAGCGAAGTTTTTGATAACCACGAGGACCCTAACATCTCCGTTGGATAAGGCCCGGACATCCTCTTTAGAAAACGCTCGGGCATCCTCTTTAGAAAACGCTCGGACATCCTCTATAGAAAACGCGCTGACATCCTCTTTAGACAAGGCCCTGACATCATCGTTGGACAAAACCCAGACATCCTCTTTCAACAAAACCTTGACATCCTCCTTAAGGCCAAATTGCAAAACCCTGTTTTTGGAGGATATGTTCGCCGTTTTGAACCGATACCCGCCAAAACCCCTCTCTATCGACGTCCTACCAGAGGATACGGCCTATCTATTATACACCTCAGGTTCTACCGGACGACCCAAAGGCGTATCGGTCAGCCATAAAAACATAGTCAATCTTCTGTCTAGCATGGCGACCGAGCCGGGTATCGTCGAAACCGACGTACTACTTGCCATCACTACGATTTCCTTTGATATTTCGGGGCTTGAACTGTTTTTGCCGTTACTGAAAGGAGCCAAACTGATTATTGCGGATAGCGCTACCGCTCGCGACGGGCGTCTTCTATTAGATATGCTTAAATCGGAAAATATTAGCATCTTACAGGCCACCCCGACGACTTGGCAGATGTTAGTCGACTCCGGCTGGGAGGCGCCGCTACCCATCAAAGCCTTTTGTGGCGGTGAGGCGCTTACCCTGAAACTTGCCCGCCAGATATTAGAACGAAGCAAAGCACTCTGGAACATGTACGGCCCTACGGAGACAACCGTCTATTCGGTCATCAAACAAATTCGTGCCGATGATAAAACCATTTGTATCGGACGGCCGATCGCCAATACCCGGCTATACATCATGAACGAAAATGACCAGTTGATGGCCCCGGGCACGACCGGGGAAATCTGTATCGGCGGTGATGGGGTGTCCAAAGGCTATTGGAACCAACCGAACCTCACCGCCGAAAAATTTATTCCCGATTCGTTTGCAAACGAAAAAGATAGGGTTTTGTACCGCACCGGCGACTTGGGTGTGCTACTTCCATCTGGCGAAGTACAGTGTTTAGGCCGCACGGATCAGCAGGTAAAAATACGCGGGCACCGCATCGAACCCGGGGAAATCGAGCAGGCCTTAGCGACACTGTACGACGTTCGTACGTCAGCGGTTGTAGCCTATGGAGAAAAACTTGTGGCATATGTCGTACCGAACGCGCCTGTTGAAGCCGCCGAAAAGCAGATACCTGTATGGCGCGAAATACTGACGGAGCGACTGCCCCAATATTTGATACCCCATGAGTTTAGAATACTGCACGAACTGCCCGTTACGCCCAACGGCAAAATAAATCGTCAGGCATTATTCGATGCCAGACTACCTAATCAACCGCAAGGCACTACAAGGTCGCCACGTACCGACACGGAAAAACTGGTCGCGGCCACTTGGAAAAAGCACCTCAACCTCCCCCAAATCGATATCTTCGATAATTTTTTCAAGTTGGGTGGCTATTCGCTCATTGCCCTGCGCATTATGCTCGACCTTGAAAAAGAAACGGGAAAACGGCTGCCCTTATCCGCTCTGTTCGACCACTCTACCATTGAAAAACTATCGCTATTGCTTGATGGCGACAACAACCTGATCGGTTCCGAATCATTGGTTCCGATCAGGCCAAACGGTACAAAAACACCATTATTTTTGATTCACGGTGTGGGACTCACGTCGTTAAAGTTTAAAGATTTGGTCGATAATTTAGACGACGACCAACCTGTATATGGGCTACAGGGAAAGGGAAATCTTGAAGGTCTTGACGATGCATCGATCAGCGTCGAAGAAATCGCCGCACACTATATCGCCCATATCCGAACCGTAGACCCGATAGGACCATACTCCCTGGCCGGACATTCATACGGGGGCGTCATTGCCTATGAAATTGCGCGCCAACTGACCGATCAAGGGCAAAGCATTAAGAGACTCATCATGCTCGACAGCTACGTCGAACCTTTTTTCTACTATTCCGACCCCCTTCGTAAAGAAATGGCCGTGGCGCAATATCACATCGGAAGAATCTTTTCCCGCCTGAAAGAGGTCGGAAAAAGTTGGGAAAGCATCACCCTGTATTTCAACAGCAAAAAAGAGGCCCTCATCAAACGGCTTTCACCCCCCGAAGATAAACAAGATGCCCAAGACAGGATTGATGAGGCGTATAATGAGCGGGTAGACATCATGAACCATAAAATCGTCAAGCCCTATCAAATGATACCCCAAAAAGTCAAAATCGACCTCATACGTGCAGAACATAATAGCTACTACATGCACGACCCCAAGTATTCAGGATGGAAAAAATTGACCCTCAGCGGCATTCAAGTATATAATGTGCCCGGTAACCACTACGATATGTTTTCATCGAACAACGGTGAAGTGACGGCAAAGATTTTACAGGGGATTTTGGATCGGGAGGCTTGACGTAGATAAGCCAATAAAAACGAATACGTATTGGACTTTGATAACGGATTTTTCGGAATTTTTGAAATTAAAACAGAAATAATCAAAATTTCCTACCTTTGCATATAATGAAAAAGGTGTTCCATAAAACGATAGCAATCTGTATGGCCTTTGTAGTCTTGTTGACTACATCGTCATTCACTATCGACATGCATTATTGCGGGGACACCTTGGTCGATTTTTCGTTCGTTCAAAAAGTCGAAGCCTGTGCGATGGAAAAGGTACAATCACCACAGCCTTGTGAAAGTTCGATGTCGGAAAAATCATGTTGTTCCGATGAACAATTCGCGGTCGATGGCCAAGACGAGGTAAAAATCTCATTTGATCAGCTTTCTTTCGAACAGCAGACCTTCATTGCTTCCCTTTTCTACACCTATATCAATCCTTTTATTGAATTGGACGAAAGCATTGTCCCGTTCAAGGCGTATTCGCCGCCCTTCCTCATACGCGACGTGCAGACCCTGCACGAGACCTATTTAATCTGATTTTTAGACAGACCCGATACGCTCGGGAAGCTAGCCCTGTGGACCATTCCATCTTGGGCTGAACTTACGGTATTTGATGTTTTACATCCTATTCCGATAACTGTCTAATTATCAAATTATATGCTCAACAAGGCTATAAAATTTCTCATAGAAAACAAACTGGTCGCGGTACTCATGCTCGCGCTTTTTGTAGGATGGGGAACCGTGAACGCACCCTTTAATTGGGATACCGGCTTCTTACCATCTGACCCCGTCGCGGTCGATGCCATCCCGGATATCGGAGAGAACCAACAAATCGTTTTCACGAAATGGGATGGCCGTTCGCCACAGGATATCGAAGACCAGATTACCTATCCGCTAACGACTTCTTTGTTGGGCATTCCCGGTGTTAAGACCATTCGCAGTTCTTCGATGTTCGGGTTCTCGAGCATTTACATCATATTCGAAGAGGATATTGAATTCTACTGGTCGCGCAGCCGTATCCTAGAAAAATTGAATTCGCTGCAGAGCGGATTATTGCCCGATGGCGTCAGCCCTGCTTTGGGCCCGGATGCAACAGGTCTGGGACAGATATTCTGGTATACCTTGGAGGGCCGTGATAAGGCTGGAAACGTTACCGGAGGATGGGATTTGCAGGAGCTCCGAAGCATACAGGACTACTACGTGAAATACGGGTTGTCGACGGCCAGCGGGGTTTCGGAAGTCGCGTCGATAGGTGGATACGTGCAGGAATATCAAGTGGATGTCGACCCCGAAAAAATGCGGCAATACGGCATCGGACTCACCGATATCGTTAACGCCGTAAAAGAGAGCAATCAGGATATCGGTGCGCAGACCTTGGAAATGAACCAGGCTGAATATCTGGTAAGGGGCCTAGGCTATGTAAAATCTATTGAAGACATAGAAAATGCGGTCGTTATTTCCGAAAATTTTACGTCTATCCGCATCAAGGATGTGGGCAACGTTCATCTGGGACCCGCTACCCGACGTGGCATTCTCGACAAGGAAGGCGCCGAAGTCGTAGGTGGCGTGGTCGTAGCCCGATACGGTGCAAATCCTTTGGAAGTCATCAACAATGTCAAGGCGCAGATCAAGGAGCTCAGTGCCGGATTGCCCTCAAAAGAACTGGCCGATGGTCGAACCTCGCAACTCACCATCGTCCCCTTTTACGACCGTACCGAACTGATCCAGGAAACTTTGGGAACGCTCAATGAAGCCCTGACCTTGGAAATTTTGATTACCATTTTGGTGATTATCGTCATGGTGTTCAACCTTCGGGCCTCAATACTTATCTCGGGCTTGCTTCCCGTTGCGGTGCTTATGGTTTTTATCACCATGAAATTGTTTGATGTTGATGCCAATATCGTGGCCCTATCGGGAATCGCTATCGCCATTGGCACCATGGTAGATGTAGGCGTCATTCTCGCCGAAAACATGATACGGCATTTAGAGGACGAGAAATTACGGTTTAACGAGAGTGGTTTAGAATATACTACAAACGAGGTCATCTATAACGCCACTTCAGAGGTTTCCGGGGCCATCCTTACCGCCGTACTGACCACGATTATCAGTTTTCTTCCCGTATTCACCATGGTCGGGGCCGAAGGCAAGCTATTCCGGCCATTGGCCTTTACCAAGACAATGGCGTTGTCGGCATCTTTGGTAATCGCACTTTTCTTGATACCGCCCTTTGCCGCGTTTCTTTTTAGGAAGAGTAGCCTTCGGGAACGAACGAAATACGTCATCAACGGCCTGTTGATTGCGCTGGGGATAGTGGCTATTTTTTATGTGGGATGGCTCGGTCTTGTATTGTTGGCCTTCGGATTAAACGGAATTTGGTTTATAAAAAAGGACGCAAAACAGAAACACTTTTCACTTTTCACCTTTCGCTTTTCACTTTCCCAAAACCTTGTAAACATTATAATTTCCGCTGTGGCGATCGTACTTCTATTGGCCGAATACTGGCGTCCGCTCGGTTTTGATCGGAGCATCATTATGAACCTAATCTTTGTGTCGATTATCTGTTTCGGGTTGCTGGGCGTATTCTCCCTTTTCAGAACCTACTATTCGCTCATCTTAAGCTGGGCCTTACAAAATAAGATGCTGTTCTTAATTATTCCGGCCACCGTGCTGACCTTGGGAATTATCATCATGAGAAACACCGGCAAGGAGTTTATGCCCTCTTTGAGCGAGGGCACCTTCCTTTTGATGCCCACCTCTTTGCCACACGCCGGGGTAGAAGAAAACAAACGGGTACTACAGCAATTGGATATGGCAGTGGCGAGTATTCCCGAAATAGAAACTGTAGTCGGTAAAGCCGGCCGCACAGAATCTGCACTCGATCCCGCGCCGCTTTCGATGTACGAAAATGTCATTCAGTACAAGTCGGAATACATGCGTAACGCGAACGGAGAGCGCCAACGCTTCAAAATAAACGATGACGGGTTTTTTGTTTTAAAGGATGGAAAACTATTCCACAACAAGAACATCGATGTCAGTTCGAACGCCCTATCAGAAGCACGGAAGGGTGAGAGGAATAAGGATGCCGATAAAGACGGAAGCATCTCAAAAAAAGCTGAGAATCCCTTGGTAAACGGAAGAGTTTTACTGGCAAGTAGCGCGACACGCGAAGAACTAATCCCTGATAACAACGGCGAATACTTCAGAAACTGGCGCCCAAAAATACAGTCCCCCGACGATATCTGGAACGATATCGTTGGGGCGACCCAACTTCCCGGAGTGACCTCCGCTCCTAAATTGCAACCCATAGAGACCCGGTTGGTCATGTTGCAAACGGGCATGCGGGCACCGATGGGCATCAAGGTAAAAGGTCAAGACCTAAGGGAAATCGAAGCCTTCGGGATGCAATTGGAAACTATTATCAAACAGGCCGAAGGGGTCAAGGAACAGGCCGTATTCGCCGACCGTATCGTGGGGAAACCGTATTTGCTCATTGACATCAAACGTGACCAATTGGCCCGATACGGCATATCTATCATGGATGTACAAGAAATATTGCAAGTGGCCATTGGCGGCATG
>JBATUY010000370.1:0-8872 GCA_049671465.1 Pricia sp. | reverse complement strand
TCGTAGTCTTTGGCATCGAACGTGACGTCGCAATCTACAATGATGGTCGCCAGTTTCTTCGATAACCTACCAAGTTCGGCGTTATCTTCGACCTTCTCCTTCATTTTGCCTTTCAGCTTGTCGGTGTTTTCCAACAAACCTTCCATCGAATCGAACTGCTTAATGAATTTTTTGGCCGTTTTATCGCCGACACCCGGTAGCCCGGGAATATTGTCACTGGCATCGCCCATCATACCCAGATAATCGATAACCTGTTCCGGCCGCTCGACCCCAAAGCGTTTCTGCACTTCGGGAATGCCCCATATCTCGATACCATTGCCCATTCGTGAAGGCCGGTACATAAAAATGTTCTCCGTGACCAACTGGGCAAAATCTTTGTCGGGCGTTACCATAAAGATTTTGTAATCTTCTTTTTCGGCCTGTTTGGCCAAAGTGCCGATAATATCATCGGCCTCAAGCCCGGAAAGTTCGATACAGGGAATGTGCATCGCTTTCAGAATATTCTGTATCCATGGAATGGCCGTTCTAATGGCGTCGGGCGTTTCGTCGCGGTTGGCCTTATACTCAGTGTACATTTCGACACGCTCGGCGCTGCCATCCTTATCAAAACAAACGGCCAAATGGTCGGGCTTCTCTCGTTTGATAACATCGAAAAGGGAATTCATAAAACCCATTATAGCGGACGTATCCATACCCTTTGAATTGATACGGGGATTTTTTATTAAAGCGTAATACCCTCGGAAAATCAAGGCGTAGGCGTCTAATAAAAAAAGTCGTTTTTGTTGAGACATAGTGTAAAGGTTAGCAGATAAAATTAAAATACGAAGTTAGGGGTATGGCGTTAAAAATCGTGGATTCTGGCGCGTAATTCTAATTAACGTTGAGAAATACATTTAAAAGGATGCGATGATTTCGGTAGTATGGCAAACCATGCTCATGTTCTTTTTAGGTCACTATGTCTCAAGATACGAATCTGAAAGGTTGTTCTGATGCCCCTTCTCGGAAAAAGTACGATAGCTGAACCCGGGATGTATACAATACCCGCCAGTCTCCCCTTTCTTATTGACAGCAATAAAACCGATTTGAAAATCCTGTTTATCTTTATTCTTGGCAATGATGCGTTTTACACCTTCTTCACAGGCCTCTTGCGGCGATTTCCCCTGACGCATCAGTTCTACGATCAAGAAACTGCCCACGGTGCGCACAACCTCTTCTCCCACTCCGGTGGCCGTTGCACCACCGACTTCGTTATCGACGAAGAGCCCGGCACCGATTATGGGCGAATCTCCCACTCGGCCGGCCATTTTATAGCCCATACCGCTCGTGGTACAAGCTCCCGAGATGTCGCCATTTGCGTCGATGGCCAGCATGCCGATCGTATCGTGGTTCTCGATGTTGATTACAGGCTCATATTGGGATGTTTTTTTCCATTCGATCCATTCCTGTCTTGATTTTTCGGTGAGCAGCTCGGTCTTTTCAAAGCCCATCTCGTAGGCGAACTGTTCGGCGCCTTTACCGGCAAGCATCACGTGCGGCGTATTCTCCATCACTTTACGGGCTACCGAAACGGGATGCGCTATATGCTGCATCGCCAATACTGCCCCGCAATTGCCGTCTTTGTCCATAATACAGGCATCCAAGGTCACGTTACCGTCGCGGTCGGGTCTACCACCCACGCCTACGGTCTGGTTGTCGACATCGGCCTCTTCGACCCTTACGCCTTGTTCGACGGCATCCAGAGCGTTTCCTCCATCTTTTAAAATCTCCCAGGCCTTGGCCGAAGCATATTTAAAATCCCAAGTACAGATGACTATGGGGCGGATATTTTTGGCCGGTTCATTTTTGGAATCCGCATCGCTCGGTAAGGCTTGCGGATTTCCTTTTTCTGGGACCGAAGCCAGCAAGGGTCCAGAAACCAGACCCGCCGTGGCCACGGTAGAACTTCTTAAAAATTTTCTTCGTTCCATAATTCCTGTATACTTTTAGACCGCTAAATATACGGGATATTGTGTAAGCCGTCCAATTTCAAAATGATAAGCTTTGGCCTAATTTTGTCGAACCGGCAATCGATAGTCCAAGCATAGTCCGCAGTGGCCTTGAACCTTGATGCATAAGGTATCGGGGTGACACCTTGAACCATAAGCGTTTCACTTAAAAGCTATTTCCCAACCTAAACACCTGAATATGCTGATAGAAGTTTGCGCCAATTCGCTGCAATCTGCCCTAAATGCCGAACAGGCTGGCGCCCATCGCATTGAACTCTGTTCAGAGCTTGCCGTTGGGGGCATTACGCCATCGTACGGCCTGCTCAAAGCCGTACGTGAGCAGGTTTCGATTCCCGTACACGTACTGATCCGACCGAGAAGCGGGGATTTCACCTATTCGGCAGCCGAGTTCGAAATCATGAAAACCGATATCGAAACCTGCGTCGACCTGGGTTTCGACGGTATCGTTTCAGGTATCTTAAAAAGCGATTTTTCTTTGGATGCCGATCGGACCAAACTTTTGGTCGAGGCCTCGGGAAAATTGAAGTTCACTTTTCACAGGGCGTTCGATTGGGTACAAAATCCGCTAGAGGCCATGGCCACGCTAGAACATTTAGAAGTAGACACTATCTTGACCTCTGGACAACAACCAGCTGCGGAGGATGGCATCGCCTTGTTGCAAAAACTCCACCAGAGCGCATCGACTATATGCATTATGCCGGGCGGTGGGATTCGCCCTGATAATATCCATCTGTTTCAAGAAATGGGATTCCGTGCCGCACACCTTTCCGGAAGCAAGTTCCTCAAAACCTCGAACACTTCCTCAAAAATTTCTATGAACAATTCAGTGTTTCTAAAAGACGGCGAAATCACGGTATCCGACCTTCGAACCATACGGGCGGTGGTGAATGCCGTTAAATAAATTCTAATTGCGGCCGTCGAACCCGTATTAAAAAATACCTTTGCCGTTATGCTACGATGGATTGTTTTTGCCATAATTTATATCGTTTTGGGGCTATACACCCTTCAAGCCCTAAAAACTGCAGTTCGATACCCCTGGGTACACTACCTATTTATTCTCATCTCCGTACTCGTTCTGGGTAATTTTATTTACCAATTTACGTGGGGCGCTGCCGAAGGTCGGGTCCTGAGCCGTCCTAAAAGCTATGCTTTTGGCTTTATGATTACGGTTTTTACCTTTCAGCTCGTCACCATTCTGTTTCTGTTTTCGGAGGATATTTTCCGCGTTATTTCGGGGATGTACGAAAAGTTAACGGGCCATGAAAAAGAATTCTCCCTGCCGGAACGTCGTAGGTTCTTAAGCATCATCGGCCTTGGAATCGCTGCCCTGCCCTTCGGCGCACTCCTCTATGGGATGTACAAAGGAAAATATAATTTTAAGGTGCTCAAGTATGAATTGGAGTTCACCGACCTTCCGGATGCTTTTGACGGGTACCGTATCACCCAACTTTCCGACATTCACAGCGGCAGCCTCGACGACCGAAAAAAAATAGAATATGCCGTTGATCTCATCAACCAACAACAAAGCGATGTGCTGCTTTTTACCGGCGACCTTGTCAATAACATGGCCTCGGAAATGGAACCTTGGTCGGCCATCTTTGCCACATTGAAGGCAAAAGACGGCAAGTTTTCGGTACTGGGAAACCACGATTACGGCGATTACGTCGATTGGGAAACAGAAGCTCTAAAACGTCAAAACTTAGAGAATCTGAAATCCATACAGCGTGACATTGGTTTTGACCTGATACTGAACGATAGCCGATATCTTGAAAAAGGTGGAGACAGAATTGCCTTGGTCGGTGTGGAGAACTGGGGGCGGGGCGGTTTCAAAAAAGCGGGCGACCTTAAAAAGGCCACCGCCGGTATCGCAAAAAATGATTTTAAAATATTAATGAGCCACGATCCTTCACATTGGGAGGATATCGTCATCGACGACGACCTGCACTACCATCTGACCTTAAGCGGCCATACCCACGGCATGCAGTTCGGCATCGAAATACCGGGATGGGTCAAATGGAGCCCCGCCCGATGGCGCTACAAATACTGGGCAGGTGTCTACAAAGAAAAAGGTCAGTTTATCAATGTTAACCGCGGATTGGGATTTCTCGGCTACCCCGGTCGTTTCGGCATCTGGCCCGAAATTAGCGTCATCACGCTCAAGAAAAAAGTATAGCGCCACACCGCCCCTTAACAGTACTTTAACGCGGTCGGTATTTCAATAAATTAGGGGTACGGGCACCAATCTCACATTTTTTATTACTTTTGGGCTTTAACACAATGCACTATCTATGTCAAAATTTGGTGAACTTATTGATTTGAAAGTCCCGGTTCTGTTGGATTTCTATGCCGAATGGAACGAGCAGTCTACAAGCATGCACGGCGTTCTCCGTGATGTAGCAGCAGCTTTGGGCGACAAGGGCAAAGTCATCAAAATCGACGTCGATAAAAACAAAGAACTTTCGAGCGCACTACGTGTTAAGGGACTTCCGACCCTAATGATTTACAAAAAAGGGGAAATGGTCTGGCGCCAAAGTGGCGAGCAAGATGCCAATACGCTAATCGGTATCTTGAAGGAATACGTCTAAGAGCGTGACTTTGACCTAAGCTGTTTTCACTGTGGAACGGCTACCGTATCTTTCAATTCCCGTTCCGTCTTTACCGCATCAAGGGCTTTCGTATCCGATATCGGCATAGTGTCTACCATATCGGGATCTTGACCCATCACAGGTGGCTCCTCTCCCGGGATATTGTTTTTGTAAAAATGCTCGAACTTATCGATGTATTCGTTGAAAATCAAGGTTTCCTTCTCCGCAACCTCACGGTCATTGTTGGAAATCAAAATATCGATATTACGACGGTAGCCTTCCATGTCGCCAATGATGTCGTCAATTTTATCGTATTGCTGATCCAACGGAATACCGGCATAGTATTCTAAACGGTCTTGATAAATTTTCTTTAGTTTTTTGAAAAGTGCCCTGGCCTTATTGGTTTCGCCGACCTTGTAATACCCATCTACAAAAGGTTCGACGAACGTATAGTAATCAAAGAATTCCACTGGAAGGTTTTCCATGGTCATATCTATAATTTCCTTGGCCCTGCCGATTTTATCCTCTGCAATCAATTGTTCGGTCAGACGCGCCAAGTTACTACGGTACGACAGACCTTGGATCCGTGTTTGTACATCATGGTAGATATCCGGACTCCCAGAATTTCCCCAGTACCAATTGGTAACGATATCGTACATCAGGTCGGTGTCGATCCGGCCCATTTCAAAAGATGATTTTGTACGCGGTGTATGGATCGGCACCAATTTATAGGCCATACCGTCGAGCTGCAGGTAATCTTTCATCCATATGTATTCGGCATCGTCAAAACTACCCCCGGAAAAATACAAGGGTCGTTTCCAATCGTTATTGGCGAGCATATCCAACATCATCATGCTCTTTTTGGTGATGGCGGTTTTTGGAAGCTCTATATCGATATAATCCACGATTTCCGCGGAATCTTTTACCTTGACCAGACCGCTTTCCAAAACGTTCTTCTTGTTCACCGGAAGACGCAGTTTGGTGGTAGGATAATACACGATATTCTGGGCGTTCTCGGAATAGGCATCGATGTCGGCCCCCTGTTTTTCCAAGATATGTTTTAGCTTGGTCTCCGGTTTGTCACTGTCTACCCAGTCTATAAAATTCTGTACCGACCAACGATTTTCAGAAAAATTCTTATTGAAAATCTGATCTACGTTCTGGTAGTAGAGCACGTCACGCGATCCCCATCGGTATTTTTCATGGGTAATCTGCGAAGGGATGGCCTCACTCTCATAGGCCTTGCGTTTCATTTGGTCGACGTACCAATCCGTTTCGAAAAGACTGGTACATACGATACGTACATCAGTGCGGTAGCCCTCGATCTCTTGGGCGTACCACAGCGGAAAGGTGTCGTTATCACCGATGGTGAACAGTATGGCCCCGGCATCCTCTTGACAGGAATCAAGATACGCCTTGGCCGAGGCATTGGCCGTAAAGCGGTTCGAACGGTCGTGATCGTCCCAATTCTGAACGGCCATTACGGTGGGCACGGCTAAAAAACAGACTGCCGTAACCGCAGGTGCCAATATTTTTGGGGAGAGCCATTTCCTGAACTCGTCGAAAAGTCCGTATACGCCGAGGCCTATCCAAAGGCCGAATACATAAAACGAGCCTACAAGGGAATAATCGCGTTCCCGAGGTTGAAAAATATAGGGGTTGGTATAGAATTGGATGGCTATTCCGGTAAACAAAAAGAACACCAATAGCACCCAGAACTGTTTCGGGTTTTTAGATACCTGAAAGAGAATACCGATGATGCCCAATATCAAGGGCAAAAAGAAATAGGTGTTTCTCGCTTTGTCGTTCTTGATTTCATCCGGTAGATTATCTTGACTGCCAAGACGGATGCTATCCACAAAATCAAAACCACTGATCCATTCGCCATTGCCGTTATATCGACCTTGAATGTCATTGTTCTTTCCTGAGAAATTCCACATAAAATAGCGCCAGTACATATAGCCGAACTGAAATTGCACCATATACTGAATGTTCTGCCAGATCGACGGCGGCTCTACTTCTAGGTATTGATCGAAGCGCCGTAAGAAGCCAATATATTGTTCGGCATCGATCTCGCCCTTGGCGTAGCCTTCCTTTACCTGTTTCACGGCCGTACGGAGCTCTTCGTTGGACTGCTTCATCTTAAAATCGAGCGGACCAAAATACTTCATATAGTTCTCCGCGTGCTGGGTGCTCCACATTCTGGGCAGAATTCCAACGTGATTTGGGTCATCGCCGGGCACGGCATCTTTATAATAATTTACGATAACATATTTTCCGGTCTTTTCATCCTTTTCATACTTCGGGGCCTCGTCTTCGTCTTCCCCATTATCCCCGAACGTACTGGAGTAATACGCGCCGTAAACGGGACTATCGACCCCGGGATACTGCTCCCGGTTGTAATACGCTAACAGCGCACGGGCATCTTCGGGATTGTTCTCATTGATGACCACCTGGGCGTTGGCACGAATGGGAAGCATCATCCAAGACGAAAAGCCCAAGAAGAGGAACATCATACACAACACTATCGTATTCGCGGTTTTATAGTTGTTCTTGCGGGTATAATTCAGTCCGAAATAAAAGGCTGCGGCAAAGACAAGCCCCATAATGATGGTACCCGAATTAAAAGGAAGCCCTATCGTATTGATAAAGAAGACCTCGCTCCATCCGAAGAGTTCGAGCACATAAGTCAACGAAAATTTATAGACCAGCATCAATACGGCAATTACGGCTATGTTAGCTATCAAAAAATTCTTGACCGTCGTAGTCTTGTAGGTCTGAAAATAATAGAGCAGCCCAATCGACGGTATCGCCAAAAAGCCCATGAACTGGATACCGAAGGTAAGGCCGACCACAAAAGAGATTAGAACCAGCCACCGATTACCGCGGGGGTGGTCAAGGTCATCGGTCCACCGCAGCCCCAGCCAAAGCAGCAATGCCATAATCATACTGGCACTCGCGTAAACCTCGGTCTCTACGGCATTGAACCAAAAACTATCGGAAAACGTAAAGGCCAGCGAACCTACGAGGCCACTGCCCAAAACGGCGATCGCCTTGCTGTTGGTCATCACCTCATCTTTTTTATATACCAGTTTTTGGGCGAGGTTGGTAATCGTCCAAAACATGAATAGAATGGTGAAAGCGCTCGACACTCCCGACACATAGTTGACCATACGGGCGATTTCGGTGTTGTCGATGGCGAACATGGCGAAAAAGGCGCCGATCATCTGTAAAAGCGGGGCTCCCGGCGGGTGGCCTACCTGCAATTTGGCCGAAGTGGCAATATATTCACCGGCATCCCAAAAGCTGTTGGTCGGCTCGACGGTGATGGCGTATACGATAAGGGCTATGAAAAAAACACCCCATCCGGTGAGGGTGTCCCATTTTTCGAAGTTCTTTGAAAACATGTATCCGTGTTGTGTTTTCCCGATTGGCGGGGCAACCTATTTTAATCTTTTGTGCGGCAGTGCCTTGTTACGGCCCAAATCTCCGCGAAACGGCTTTGAATCCGCATGATGCGGCGAAATTACTAATTTTAATAGATATGCCGTCGGATTTTTGATAAAGGTTTAACAGCGGAATACCGGCTATCCGCCACAGGACTGGTCAACCCCTGAAACCAGTAAATCGGGGCGAGACACGAACAACGTACTAGTACTAAAATCATCGCGGTACTAGCACTCCTCAAGTTTCATAAACTTCAACTTTTGATATGCAAACGCTTACACAGCCTTGGTTTATTCAAGACGCGTAACGCGAAATATTTAGGTTTGGCCGTGGCCGTAAACCATTTTGCACAATCCGTTTTTCGATGTTTATTTCAGATTATTGTACCCCAAAATATTTGTACAAACCAAACTTTGTTTTAAATTTGCACGCTCTAATGCTAAACATGATTTAACGTTAGTGACCATGGTGGCCTATGGTGTAATTGGCAACACAGCTGGTTTTGGTCCAGTCGTTCTAGGTTCGAGTCCTAGTAGGCCAACGTTCTAATCCCTTGATTTCATTGAAGTCAGGGGATTTTTTAATTCTTGGGTACAACATAGGTACAACAAATCGGGTTTTTACAACCTAAAATTTAAACCGCCCTATTTCTTTTAAAATTCTCTGCTTGTTCAAATATTTCGGTGTACACCTCATCACGCTCTACCGGAGGATATCCGTGTTCATCGAGTAACAGTATAAGCCCCACTTTTAAAGCTGCCTTTATGTCGTTTCTTTTGCTCCAATCGGGGAACTTCGCTTGTGAGTCCACAAGTTCCTTTACGGCTTTGGCCA
>JBATUY010000369.1:0-7205 GCA_049671465.1 Pricia sp. | reverse complement strand
GTATAAACTCGTTTGGCGCCAGATTGGTAATTTCCTTGATCTTTCGATACAGTTTAGAAGAACTCATACCCAACTCGGTACAGAGAAAATTTGGACCGAGATTCACATTGCCTATATTTTTTTGGATAATCGAGTTGATCCCGGTCATAAATTCTTCATCGACGGGCGAGTGTGTGATCAGGCCCACTTCACTTTCTATGTCTTTAGAGAACTTCGTTTGGAGGGCTTTGCGGGATTTGATCATATTTTCGATTCTCGTTTTCAATAGTGAAGGTTCAAATGGTTTGACCAAATACCCATCAGCTCCAGAAGTGTACCCCTTGATTTTATCTTCACAAGCTGACAAAGCGGTCAATAATAAGACCGGAATATGGCTTATTTCGGAATCATTTTTTAAAGCGTTACAGAACTGAAGCCCGTTCATAACGGGCATCATTACGTCGGCAACACATAAAACCGGTTTGAGTTGGGTACAGAGTTGAAGTGCGTCTTGACCGTTTTTGGCTTCAAAGACTTTATAGCTTTGGGATAAGTAGTCGACCAAATACGCACGCAATTCGGTGTGGTCTTCAACAATCAAAATACGCTCTTTGAAAGGAGATTCTTGAATTATTTTTTTTGCCGTGATTACTTGTGGAGATTCTTCTATAATTTGATATTGACCGTGTTCAAATACCTCATCATCGTAATAGGCCTTGCGGTCAATCGGTATTTTAAAACTGAAAAGACTACCTTGACCGGATGCACTCTTTACGACAATAGCGCCTTTGTGTAAATCGACCAAGGCCTTTACCAATGATAGGCCGATACCGGATCCGGTATTATTTTCCTTGCCGTTCTTCGACTGATAAAAACGGGTGAAAATTTTTTCTTGACTTGCTTTTGGAATTCCTATGCCGTTATCGCCGACATCGACGATCAAAAATATTCGTTCAGCCTGAATATCCAAACGGATAGACAGGTCTATCGTGCCATACCTATCAGTGAACTTGAAAGCATTGGACAACAGATTATACAAAATTTTATCATAGGTATCACGATCGAGATACCCTTTTACATTATCCGTTTCGGAAACCAAATTAAACTGTATTTTTTTATCATCGGCCAACTCAAGAAATGAATCAAACGTGTTTTTGGTATGCACTAAAATGTCGGTCATTGACACCTTTAATTTCAATTCACCGGATTTTGCCTTTCTAAAATCCAGTACTTGATTCACAAGTTTCAATAGCCTATTGGTATTGTGATGGATGAGGTCGAGTTTTCTTTTTTTGAATTGGTTTCCTGTTTCGATGTTTTCTTCGATCAGTTGTTTTACAGGACCTAAAATCAGGGTCAGGGGTGTTCTTAGTTCATGGGAAATATTGGTGAAAAAACGGAGCTTTTCATTGTTCAATTTTTCTTCTCTTTCCCTCTGTACCTTTTCCAGTAACAATTCCTGTTTCAACTTCGACCTTATTTTTAATTGTCTTCTTGCAAGATAGAAAAGCATTGATAAGATCAGCAGTACTAAAAACCAGGCTTTGTAAGTCAACCAAAACGGAGGTAAAATGCTTATTTGATAGGTCGAGGCTTCGCTCCAGGCCCCATGACTATTCATGGCCTTAACCTTGAACGTATACGTTCCAAAAAATAAATTGGTGTATTGAACCGTACGTTGTTTTACATCTACCGTATTCCAAGATTCGTCGAAACCTTCTAATATGTAACTGTATTTGTTCAAACGTTCGTTGACATAGGAAGGACTGGAAAACGTAAATGCAAAATTCTTATTGGCGTTATTCAATACCAATTTTCGTTGCGTATTAATTTCCTGTTCAAGAAGTCGTTGTCCATTCACGATACTTCCAACTTTGATATCTTGATTTTGAACGCTGATGTTCGTGATTACAGGGGCAGGGGCAAGACTATTATCCTTTAAGTTCTTTGGCGAAAACGACAGTACGCCATCTTTACCTCCAAGATAAATATGCGAATCTTCGTCATAATAAAACCCACTGAGGCTGAAAATATCCAAACGATTACCATTGTTGACATGATACATTTTAAATTTTCCCGAATCACTTTGATATTTGGCAATGCGATTGTTGTTCATGTTCAACCAGAGGTCATCTTTTGAATCCGCAACCACATCGGTAATCCATCTGTCTTGCAGTTCATTTGGAACATCAAGCGAAATAAAATTGTCGACATTGTCGTCGTAATAGTTCAAACCGTTGCGTGTAGCGGCCCAGATTTTTCCGGAAGTATCGATTGTCATTCCACTGACATTCTCGTGCAATAACCCGAGGTCATTTTCTTTATGGGTTCCATATGATTTCGTTTGTTCCGAAAAGGGATCGTGGCGGAAGACGCCTGATTGCGTTGCGAACCAAATTTTTCCTTTAGGGTCGACCACGACTTTGTTGATGGCGTTATCCACATTTGACGTTCCGGGTATTTGTTGAGCTTGAAAAGTGCTGAGTTCGACAGCAACCGCTCCTTCGCCATGTGAACCTACGATCATTTTATTTTCGCCCAGCTTGGCAAAAGATAAAATCGGGGATTTATTAAAACCTATGTCGAAAATTTTCGAAAGCCCCGTTTCATAATCGTAGACAAGCACTTCACCCTGCCATAGACCACAGTAAAACGTTTTTCCATCAAAAGTATGAATACTTGCAATGTCTTTCTTATCATCAAAAAGGGGCGAGTACTGTTCATTATCGAGAATGAACAGTCCATTGTGCCGTGTGGCCACAATGAGTTTATCATCATAAGTCTTCGAAAAACCCCGTATTCGGGGCACCTGATTGTCAATGTATTTGGAAATTTCTTTATGGGTCTTAAATTGATTTTCGAAGGGATCGTATTTATCGAAACCTTCTTCCGTACCGACCCATAAGACTCCCGATGCGTCAAAATACAAGGCCGATATTAAATCGTCTACTATAGAATCATCGTCTGACAGTTCTGAATAATACAATGAAACCTTTTCATTTTCAATAAACTCCAGCTGTTCCGTTACCACAATGCCTCCTAAAGTGCCTAACCAATATTTTCCATCCGGGGCACGAGCAATCGCAGTAAAATGTGGACCAATTTTCTCACGGATGGTGGCATCTTCGATATACAGGTTTTCAAATTCGTTCTTTGCTTTGTCTAACTTATAAAGCCCCTTGCGACTACCTACGAAAATATCGGATTTTTCATCTTCATAAATGAAGTTTATAAAAGGGTTTATTTCTTGGGTTGTCGGCACCGCCAAATCAAATGCTTCTATAGCCTGTATACTTCCTATTTCATCGAAGGTTATTTTCGCTACCCCGGCGGTCTTATAGCTGCCGATCCAAATGCTGCCTTTTGAGTCTTCAAATATTTCTTTGATATAATTGAAATTTGGGATATCGATTTTTTTAAACCGATTCTGCTCGGCGTCATATAAGAAGAGACCTTTGTTTTTCGTACCGACCCAGGTGCGGTTGAACCGGTCAATGTGAACAGATCTGATTTCATGGTCGGGCAAGCTGTACGGATCTTTAGCGTCAGGAAGAAAAGTGGTCAGATCGTGCGTATCCATATCGAATCGGGTGAGACCGTTTCGGGTACCTATCCAAAGTTGATCGGTAGCTTTATTTAGTTCCAATGCAGTGATATCATCATTGTACAGATCGTTAGGAGAGGAATTATAACTCTTGAACTCATAGCCGTCAAAGCGGTTGAGGCCCGAGAAAGTTCCTAGCCACAAAAAACCCTTATCATCTTGTACAATGTGGCGCACTGAATTGTGCGAAAGCCCGTCTTTATCATTGTAATGTTCGAATTTGATATTCTGGGCCTGAATACCGTGGAAGCTGAACATTGCCGATAAAAATGGCAATACCAATACTCGTCGTATGGATTCTGATCGCATACCACAATTTACAGTTTTAAAAATAATCGGAGAACTTTTTATAATTTTCGATGGAAGAGAGAATCCTGTTAGTCAAGAAAATCATACTTCAACTACTTTTCATCGGACATTTGGAGTTCTAAGGTGCCTCCATTTACGATAGTCTGGTGGTTCAAAGAATACCTATCCCATGGTTTATCGTTCCATCGTAATTTCTTGACATACACATTTTCCGGGCCATTGTTCAATGCCTTTATTTTAAAAGTTTTACCGGGATAATACTCTTGATTGAGCGTAATCGTTATGGTGTCAAAAATAGGACTTCCAATTTCGTATTCAGGATTTTCCATTACCCCACCGTTGCTCTGAAAAATACCCATTTTCATTAATACGGATAAGCTGCCCATCAGACCTTGATCTTCATCTCCGTTGTATCCGGTTGATGGATCGAGACCGCTGAACACCTTTTCCACCACCCGTCTTGACCAATACTGGGTCAGGTCGGGGCGGTCTAGTTGATGGAAGATAAAAGCAGCCTGCATCGAGGGTTGATTGCCATAATTGATCGGAATTCTGCTCCATTCGGGATGCATTTCCCTGTCGTGTGAATTCCCTGCCGTAAAACCTTGCTTTTGGGCCTCTTCAAATTGACCGTTGAGTTTTTCTATGGCCTTCGATACACCTCCCATCAATTGTGCCAGCCCATCTACATCATGGGGCACGAACCAAGTGGATTGGGCACCGTTCGATTCATTGAATCCGTGTTCGTATTGATAGGGGTCAAAATCTTGCTTCCAAACCCCTGAGACGTCTTTGGGGCGCATCCAGCCCGTAGCGGCATCATAGACATTTTTATAGTTCAAGGCCCTTTTTGAAAAGTAATTGTAGTCGTCATCATAACCTAGTTTTTTGGCGATTTGCGCCAAGGCAAAATCTTGATAGGCATATTCCATGGTCAAACTTGCCCCGTCTTGATGCCCACCAAATTTTCCTTCAGGTATGGGATAGGGCACATACCCGTTTTCTAGGTAATGTTTTAGACCTCCCCCAAGGTTTGTGGTGTGTTCATAGCCCGCCTTCGCCATAATACCCCCGGGCATATGGTTTCTTTTTAGCTTTTGGTAAACGGAATCCAAATCGTCGGTAATCAGACCTTGTTGAATGGCGCTCACGATAAAAGGCGTGCTAGAGGCACCGGTCATTACGTAGGTATAATTGCCACCTGACGGTCCTCGCGGAATTAACCCGCCATCTTTTTCGTATTGTAAGAGGGACAGCACAAAGTCTCTTTTGATTTCTGGATATACCAGTCCCCAAAGAGTGTTGATCGTCCATTGTGCGCCCCAGAACGAGTCTGAATTGTAGTGATTGAACTTTGGCGTTCCGTCTTCTTTTGGCGGTATTTGACCCACTCTAAAAACATTCCCGGTGTTATCGGGGTACGCACCATTGACATCGCTAATGGTACGTCTACCCTGCAAAGCATGCCAGAGGTCGGTATAGAACCTTCTTTGGGCTTTTTGGGTTCCGCCATCAACCTTAATCCTCCCTAACAAGTCGTTCCATTCTTTTTTGGAATCTTGGACTATTGCATCAAAATTCCAGTCCGGCAGTTCCGCGTCCCTATTTTTTTTTGCGTTCGACGCAGAGGTATACGAAATCGATGCCTTCATCAGTACTTCCTTTTGACTATCTCCCAAAACCAACATGTAGTTACCGGTTTCTTCGTCTTTTTCAACGGCCGAAACGGGAGAGTTTAAAGACATATGGAAAAATACGGTATGGGGTTTAGGCTTTCTAATGGTAGGTTCAACCGTAAACTCTCCTTTGAATTCATTTGTTGAAATTTGTTCCAGTTTGCCGCCTGAGGTCTCACAGGGGCCGAGCTGACCGTTTAGATTGATTAGAATTGCGGCATTTTTATCGCCGTCTTGAAAGGTGTACCGATGCATACCGACCCGTTTCGTACTGGTCAATTCCGTTTTGATACCATACCGTTGTAATTTGAGGGAGTGATAGCCCGGCGAAACTTCCTCTTCTTCGTGCGAGAATTTAGAATAAAAATCTTTGAAAATGTTTTTCTGATTTTCTTCAGTCAAGTGAACGGGCATTACGGAAAGGCCGGACAATTGCCAGCCGTGGATGTGGCTAAAGCCCTTAACGGTATCGATTTCATAGCGATACCCGCTACCCCAAGTCCCCTTTAATTGGGTATCGGGACTTAGATTCACCATACCGAACGGACGATTGGCGGAAGCAAATAGAAACCATCTTGAATTCTCCGTATCCAACTGCGGATATACTTGCTCGACCGGTTCAATATCTTCAATTTTTTTAACCTGATCTTGTTCGATTTCGCCACAGGAATTGAAGAAAAAGAGCATCAAAAATGCCCCAAGAAATCTGTAAAAAAATACGTTAGCCATTTACATTTTTTAATTTGCACCGATTGCTGTCCACAACCAACTTCTTTATTTTTAAAGTTGGCAAGTTATAGCGCTAAAAAAGGTGAGCTATCCTATTGATATTTCACCTTTCTTTTCAGACTGAACCAACTCAAATTGATTTGACAAATTGGTGATTCGGTAAGAACTAGTATCCGGGATTTTGTTCCAATCCAGGTGTTTCTGCCAAGGGTCCCGGTGGTATTGCGAATATCCTCTTATTTGGGTCTGAATCCGTCTTATCCGTCCAGGCGTCTTCCCAGGTCCCGAATCGAATTTGATCGGTTCTTCTATGGTATTCCCAATAAAATTCATACCCGCGTTCATCGTACACATCTTCCAGCGTGGCACTAGCTTTGGCAAAGTCGGCACCACCGCGAGCGACCCTTACGGCATTTAGATCGTTAAGGGCATCACCCGATCCCAATCGTAGTTGCGCTTCCGCGCGCATCAAGTATAAATCGGCCAACCTAAAAACCACAATATCAACACCCGTATCATCTCGGTTGGCACCTAAACCTTCTATGCTCCATTTTGAAACCCTGACCCCCACGGACTGGTTCTCCGCAATTAAGCTGACTTCCCGAGTATGATTGGCAAATGATTCGTCCCTGGTCCAAAGTTGTACCGGAACAATATCGACAGTACCATCACCATTGATAATGGGCGTTCCGCTATCATTGTTGAGACCATAGATTTGACCTTCAAGAAAACCGCGGTTCATTTTGTAATCGGATAATGGAATCGTAACCAACTCGTTCGGGTAGTTTTCTTTATAAAATCTCGGGTCGTTGACCGTGTCCCATGTTTCTAAAAATCCGGGTAACGTACATCCTGCGTCGGAACCCGTTTCATATCCTTCATCGACGGGATAAAGGAGGCCTCTAGAC
>JBATUY010000368.1:0-4302 GCA_049671465.1 Pricia sp. | reverse complement strand
GCGTAAGGCCCTCTTCGGTTTCTTCCTCTAAAATACCATTTACTTTTTGGCCGTCTTTTAGGGTCAGGGCCACACTGCCGTAGCCGGGCGCCAAACGGGCGCTGGGTTCGATAAGGGATTCCAACAGCTGCTCACGACTGAGAATGTTTCCGATATTTTCCAAAGGTGGACCGACGGCGCCGCCGGTCGCACCGACCGCATGGCATCGCGTACATTGGGCCGTCGGGTTGTTGTTGAATACGCGCCAGCCCTGTCGGCCATTGCCGCCGTGCAGGGTTTCCGCGTACGCGGCCAACGGATCCCCGCTGTCTTTGGGGGCCTTCAACTGGGCTATTAATGCTTCGGAATCCGTCGCCTTGACGGCTTCGGTCAGATCAAGAACGATATTTTCGTCCAGTTGATCGGCATTGGCCCGGCCGATCAATTTCTCCAGAACATCGCCGCTCTTTTCGATGGGAAGCGCTCCCAAAACGCTTAATAATTCTTGCTGTTCACGTACCGATCCCGTTTTGAAAATGGGATTTACGATTCCGGGAAGGTTTTCTTTTGATATATTCAGTTGCGGAATCAGCCCCACGGCGGTAGCCCTGACCTGTTGGTCTTTATCTTGCATGCCCAGTCCCATGGCCATTTCAATTTTGTCAAACTGTAACTCGCCCAAGGCCTTCAGGGCCGCGGCACGGACTTCGGGCGATTTGCTGGTTCGCATCAAACGGAACAGGTCGGGATTGTAGGATTCGAGACCAAGGTTGGCCAGTGTCTTTGATACACTAATTAAAATTTCAGGATTTCTATCCTCCAAAAAAGTAGGAAGGTCTTTCTCAATTTTATCCTTTACCGCTTTGGCATTCCGCTTGATTTCACCGCGATAGCGGCCGTCGACCCTGTCGAGTACAGAGGGTTCCGCCCAGGTGCCAATAGCTGCCAATGCTTCGCCTCTTAAGGTATCGGATACATTTTTCCTCTTGGCAAAAGCCATGAGGTTTTCAAGCGCCGGGTCACTTCCGACACGTAGTGCCGCATTGATGCCCCTTCGCAGTAAGGGCTCGGAACTAAATTTTTCTTCCAACAGCACATCCGCTAATTGTGGAAGGGCTTTTTCGATGGAGAAATCGTCGTTGATGGCTCGTGCGGCCTCGGCAACGATGTACTCGTCTTCATCTTTCAGAAATTCGGCCACTCGTTCATCTTGCCATTTCCGTAGTATCAGTACAGCAGCTATGCGAAGGCTACGGTCGGGACTATCCACTAAGTCAATTATGGGTTCTTTTTTACCGATTCGCGAAAGCGCGAGTACGGCGGCGTGCCGCAGATATACATCTTCGTCATTGTTAGCAGCGATCATATCCAGCAAAGGCTGCACGGCCGACTCTTGTTTGATTCTTCCCAAAGCCTGGGCAGCAAAGAATTGGATTCTTGCGTTGCTGTTTTTCAACAGGGGAATCAATTTAGGTCCTGCGTCCGAATATCTTACATCCCCGAGAATTTTTGCGGCTTGGGCGATGATTTCGGGATCTTGGTCGGAAAGAAGTCCCGTAAGTATTGCTGCTTGTCCTATATCGTCGGCAGCGAGCTGACCGATACCCCAAATGGCGTGGATACGGGCGAATTGGTCATTATCGCTTTGTACTATCTTTTGAAAGGCCTCGGCTCCGGAACCACTTTTTACCAAGGCAAACTGCGCCTTCTGGCGGATGCGCTTATCAGGGTAGGCGAGAAGTTCCGATAATTTTTGGACGGATTGATCGGCGTACTTCAAGGTCATCAACCGCTCCGTTTCCTGACGCTGTTTGGTCAGGTCACTATCATTTTCCGTGACGTCTAATTTCCAGACACGGCCATAGTTCTTTGTATTCCATCCGTTGATCCAATCCGCAATGTACAACGCACCGTCCGGTCCGAATTCAATCCCTGTGGGCAGCACGCCGCTCAGTATACTTTGATCGGTGTCCAATTCAAAACTGGCACCTTTTGGTTTTAGGTCAAAGGCCCAGATGTGCGAGCGATCGGGATTTCCGACAAATTCCACCAAAAAGAATTTGTTCAGCCATTTTTTGCCCAGGGCGGTTCCCGGGTTGTACTGCATACCGGTCGGGCCGTTGTGAAAATTTTGGATGGGAGGGATGATATAGGCGGCCTGGCCGTCCCATCGGGGTTGGTACATTTTTTCATCCATCCATACGTTATATCCGTTGTTCTTGGTATCGGTGTATTTGCCGTACTGCCAATTGGCGCGCCATCCGGCATCGGATCCTTCTACGATATGTACCAAACGCTCACTTTCACCGGCATGGTCGCCATCGTTGTCCGAAGAAATGATATTGCCAAAGGCGTCAAAAACAAATTCGTGGGTATTCCGGAGTCCATGTGCAAAAACCTCGAAATCGCTACCATCGGGATTGCTGCGAACAATCGCGCCTTGGTTGGGGTAGAAATGTTCGACACCGTCTTGATCCGTAATATTGGCCCCGATGTCGCCGATGCCCCAGTAGATTTTTCCATCCGGCCCTTCGACGGCCCCCGACATGCCATGACCGCCAAAGCCGATATGGGTGGCAAAACCGTGGGCGATGGACGTTTTTTCATCCAGCACTAAATCATCGTTAGAATCGGTAAGTCGCCACATATCGGGACCAACGCCGACAAAGATATCATCATCGCGAACCAATAAGGCTCCCGCGACATCGGTGATTTCCTCGTTAAAATCCTCAAGAATACGGGTCGAGCGGTCGGCAATACCATTATTGTTGCGATCCTCTAGCATCCAAACTTCTTCCTTTTCTACGGCCAAATCCTTCCAGTCGTGAGAACCGTCGCCGTTCAGGTCGGCATGCCATTCATTTTCGTCGCTCTTTTCAGGGGCAAAGGTCGCATGCAGAAAGTCACGCCGGTCTTCAACGGATTGCATGGCGATGGAAGGGGTCATCCAATCTTGATGCCCTCGGATATCGAACTCCGAATTTTTTTGGCGATTCGTGCGCGTCAAATATACCTTGCCCTGGTTGTCGATGGACATGGCAATCGGGTCGGGTGCCAACGAGTCGGAAGCCCAAAGGCTCAATTGGAGTCCATCCGCTATTTTTGGCGTAATGCTGTTTCGGGCTTCCCGGGCCCTCTGTACCTCGGTCAGGGAATCTTCCGTAATCATCAATGGCGTTTCCTTGGGCTTTTTAGGGGTGGAATCGCAAGCGGATAGTACAAAGAAAAAGGATACGAAAAGTATGGCGAAGGGTCTGAAAATTGATATCATTAGTGTGTTTTGGTAAATGAGCTACTAAGATAGCGATAAGTTCCAATGATTCGGCTCAAAAAATAGGCGTCGATCCTCAGAATAGATTATTCATATTTGTTATCTGTTCCTCGAAATGCCCTAAGGTTTCCGCCAATACTTGAATCTGTTGCTGTGCTTCTTTCCATTCTTTTTGTTCGATGGCTTCCCGAACGCCGGGAAGGGTCTTGACCCCATAGCCGGTATAAAACCCGGGGGCGTAAATTTGATGCTTGTACCAAGGGCGTTGGGGAAGTCCCTTTTCCGAAGTAAGGGCCTGCTCTGCCTGCATCAGTTTTTGATTGAGGGCTTTGCGCTTTTCCGGGGATAATTTGGATAGGTCGGCGGACTTATATTTATCGATACTCGTTTTCAATGTGGCCATCGCGTTTTGTACGGGCGCAAAATCGAGATACGGAACCGTTTCTTTTTTTTCAGGTTTTACAAAAGGTTTACTGGGGTCCGCCGCCAGTTCGAAGACATTCTTATCCACCTTTCCGTTATGTTTTTCGACGGCATCGCGCATGGTTTCGGTCTCTTTCATTACCTCGCCCAAGTACCCCGAAACGGTCTTGTGCCATTGTTCGAATTCCATCGGAAGTACATCGGCATTGGCCAAACGCAGTACGATGCGTCCGGCGGTATTGGCCAAGGCCACTCCGTAAGCAAACCCCGGATCTTTGAAGCGTTTGTAATGCGGATAAGTGTCATAAATGGTATGGTATTCCCCGCCCTCATTTTCACCGCCGAAGCCCAAGTTCAACGAAGCGATGCCCGCATGTTGAATAAAGGGGGAATAATCGGAGCCGGAACCCACGGCATAGAGCTCAAAATCTTCGCTACCGTCTTCGACCAGTTGGCTGGCGATTTTACGTTCCTTGACCGATACCCCTGTTTGCGGGTCTTCGACCGCTTCGGCTACTTCGCCGACCATATGCTGTAGGGAATGTGAACCGCCCGCACTCAGAAAACCGCGTCCGTTGCCATCGGTATTGATATAGGCGACCGCTTTCTGCTGCAGTTCTTCCCTATGG
>JBATUY010000367.1:0-4131 GCA_049671465.1 Pricia sp. | reverse complement strand
TCTGTGCGTTGGTAAAAAAAATAGAACAGAAAAAACGTGTTCGGCCTTTGGTAATAATACAATAAAACGCCGGCAAAAAACGTTTTGAGAGGTTTCAGCATAGAAACTAAAACCTCGTGAAAAAGTTAAAATCCCACTTTCGTTTCAATAAACAGGAACGCAGTGGGATTTTCTTTTTACTCCTTATCATAGTATCGCTTCAAGTAGGCTATTATTTCTACACCAATTTTTCTGAGAATGTGCAACAGGATGCCCTTGTTGTGGACCGTGAAGTGCAGCATCGAATCGATATCCTCAAAGAGGCGTCCCTGAAAAAGGATTCCATAAAAATTTACCCTTTTAATCCCAATTTCATCACTGATTATAAAGGATATACGTTGGGTATGTCCGTAGCTGAAATCGATAGGCTGCATGCCTTCCGCAAACAGAACAAGTTTGCCAATTCGAAAGAAGAATTTCAAAAAGTCACCCAAATATCCGATTCGTTGCTGGATGTCTTATCCCCATATTTCAAATTTCCGGAGTGGACACAGAAAAGCAAACGATCAAAAGCACGTAATGATCGGTATGAAGGTGGAAACGATTCCGGTAAAACAGTTTCTTCGGGTTCTACCAATTTTTCGGGCTCGTCCGGTTCTGCTTCTGCCGCTGCGCCCCTTGGGGGTGATCGGTCGGGCAGAACATCCCAAAACGCGGCCGTCAAAGATTTGAATACGGCCACCATTACGGAGCTTAGAACCATCAACGGCATAGGCGAAAAACTATCCGCCCGAATCCTAAAGTTTAGAGATCGGCTCGGTGGTTTTCTCATCGATGAGCAATTATATGATGTATATGGTCTTGAACCTATGGTGGTCGAAAGAACGTTGAAAAAATTTCGGGTACTTCAAAAGCCCGATATCCAAAAAATAAATGTGAATACCGCTTCTGCGTATGAGATAGCCACATTAGTATATATTCAAAAACAGGTCGCTCAAAGCATTGTTGACTACAGAAATGATAATAATGGCATCCTTTCTTTAGATGAACTTAAAAATATTGACGGTTTCCCATTCGACAAGATCGACAGAATAGCTTTATATTTGTCCCTCTAAAAAAAAGCTATGCAAAGTATGTACTTTACTGAAGAACATCACCTGTTTCGTGAGAGTCTTAAAGACTTTTTACAGAAAGAAGTGGTACCCCATGTTGACAAATGGGAGACATCGGGACAGATAGAGCGTTTTATCTGGAAAAAATTTGGTGAAATGGGCTATTTCGGCCTTGCCGTGCCCGAAGCCGATGGCGGATTGGGACTTGACCTTTTTTATACCATAATTTTACTCGAAGAGCTCCAAAAAATCGATTCCGGAGGTTTCGCCGCAGCCATTTGGGCGCATGCCTATCTGGCCATGACCCATTTGAAAAAGAATGGTAATGCAGCCCAAAAAGAGGCCTATCTGACCCCCAGTATCGACGGCGAAAAAGTTGGATGTCTTGGAGTGACCGAACCTTTTGGGGGCAGTGATGTAGCGGGTATGCGAACCACCGCAGTCAAAAAAGGGGATGTGTATGTCGTAAACGGATCTAAAACCTTCATTACCAACGGCGTATATGGCGACTACATCATTTTAGCCGCCAAAACCGATGTTTCTGCCGGTAATAAGGGCATCAGCATTTTGATCGTCGACAGCAATAGTAAAGGGATTACTAAAAATAAACTCAACAAATTAGGTTGGCGGGCATCCGATACCGCCGAACTGGCTTTTGACAATGTTGAGGTGCCGGCGGCTAATCTGATTGGCGAAGAAGGAAAAGGGTTTACCTTTATTATGGAGGCCTTTGCCCTAGAACGCTTGATCATGGGGGTTAACGCCCACGCTAGAGCCGAATACGCTTTGGACTATGCGCTTCAATATATGTCGGAACGCGAGACTTTTGGCAAGACCATAGATCAATATCAGGCCCTACGCCATCGATTTGTAGATTTGCACGCCGACATGGATATGTGCAAACAGTATAATTATGGGGTGGTCTATAAAATGGATAAAGGTGAATACGTTGTGCGCGAAGCAACGATTTCGAAGCTCAAATCTACGAAGATGGCCGATGAGGTCATTTATAACTGCCTCCAATTTTTGGGCGGATACGGGTATATCGAAGATTACCCAATGGCGCGTTTGATGCGCGATAGCCGTTTGGGGCCTATTGGCGGGGGCACTTCTGAAATACTGAAGGAAATAATCGCTAAAATCGTTATTGATAAAAAGGATTATCGTCCGCCAGAAAATTAAGACAGGTACGGCAATTTTGCGGAAAAAGTGAATTTTAGAATTGAAATCGTAGCTCATCTATAAAATAGTTTTATATTTGCGCTTTATTTATGAACCATTAAGAAAGGAGGTTGTAGCCAATGTTAATTATACCAGTAAAAGAAGGGGAGAATATCGATAGGGCTTTGAAGCGTTTCAAGCGCAAGTTTGACAAAACGGGTACAATGCGGCGACTGCGAAAGCGTCAACAATTTACTAAACCCTCCGTACAGCGCAGAGCGCAAATACAGAAAGCTGAATATATTCAAGGTCTACGGGACAAAGAAGAAATTTAGATCCCAACCGTTTATACCGGACCATAAAAAATCAATCCCGCCAATCGCGGGATTTTTTGTTTTTAGTACCTTCGTTGCATGGCTTTAGAACGTTTTATCGATTATCTATCCTTAGAAAAAAAGTATTCCGTTCATACCGTAACCGCCTATAAAAATGATATAACGGCTTTTCAGTCCTTCTGCCTTGAAATGTACGATTCAAGCGACATCGATGATGTGCAATATCCACTTATCCGAAATTGGATAGTGAACTTGGTAGATGCCAAAATCTCCAATCGCTCCATTAACCGCAAAGTTGCCTCCCTAAAGGCATATTACAAATTCTTGCAGGGCGTGGGTCGTATCGATGCCAATCCTTTGACAAAGCACCGGGCCCTTAAAACATCCAAAAAAATCGAAATCCCTTTTTCCGAAAATGAAATGCAGGGCGTGCTTTCGCAAATGGAGTACGACGATGATTTTGAAGGAGTACGAGACAGGTTAATCATTGAATTGCTGTATACAACGGGCATACGACGGGCCGAACTGCTGAATCTCAAGGTAACCGATGTTGACTTACAGGGCCGGATACTCAAAGTATTGGGCAAACGCAACAAAGAGCGCTTTGTACCCTTACTGCCCGTAGTGGTCGATTCGTTTAGGCGCTATTACGAACATCGTAACGCGTTGAACGTGAAGGTTGACGAAGCCTATGTTTTTTTGTTAAAGTCTGGTTATAAAACCTATGACACCTTTGTATATCGCGTAATAAATTCATACTTTAGTAAGGTGTCGTCAAAGGTTAAAAAGAGTCCCCATATCTTGCGGCATACTTTTGCGACCCACCTTCTCAATGAGGGTGCGGACTTGAATTCCGTAAAAGAACTATTGGGGCATTCGAGTTTGGCATCTACACAGGTGTATACGCACAACAGTATTGCCGAACTCAAGAAGGTACATGCATCTGCCCACCCGAGGGGCAAAAAATAATAGTTTAACCTTAAAACTTTTACCTATGCAAGTAAACACACAATCGGTCAATTTCAATGCCGACAGAAAACTTATCGACTTTCTACAGAACAGAATGGATAAATTGGAAACTTTTTACGATAAGATTATTAATGCCGATGTCTATTTGAAGGTAGAGAACACTAGTGCAAAGGAGAATAAGATTGTCGAAATAAAATTAAATGTACCGGGCGATGTTTTTATGATGAAAAAACAATGTAAAAGTTTCGAGGAAGCGGTCGATTCGGCCTGCAGTTCGTTAGAGCGAAAGCTCATAAAACGCAAAGAGAAAATGCGGGTCCAGGCCTGATTAAAATTTTTGCGAAAATGTTTTGAATAAACAAATAAATCTATACATTTGCAGTCCGTTAGAAATAGCGGACTTTTTTATGCTCTTTTGAGGGTATAAAGGCCGATGTAGCTCAGCTGGCTAGAGCAGCTGATTTGTAATCAGCAGGTCGTGGGTTCGAGTCCCTCCATCGGCTCTTTTTTTTTTAAAATCCCCCACCAACTTCATATTATCGAATCTCTCTGATACGAATGTATTTTCGTGTCTC
>JBATUY010000366.1:0-7706 GCA_049671465.1 Pricia sp. | reverse complement strand
CCATTCTCGATTTTGATGTCGAAAAACAGTTGGTAACCACCGATTATCAAAAACTGGGGCGTTTGGCCAATAAATCGGGGGGAGCACTTTATTTTCCAGCACAAACGGAGACGCTTGTGTCAGACCTGCTGAAAGACAATCGGTTTCTGCCCGTGCAGAAAGGCGAGCAAAATACCGTATCTTTGATCGATTATCGAATTCTTTTGGCGCTGATCGTTTTAACCTTGGCCGCCGAATGGTTTATCAGAAAATTTAACGGATTACTCTAAACTAAGAACAACTATGGATAAATTACCAAAAATTGCATTACCGGTCATCTTCGGACTGATCATACTCGTTATTTTAATTTCAAAATCAGCCGTTACCATCGGTTCCGGGGAAGCCGGGGTTTTATACAAAACTTTTGGTGGTGGTGTCGTAACGGACGAACCCGCCTTGGGAGAAGGATTTCACATCGTAGCGCCTTGGAACAAAGTTTTCATATATGAAGTAAGGCAACAAGAAGTATTTGAAAAAATGCAGGTCTTGTCCTCGAACGGTTTGGAAATCAAATTGGATGCCTCTGCATGGTTCGAACCGAAAAGGGAATCTTTAGGCAAATTGCATCAGGAAAAAGGAACGGAATACGTTCAGCGCGTACTGCTACCGACCATTCGTTCCGCAGCGCGAAGTGTAGTGGGGCGTTATACCCCGGAACAATTATATTCGAGCAAGCGAGATGCCATACAGGCAGAAATTTACGAGGAAACCAAAAAAATAGTCGATGGTCAGTACATTCAGTTGAACGAGGTGTTGGTGCGTGATGTCACCTTACCGCCCACCATCAAAGAGGCCATCGAACGTAAATTAAAACAAGAGCAGGAATCCCTGGAATATGAATTCCGATTGGTCACCGCTAAAAAGGAAGCTGAAAAGGTAACCATCGAAGCACAAGGAAAGGCCAACGCAAACAAAATTCTAAGTGCCTCGTTGACCGATAAGATTTTACAGGACAAGGGAATCGATGCCACGTTACGGTTAGCGCAGTCCGCCAATGCCAAAGTAGTGGTCGTTGGAAGCGGTGAATCGGGACTTCCATTGATTTTAGGAAATAACTAAAATAAATTTGGTCGGTCGAAATTAAGTTTTAATTTTACACCTGTAATGAAGAACACGTACACACATCATCATTTTTATACTTGCGCCCAAGCGAGGTAAAACTGTATGTAGTGTAACCACATATTTTTACGACCCGTTTGAGCAATCAAGCGGGTTTTTTAATTAAATCCTTTTCTTATTAACAGCATATTTTTATGATACGAATAGCCATCCAAAAATCCGGTCGTCTGAACGAAGATTCCCTGCAAATCTTAAAAGACTGCGGCATTTCGATAGACAACGGTAAAGATCAATTAAAAGCATCCTCACGAAATTTCCCCTTAGAGGTTTTTTACCTAAGAAACGGCGATATACCTCAATATTTAAGGGATGGCGTAGTAGACATCGCAATTATCGGCGAGAACGTCTTGATTGAAAAGGGCGAGGACATAGAGATTGCTGAAAAACTGGGTTTCTCAAAATGTAAGGTCTCCTTGGCCGTACCAAAGGCCGTAAAGTACAGTTCCGTACGCGATTTTGAAGGAAAGCGTATTGCGACCTCCTACCCGAATACCGTTCGGAATTATTTGGAAGCAAAGGGCGTCAAAGCCGATTTACATATCATCAACGGTTCTGTAGAGATTGCCCCGAACATTGGTCTGGCCGATGCCATTTGTGACATCGTTTCCAGTGGAAGCACCTTGTTCAAGAATAATCTCAAAGAAGTCGAGATCATGCTAAAAAGCGAGGCCGTTTTGGCGGTCTCCCCAAAAATATCCGAAGAACGCAGGGCCATATTGAAAAAAATTCAGTTCCGAATTCAGTCCGTTTTACAGGCACGACAGTCGAAATACGTTTTGCTCAATGCACCAAACGATAAATTGGATAGTGTTTTGAAACTATTACCGGGCATGCGAAGTCCCACCGTTTTACCGCTGGCCGAAGAAGGTTGGAGTTCCGTTCACACGGTCATCAATAAGGACAAATTTTGGGAAGTCATTCACCAATTGAAGGAAGCCGGAGCCGAGGGAATTTTGGTTTGCCCTATTGAAAAGATGGTGTTGTAGAAATTTTCAAATGTTGAAATCTTTAGCTGTAGGGATGAAAAACGAATGCTTTTTCAAACTAACGAAAAATGGGTATGAAAGTTACGATTCGCTTCATAGATAAAGAAAAAATAGATTCAATCATTCCTCTTTTGAGACAATTGAACGCGAACATATCCGAAGATGTGCTTCGGAACCGGCTAAAGAATATGGTGTTGCAGGGCTATCAATGCGTAGGTGTTTTTGATGCGGACAACCTAATAGGTATATCCGGAATCTGGGTGCTGCACAAATACTATATTGGAAAACACATTGAACCCGATAACGTATGTATTCTTCCCGAATATCAAGGAAAAGGAATCGGGGGTATGTTAATGAAGTGGATTTATGAATACGGGAAGTCAATTGGTTGTGAGGCTTCAGAATTGAATTGCTATACAGGAAACAAAGCCGGCCAGCGTTTCTGGAAGGAACAAGGATACGAAATAGTGGGATATCACTATCGGAAAAAATTTACGAAATGAACAAAATTTATAGTCCAAATAGAGCGGATTGGAAGGCCGTTTTAAAACGTCCGACGCAGACCGTTGCCGCCATAGAAAAGACAGTGGAAACAATTTTCAGGGAAGTTCAAGAAGAAGGCGACCGTGTACTGAAAGTATATACCAAAGAATTCGATAAGGTTAGCTTGGATGAGCTCAGGGTTTCCGCGGAGGAAATGGAGGAAGCGGAAACATCGGTTCCCGCTGACCTAAAAGAGGCTATACAATTGGCCAAAGCCAATATCGAGAAGTTCCATAAGGCCCAAATAACGGGCAAAATCGATGTTGAAACGGTAAAAGGTGTCCGCTGTTGGCAAGAAAAACGGCCGATTCAGAAAGTCGGACTTTACATTCCTGGAGGAACGGCACCCTTATTTTCGACAATATTGATGCTGGCCGTTCCCGCTGCGATTGCGGGCTGTCAAGAGATTGTGCTGTGTTCCCCCCCGAATAAAGAGGGAAAAATTCATCCTGCTATTTTGTATACCGCAGCGTTGTGTGGCGTCACCCAGATATATAAAGTCGGAGGTATTCAGGCCATTGCGGGCATGACTTTCGGAACCGAAACCATTCCACAAGTCTACAAGATATTCGGTCCCGGAAATCAATATGTCACCGTGGCCAAACAAATTGCGACCACATACGGCGTTGCCATCGACAGGCCTGCGGGACCCAGTGAGCTGTTGGTCGTTGCCGACGATACGGCCGATGCGGCCTTTGTGGCATCCGATCTTTTGAGCCAAGCGGAACATGGTGTGGATAGCCAGGTAATACTAGTATCTACCTCGCAGGCATTGATCGGTATGGTGGAAGAGGAGATCGAAAAACAGATCGAAGAGCTACCCAGAAAAGAAATTGCCCAAAAAGCGATTGATAATAGCAAGTTGATATATGTAGAAGACGACCGAACCGCCATAGCTTTGATCAATGAATACGGCCCAGAGCATTATATCGTATGTGTGGCAAATGAGGATTTTTATGTGGAGAATACCATGAATGCTGGATCGGTCTTCATCGGTAATTACACTCCCGAAAGCGCAGGCGACTATGCTTCCGGAACGAATCATACCCTACCGACCAACGGGTACGTCAAACAATATAGTGGTGTTAATTTGGACAGTTTTATGAAAAGCATGACCTTTCAGAAAATCAGTGAAGAGGGCATCCAAAAAATTGGAAGCGCCATAGAAATCATGGCCGAAGCTGAGGGTCTACAGGCACATAAGAATGCGGTAACCTTAAGATTGGATAGATTAAATAATCCAAATCTATAATTTATCCTTAAGCGCTGCGAACATCATGCACTGCTCCCAATCATGTAGCCATCATTGGTGTTAAATAAATTCGGGTGGCCATAGAATACTAGATATTGATATGAGTTTTAGTCTTAATAAAATAACCAGGGAAAACGTAAAGGGCCTTAAACCCTATTCATCCGCCCGTGACGAGTATGTGGCCGACGGATCGGAAATGGTGTTTTTAGATGCCAACGAAAATCCGTTCGAGAACGGGGCGAATCGATATCCAGATCCCCAACAAAGAGGTTTGAAGTCCGCTTTATCGGAACTGAAGGGAATTCCCGTTGAAAATATGCTACTGGGCAATGGCAGCGATGAAGTGCTGGATCTGATTTTCAGGGCGTTCTGCGAGCCTAAGAAAGACAATATTATCACCCTGCCGCCCACCTACGGCATGTATTCGGTGCTCGCCGGTATCAATAATGTCGAAAATCGAGAGGTACTGCTTACCCAGAAGTTTCAGCCCGATGTCGATACTATCCTAAAACGCGTAGACGAAAATTCCAAACTAATGTTTTTATGTTCCCCGAACAATCCTACGGGGAACAGCTTTTCAGAGGAAAAAATCATCCGATTACTACAAAATTTCAAGGGCTTGGTGGTCATAGATGAGGCCTACATCGACTTTTCCGATAAAACGAGCTGGACAAAAAAATTGGGCGACTATCCTAATCTAATCATCACCCAAACCCTCTCCAAAGCCTACGGATTGGCAGGAGTTCGATTGGGCATCTGTATGGCATCCAAAGAAATTATAGCCGTGCTGAACAAAATCAAGCCACCGTATAACGTAAATGAACTGACGCAGAACCATGCTCTGAAAAGATTACAGGGTGACGCGCGCATCCGTCTGGAAATTGCGGAGATACTGAACCAAAAAAAATTGGTGATGAAGGTGTTGAAGCAAGTGGACTTTATCGAAAAAATATATCCTTCCGATGCCAACTTTGTTTTGGTCAAGGTCGACGATGCGAACCGGCGTTATGGGCAGCTTTTGAAAAAAGGAATTGTCATCCGAAATCGATCTACACAACCACTATGTGAAGATACTTTGAGATTTACGATCGGTACACCCGAAGAAAATATCAAGTTGGTCATGGCACTAAAAGCATTAAACTAAGGGCAATGAAAACGGTAGGAACTAAAGATTCAAAAAAGTTGGTTGCGTCGCAGGATAAAGCGTCAACACCGTTGGATAAAATGGGACGAAAAGTGCTGTTTATCGACCGCGATGGAACCCTAATTAAAGAAACCGTCGACGAACAGATCGATGCATTCGAAAAAATGATATTCTATCCGAAAGCCTTTACTTTTTTGGGAAAAATAGCAAAGGAATTGGACTATGAGCTGGTCATGATTACTAATCAAGACGGATTGGGAACCGATGTTTTTCCGGAGGAAACCTTTTGGCCGGTACACAACTTTATCTTAAAATCTTTCGAGAATGAAGGCGTCGTTTTCAATAAGGTTTTTTTAGACCGAACGTTCCCCCACCAAAATGCGGATACCCGCAAACCGGGTACGGGCCTGTTAACCGAGTATTTTTCGGAAGATTATGACCTGAAAAGTTCTTTTGTCATCGGTGATCGCCTTACCGATATGGAGCTGGCAAAAAATCTAGGTTCCAAGGGCATTTTTATCAATGACCATACGAACTTGGGCACTGGCGAGATTACCGTAAAACGGGATGAACTCAATTCCGTAATTGCACTTGAAAGTAACGATTGGGAAGATATTTATGAGTTCTTAAAATTGAAAAATAGGATATCCGAAATCCATAGAAAAACCAACGAGACGGACATCCGTATTAAAGTGAATCTCGATGGTACGGGAAAAAGCGATATTCAAACGGGATTGGCATTTTTTGACCATATGCTAGACCAATTGGCCCGACACGGGCAAATGGATATAGAAATTAAGGTCAACGGTGACCTAGAGGTTGATGAGCATCATACCATAGAGGACACCGCTATCGCTTTGGGCGAGGTATTTCATACCGCGCTGGGCAATAAACTGGGTATCGAACGCTACGGCTTTTGCCTGCCCATGGACGATTGCCTGGCACAGGTGGCCATAGATTTTGGCGGCCGTAACTGGCTGGTCTGGGATGCGGATTTTCAAAGAGAAAAAGTAGGGGATATGCCGACCGAAATGTTCCACCATTTTTTCAAATCCTTTACTGACGGTGCCAAAGCCAACTTGAACATTAAAGCAGAAGGTACGAACGAGCACCATAAGATAGAGGCGATTTTCAAAGCGTTTGCCAAGTCGATCAAGATGGCGGTAAAGCGTGATGTTGAGAAGATGGTTTTGCCCAGCACTAAAGGGATGCTCTAGTTCAATTATATTCAATACCGAAAAATGAAAATTGTCATTATAAATTACGGTGCCGGAAACATTCAAAGCATCAAATTCGCCATTCAGCGCTTGGGCTACGAAGCTATATTGAGCGATAATGTGAAAGAAATTGAAAACGCGGAGAAGGTGATTTTCCCTGGTGTGGGCGAGGCGAGCAGTGCCATGAAGAAGTTGAGGGATAGCGGTTTGGAAAAGTTTGTACCCCATCTGAAACAACCGGTCCTGGGCATCTGCTTAGGCATGCAACTGATGTGTAATTCTTCACAAGAGGGGCATACGAAAGGACTTGGCATCTTTGATACCGATGTAGTAAAGTTTTCGAATGCGGTAAAAGTGCCACAAATCGGGTGGAACCAAATTTCAAACTTGAAATCCGGACTTTTTACGGGCGTTGAAGAAAACGAGCATATTTATTTAGTCCATAGTTTTTACGCTCCTTTGTGTTCGGAAACTATTGCAGAATCGGAGTACGAGGTCAAATACAGTGCGGCTTTGCAAAAGGATAATTTTTACGGAACACAGTTTCATCCTGAAAAGAGCAGTACGGTCGGAGCAAGGATATTGGAAAACTTTTTAAGATTATGAGGATAATTCCCGCCATAGATATTATTGACGGAAAGTGCGTACGGCTTTCTAAGGGTGACTATGGTACCAAGAAGATTTATAACGAAAACCCTTTGGAGGTCGCCAAAAAATTCGAGGCCCATGGTATTCGCTATTTGCATTTGGTCGATTTAGACGGAGCAAAATCCAAACACATTGTGAACCATAGGATCTTAGAGCAAATAGCCTCTAAAACTACGCTGAAAATTGACTTTGGTGGCGGGCTCAAAACCGATGATGACCTGCGTATCGCCTTTGAAAGCGGTGCACGACAGATTACCGGAGGAAGTATAGCCGTGAAGGACAAGGATACTTTTGCCGGCTGGATCGAAAAGTATGGAGCGGACAAGATTATTCTCGGTGCGGATGCCATGGATGAAAAAGTGGCGGTTTCAGGATGGCAAGAAGAATCGTCGGAAGAATTGATTCCCTTTATACAATCGTATTTCCAAAAAGGGATTCAATACGTAATTTGTACCGATATCGCGAAGGATGGTATGTTGGAAGGGCCTTCGTTTGATTTGTACAGAAAAATAATAGAAATGTCGGTCGAAGCAGAGCCAAGTGGAGATGATACCTCTGCGAAGATCGTGGTAACCCCGGGATTAAAGTTAATCGCATCAGGGGGGATTTCTACTTTTGAAGAACTTCCCCAATTAGCCGAATTGGGCTGTGAGGGCACCATCATAGGCAAAGCCATTTATGAGAATCGGATCAGCTTAAGGCAACTTGAAGAATTTATTGTCCAAAATATCATGTAGGGAATACGAACAGCCTATATC
>JBATUY010000365.1:0-2258 GCA_049671465.1 Pricia sp. | reverse complement strand
ACGAATGTGGCAACGCCAAGTTTTTCCGTTTTCTTCAGGGCATCGCGCAAGAGCGAGTAAGACTTTTCACCTCCTTTTTGAGGTTTGATAAAATAGGGTTTCTTAAATAATACGTCAGAGACTTCATCGGCGATGACGAATTGCTCTATATCGATAGTCTTGCTCTTCTTGACATTTGCATTTTCGAAGTCTTCCTTTTCGAGCATTATATATTCATCATCTTTCTTATAACCCTTCACAATATCCTTCCATTCTACCTCCTTGCCGGTCTTTTCGTTTACACGTTTGTACCGAATGCGTTCCCCATCATGGCTATCCAACATATCTAGGTCAAGGGCACGGTCTTCCGAACCTGAAAACAATTTTACGGGTATCGAAACCAGACCAAAACTTATCGAGCCGTTCCACACTGATCTCATAGTCTTTATTTTAAATTATTTTTATCCTGTAAAGCTTTTAAATAGGTAAGGGACAGCAAGCTAGATTCCAAACGGACCGTTTGGTGTTCGATGAGTTGATTTACATGACTAGGCAATGGACCTCTCAACAGGCAGCCACAAATTTCTAAGGCTTTCTCGTCGATGACCAAAGTGTTTATGTCTGTGACGGGCCATTGCTTTAAGTTAGGGCTGCCATAATTTGAATCGTGCCATGAACAAAATTCTTCGGTTGTTTTTCGGACTGGAAATTTGCAGTCGAGGAAATCCATTTTACGCTGGACTTCCATGATGAAATCAGAACGCTCAAAAGCGCTTTCCCTATAGAAAACATGAAGCATTGGCGCTACCGCTTCGATTGTTGAATGCACGTACTGCTGTTCGGCATATACGTACACCGTGAGCAGTTGCTGAAGGCACTCCCGTAAGACCCAATTTTCCATCTCGACCTTCTTAGGTTCTCAATTTAGTTTTATCCCTTAAGTGAAATACGCTTTTACACGAACTTTTTTAACTCTAAAAGTTCGTTTCATGGCTAACGACTATCAAAATCATATGTGGGGAAAGGTCAGTGACAATTATGTTCGGCTATTTAGATTATCCCAAAATTTCATAGCTTGAAATTTTATATATTTAATCCTTCGACACGGTCATAATTAATGCTGTTCTGGGGAAATATTGTCTTGAATATTCCGTTTTTTTAAAGACCGGGCATCGTTATGAAAGAAGGTCTCAAACTATCAGTAATTTCGTAATCATTCCAACTTTAAACCATATGCATGTTTCAGTAGAGCGAAAGGATGTGAAATTTCTTCCCGATTCAAGCCGTGTGCTCGCCCGTTTCTTCAATAACGGCGAGGAGCGTACCAAAAATCTGGTAAAACGGGTCATGTCACTTGATGAGGAAACCCTTAATAGGGAATTGCAACATACGCTGAGAGAATTCGCTGGAAGGCATCGAAATATTTCCAAAATCTTTAAGGAGCATTTTAAAAAGCACGCCCCTTTTTTGAAACATCTGGGCATGGACGTTCCTAATTTCTCGGAAGCCCAGAAGTTACTCATCGGCTCGTATGCCACTATGGAATACTCCATCGAATCGGCCGCGATGTTCAATCCATCAATGGTCGAAGATTTCGATCAGTCATTTTTGGCGAAAGGCGAGAAACGGGTCATTATTTCGTTCCGAGCCACCGGGGAAGGTCATTTATCTTCTATAGTATTCAGAAGGGGCATCTTGGATGAGTACAACAATTTAAAGTTGCCCAGAGTTCGAAATCATATCGATATGCCCGAAATCGGACAAAAAAAATCATACGATAAAGGCCGATTTCAGCAAAAATTGAGGGAGATGGAGATTTCCGAAACATATTCGTCCATCATCATGGAACATCTACCGGAAAGATTCGAATACCATCAATTACGCGATTCTGTCGATAAGGTTTTAAAAAATGGCATTGGTTCGGATAAAAAAGTCGCCTTGGAAGAAATGACATGGTTGGTCGATTCGTACTATGATCTGTCATTCAGTGTGGACTCTGATATTTCCGAGCGCGTTATTTTTCCCATTTCTCCATCGGAGAGCAAAGGGATAGAGGATGCAAGGTTCGTACGTTTTCGGGAAGATGACGGCTCTGAAAAAGTATACGCGACCTATACGGCCTATGATGGCCACACCATTTTGCCGAAACTGTTATTGACCGATGATTTTATCAATTTCAGGATTATGCCCATGCACGGCAAAGGGGCACAAAACAAGAACTTTGCGCTTTTTCCTAGAAAAGTGAATGGAAAATATGCCGTTCTGGCCCGGGTCGATGG
>JBATUY010000364.1:0-2594 GCA_049671465.1 Pricia sp. | reverse complement strand
GTATAAAGACCCCAATAGTATGGATTGTCGGTGGCGAGGACAAGGGTAACGATTACAAGCCTTTGATGAGTATGGTACGTGAAAAGGTAAAAGCGATTGTCTGCTTAGGTATGGACAATGAAACTATCAAGGACGTTTTTGGAAATGTAGTAGATCTTTTGGTCGAAACCTACGCCATGTCCGAAGCCGTAAAGGTAGCCTACAAGATTGCCGAACGCGGTGATACCGTATTGCTTTCACCTGCCTGCGCCAGTTTCGATCTGTTCAAAAATTATGAGGACAGGGGCGACCAGTTTAAGGAGGCCATTAAAAATTTATAGGAAATGGCAGATAAGAACAACTAACAAAGAATAACGAACGTAGAAAGAACCCATCGGTCACTAATCGATAATTAAAAATTACCCGTGAACGGAATCTATCAAAATATCAAGGGAGATAAAGCTATTTGGGCCGTAGTGGCACTATTGGGGCTGTTCTCGTTCTTGCCGGTCTACAGCGCCAGTAGCAATTTGGTGTATGTGGTCGGTAACGGAACGACCTTCGGGTATTTGCTCAAACATGCGCTGTTATTGGCGTTAGGTTTCGGAATTATATATGGCGTACACAGTATCCCCACCCGATTTTTCAAGGGACTGTCGATTATTGCCATGCCGATAGTGCTGGTGCTTTTAGCTTTCACCTTGGCACAGGGCACGACCATAGACGGGGCCAATGCCAGCCGCTGGATCAGCGTTCCGCTCGTAGGCATTTCTTTTCAGACCTCAAATTTGGCGGCAGTGGTGCTGATGATCTATGTCGCCCGCTATTTGACCAAGATAAAGGATAAAACGGTCACTTTTAAGGAAAGCGTCCTCCCCTTATGGACGCCCGTATTTTTGGTGATTGCGTTGATTTTACCGGCCAACTTTTCCACCGCCGGAATTATATTCTCTATGGTGCTGTTGCTCTGTTTTTTAGGAGGATATCCCACGAAACATCTACTGGGCATTATCGGAACGGGAATCGTGTGTCTCACTATTTTCGTACTGTCGGCCAAGGCGTTTCCGGGATTGTTTCCGAACCGGGTGGATACTTGGTCTAGCCGTATCGAAAATTTTGCCGACGATCGTGATACCGAAGCCGATTATCAGATCGAACGCGCCAAAATTGCCATCGCCACGGGCGGCGTCATGGGCAAGGGTGCCGGAAAAAGCATCCAAAAGAATTTTCTGCCGCAGAGTTCGTCCGATTTTATATATGCCATCATTGTGGAGGAATACGGACTGGTAGGCGGGTTCGCGCTGATGTTCTTTTATCTCTTGTTCCTGTTCAGGATTATTATCGTGGCCCACGCAAGCGCTTCCATATTCGGAAAATTGGTGGCCTTGGGCGTCGGGCTGCCCATCGTTTTTCAGGCGCTATTGAACATGGCCGTGGCGGTGGAACTGTTTCCGGTGACCGGCCAGACCTTGCCCTTGATCAGTAGTGGTGGTACCAGTAGTTGGATGACCTGTTTGGCCATCGGCATAATTTTGAGTGTCAGCGTGAAAAGTAGCGAGCGTAAAGTGTCGACATCCAAAGAAAAGATAAATGAGATCAAGAACCCGTTAGAAGTACTAAGTGGGCAATTATAGATTCATACTATCAGGTGGTGGTACGGGCGGGCATATTTACCCCGCCATCGCGATTGCCGACGAGCTGAAGAAAAGGCACCCCGATGCGGAGTTCTTGTTCGTTGGGGCAAAAGACCGTATGGAGATGGAAAAAGTGCCCCAGGCGGGCTATGAAATCGAAGGATTATGGATTACCGGGTTACAGCGGAAACTGACCCTGAAAAACTTGATGTTTCCCTTTAAATTGATAAGTAGTTTGTTGAAAGCCGCAAAAATAGTGAAGAAGTTTAAACCGGACGCCGTTATCGGCACCGGGGGCTTTGCCAGTGGGCCGACCTTACGGGTGGCGTCGGGCAGGGGCATTCCGTGTGTGCTACAGGAACAGAATTCCTATGCCGGTATCACCAACAAGCTACTAAAGGATAAGGTCGCCAAGATTTGCGTAGCCTACGATAATATGGATGCGTTTTTCCCAAAAGAAAAACTCGTCAAAACCGGAAACCCAGTTCGCGGCGATCTGGTAGAAAATTTTAAGGACAAGTCCGAGGCCCTCTACCACTTTAAGTTGGATAGCCATAAATCCACCCTACTGATTTTAGGGGGCAGCCTCGGCGCAAGACGGATCAATCAATTGATTGCCGAACACGTAGATCTGTTCAAGAATCTGGATATTCAGCTGATCTGGCAATGTGGAAAATTGTATATCGAAGAGTACAAGAAATACGAATCGGAAAGCGTAAAAGTGTTGGATTTTGTAAATAGGATGGATTATGCATACAGTGCCGCCGATATCATTATTTCAAGGGCCGGTGCCGGCTCGGTATCCGAACTGTGTATTGTGGGGAAACCAGTGCTATTTATTCCATCGCCGAACGTAGCGGAAGATCACCAGACCAAAAACGCCAAAGCGCTAGTGGTCGAAAATGCCGCTCTGATGATTCGTGAACAAAGTTTGGAAACCCAGTTCGAAGATGTTTTTACCGAGCTGCAAAAGAACAAATG
>JBATUY010000363.1:0-6842 GCA_049671465.1 Pricia sp. | reverse complement strand
TAGCCCCTCAAGAACTGTCAACGGATTGCCCCCTCTAGAACTGCTGACATTATTGAAGATTTATATTACCTTCTCGCCGTTAGGCTTTCAATCCAAGGCTTCGGTCAAATCAAAAAAAACACGTTTTACATTCTTCGCTTCGTAAAGAACAGCATACACCGCATCAATAATCGGTGTTCTGACTTTCTTTTTGAATTTCGATTTGATGTCAAAGGCACTCTTCGCCGCATAATAACCTTCCGCTACCATGCTCATTTCCATCTGGGCGCTTTTCACCGTGTAGCCCTTGCCGATCATATTGCCGAACATGCGATTGCGGCTAAAGGTGGAATAGCCTGTAACCAGTAGGTCGCCCAAATACGCTGAATTATTGATATTGCGGTCTATTTTATGGATGCGTTTGGTAAATCGTTTCATTTCGCGAATGGCGTTGCTCATGAGCACTGCCTGAAAATTATCTCCATAGCCGAGTCCATGTGCTATACCAGCCGCGATAGCGTAAATATTCTTGAGCATGGCCGCGTATTCAGCGCCGATGATGTCTTCGGTGACCTTGGTCTTGATGTAATCACTGCTGAGGTTTTTGGCAACGTATTCGGCCTTCTCCGCGTCTGCACAGGCGATAGTAAGGTATGAAAGACGTTCAAGCGCGACTTCTTCGGCATGGCAGGGTCCTGTAATCACACCGATATTTTCAAAAGGAATGTCGTATTCTTTATGAAAATGTTTTCCAACGATCATTCCTGTTTCCGGGACGATACCTTTTATGGCCGAAAAAATGGTTTTATCCTTGATGTCAACAGTCAGTTTTTCCAGTTCCCCGCCTAAAAATGCGGAGGGTACCGCAAAGATTAAAATATCCGCCTTATCAACGGCGGCATTGATATCATTGGTCAAATCAAGCTTCTCTGTATCGAAAGTGACCGAGGTCAGATAATTCGGATTATGCTTTTGAATATTGATAAAACCGACGGCATCGGAGTTACGCATATACCATCCTACTTTATCTTGATTGACGCACAGCATTTTGACGATGGCCGTTGCCCAGCTTCCACCACCGATTACGGCGAATGTCTTTGCTTGTTTCATGGTATCTTCGGTTTCATCCTTAAAATTACTCATATTAGCACGAAACGGGTTTCTGGGTCCTTTTGTTCAAATTCGATGAAATGCTTAAAATTTTAACGCGCACTTGGCACGAACAGGGCAAGATTTCGAAGTTGTCGGCGTTCTTATTAGAAGAACTATCAGACAACAATGCTGCGCTCGAAAAATTGCAGTTTGAGAATTTTTGGTTGGTTATTTAGTTAGAGACCGCCTTTGCTTGAAAAAGTAGGGGCGGTTTTGTTTTTGAAGATCAGGTACTCACGTCCTCCATGATAACGGCTTCAATGGTGGTATCGTCCGTGGTATGCAATACCGAGATGTCGCCCGTTGTCTCGAAAACGACCGCCCGAACCTGTGAAAGCCGCAACACGTTCGCTTCCCGTAGCTTCCCCATCAAGTCGGCCCGGCTGACTAGGGCCTTGTTTAAATTTTCCTCTAAAATCTTCCCGTCTTCCATCAGCAGAATAGGTGTGTTGGTAAGTAGTTTTTCAACGCTATCCGAGGAGGATAGAATTTTGGAAAAGAGTACTTGTAAAAAGGCTAACAGGGCCAAGGATACCACGGCCGGCATCAAGTTCGCTACTGGTTTGTTCACGGCATCCGCCAATATAGATCCCATGGCAATGGTCACTGCAAAATCAAAACTGGTCATTTTGGCAAAGGTGCGTTTCCCGGCAATTCGGGTAATCAGCATTATGTAAAGATAGATGAAAAGTGCGGCTATGCACATTTGAACGATGGTCCACGGTTTTAAAGAGGTAAATATTTCCATTATCTGATGTATAGTTTGAAATCTCAATCCATGGTACTTTACCCCTCACTGTTTTACAAGTTCCAAGGTCTGTACCTGATTTTTGCCGTCGGTCGATTTCCATTTTTGGCTCGACCTCTTATTTTCCAGAAAAATCCAAGTTTTTGAGATGTCGTCGTTGGTGCCTTCTATGGTAATATAAGATTCGGTGGCTTCCCATTTAAACGGGGTGCTATCATCTTTATCGACGCCGAGTACGGTATAGTTCATTTTTTTTTGCCCTGTACCATCCTTATCAAAGGAAATAGTACCAGCGTTCTGTACGGAAACCCCTTTCTTGTTCGGACTCGTGTTCTCATATTTTTGTACTGTCCAGGTGCCGACCAAACGGGGAGCACAAGAGGATATGGAAACGAATAGGGCGATTGCGCAAAGGATGTTCAGTTTAGATGTCATAGTACTGCTTTTTAATTTTTTATGAAGGTAATCCATTTTAGGAACTTTCTTAAGGCTTCGTGTAAGGTAGATATTAGTGATTTTGCAAGAAAAGGCAGTTCCCGAATTCGTACACCTGTGCAATTTCGCCGAAAATTACGTAATTTGATAAGCTTAAACAGGATGTAAAACAGGTAATTATGGACGCAAAAAATAAATTGAAAATGGCAAACAAAGCCCATGAGGCCATTCCGGGAAATCCATCCATTTCAACAAGTAGCAAACATTTACGGAGCGATAGAAGCGACCGGGAGCCCTTACGCGTCTTGAACGAGCATCAATGGAAGTTTTGGCTGTACAATGGCTATGTGGTCATTAAAAATGCCATACCTAAAGAACAGGCCAAAGCGACCGCCGATTTTCTTTGGGAGTTTGATGAAAAGAACCCCGACGACCCCAAAACCTGGTACGCCCCGCCGCGTGCCGAAATGAAAATGAAAGAACTGACCGGTACCGGTATGGTCGAGGTCTACAACCACCAGTTGCTTTGGAACAATCGGCAAATGCCCCGTGTTTATGAAGCTTTTGTCGATGTATGGGGCACCGAAAAGTTATGGGTGACCATTGATCGGGCGAACCTCAATTTTCCATTACCGCCAGGTTCGGATAAAAAAGGATTCATTCATTGGGATTATGACCCGGAGACCCGACCGCAAAACGTGCAGGGCGTGTTGGCCCTCGCCGATCAGACCGATGAAAACATGGGCGGATTTCAATGTATTCCGTGGCTTTATCGCAATTATGATACCTGGAAACTGACCCAGCCCGAAGACCGCGATCGTTTTCAACCCGATATTTCCGGTTTGGAAGACAAAGCCGTCAAGGTGGGCATGGAAGCGGGCGATTTGTTGATTTTCAATAGTACCCAACCCCATGGCATTCGCCCGAACAAGTCGAGAAACAAAGTGCGCATTGCCCAATATATTTCGATGATGCCGGCGGAAGAAGATAATGAAGCATTGCGGCAATGGCGCATCAATTCTTGGAAAGAACGTATCGCGCCCGAAGGATATGCCTTTCCCGGCGACCCGCGCCATTGGGAACGGGACAAATACCAAACGGCAGAACTGACGGAGTTGGGCGAGAAGTTATTGGGGTTGAAGAAGTGGTAAAATAATAAGCCGTATTTTTGCACGCTCAAAAAAACCGACCCCGTGAAAAAGTATTTAAACCTCTTCGATTTTCGGCAAAAAGTAGATTATAAGACCGAGATACTATCTGGCCTTACCGTGGCACTGGCCTTGGTGCCCGAGGCCATTGCCTTTGCGCTGATTCCCGGATTTTCGCCTTTGACCGGACTCTATGCCGCCTTTGTACTATGTTTGATCACCTCTATTTTCGGAGGGCGCCCCGGTATGATTTCTGGAGCTACCGGAGCAGTAGCGGTAGTGTTCATCGGTTTAATTTTAGAGCTAAAGCGGAATTTTCCCGGTATCGAACCCGAAACCATATTGAACTATGTCTTTGCCACGGTGATTTTGGCAGGTACGCTGCAAATCGCCGCGGGCCTGCTTCGATTGGGCAAATTTATCCGTCTCGTGCCGCAACCCGTTATGTTCGGTTTTGTAAACGGACTCGCCATTATCATCTTTATGGCACAGTTCCCTAATTTCTACGAGAAAGGCACCGATACCCTACTGCCTTCAGGGCCGTTCATGGTCATGCTCGGTTTAGCCTTATTGACAATGTTGATTATTTGGGGGCTGCCAAAATTGACCAAGGCCGTGCCCTCATCCTTGGTCGCCATCGTAGTTGTCTCGGCCATTGTCATCGGTTTTGGTGTAGACACCCTTACCGTAGCCGGTACCATGGGTGAAGGGGAGTCTATCAGCGGTGGCTTTCCGCCATTATCCATCCCTCAGATACCCTTGAATTTCGAATCCCTCATGATTGTTTTTCCATTCGCGGCCATTGTGGCCGGGGTAGGCTTGATCGAAAGCCTGTTGACCCTGAATATTATCGATGAGATAACCGAGACCCGGGGTAGCGGCAACCGCGAGTGTGTCGCTCAGGGCACCGCAAATATCTTTTCGGGCTTTCTTTCGGGCATGGGCGGATGCGCCATGATCGGCCAGAGTTTGATCAACGTTTCGGCTGGGGCGCGAGCCCGTCTTTCGGGCATCACGGCAGCGGTGATGTTATTGGTATTTATTATGTTCGGTTCAAGTTTGATCGAACGCCTGCCCATGGCCGCATTGGTGGGTCTGATGTTCATGGTCGCCATCGGCACCTTTGAATGGGCCAGTTTCAAGACGTTCCGGAAAATGCCGAACTCCGATGTCGTGGTCATGGTACTGGTAACCCTGATTACCGCTATCACCCATAACTTGGCCATTGCCGTGCTATTGGGCGTAATCATTTCTGCCTTGGCCTACTCTTGGGAAAACGCCAAGCGCATCCGTGCAAGAAAGCGTGTCGATGAAAATGGGGTCAAGCACTATGAAATTTACGGCCCGTTGTTCTTTGGTTCGACCACCCTTTTCAGCGAAAAATTCGACGTAACGAACGATCCCGATGAGGTGATTATCGATTTTAAGGAAAGCCGTGTTGCCGATATGTCAGGTATCGAGGCCTTGAACAAAATCACGGAGCGCTACGCTAAGGTCGGAAAGAAAGTCCACCTACGCCATTTGAGTAAAGATTGCATCCGGCTGTTAGAAAATGCCGACGAAATTATCGACGTGAACGTACTTGAAGACCCTACGTATAAGGTGATGGTCGATAAGGTAAAAAAGAAGGGGGATGACGAGATGAAGAATCCCTATAAGGTCTGGGGGCTTTAAATGTTCTATCCAAGATCGGCTACCAGCTTTTTTCAGCCATAGATTCGAATCACTTCCCCGTTTCCTTTACCGTTAACGCTGCGAATATAGCCGTTGACTACCTTATCCATGGGAATCGGATTGTGCCCGGGAAAATAGCTCTTGTATTTTTCATAGGCATCTTGAACCATCCCCGAAGACACTACGTTGACACGAATACCATTCTTAACCTCAAGTGCAACTGCCTGAACAAAACTATGGATACCTCCATTTACCATGGCCGCGCTGGTCGTTTTTGTAACGGGGTCGTCGGCTAAAATACCCGTTGTCAAGGTAATCGATCCATTCGGGTTCAAATAATGCCTTCCTAAACGCACGAGATTGACCTGCCCCATCAGCTTACTTTTGAGTCCGATGTAATAGTCCTGCTCGGTAAGTTCATCGAAGTCGGCCCATTTGGCTTCTCCGGCAATACAGATGATAGCATCATAATTCCCGGTTTTTTCGAACATGGCTTTTATAGATTGGCTGTCGGCGATATCGACAAGTACATCCCCCGTTGTTCTTCCTGCTATTACTATCTCGTTCTCTTCCTCAAAATGGGAAACAACCGTTTTACCGATAGTACCGTTTCCCCCAACAATTAAAATTTTCATAGTTGCGTTTAGAATTAGCCTTCAAGCCGTACAGCCGATTATTTTTTCTCGTCAAATGGATGAACAAGGTACAAAATACACCACGATTACCTTTAGAAGGTATTTGTCAACGGTCAAACCGGCAATTATTTCAAAACTATGGTATCGATCAAGAGTTTGAATTTTTCTTCCTTTTTGTTTCCGATCAAAAAGGTGATTTCCGCTATAGAATCTTCGGAGAAGTTGGGCTTGTCAAGTTTTCTTCCTCTGTACTGGGGGTACACGTCGGCTAAAGATATTTCTATTTCTTGCCATTCGCCCGTTGTGGAAAAGGGCGCAATGTATGAATATGAGGTTTCGGAACGCTCCTTTATCCTGAACTGATAGTGCTTACCATCACCTTTAAGTTTGATGTGTACCGTAGTATGGTGCTTCACCTGAATTTTTGGAAACCCATAGCGCAGAGACGAAAAACCACCGTTATTTTCTAAGGATATCTCACCTTCAAAAACACCGAAACCGTCGTCGTTCAATCGGAAAGTACTCGATGATTCACCGCCCATGACCACATCGTTCACGGTTCTCCAGTTCTGGATGTCAGACGTTTTGTCGAAATCGAAGATGACCTTTGGACTGATCGAAGCGAATAAGAGTATCATGCAGATTATGTATTTCAAGATAGAGAGAGCCTTGGATGGTGAGAATTGTAAATGGGTACGGCTTTAAACGCTGGCATTGTTCAGTTTAGTCATTAATATACGGTGATCTTTTTCATTGTCCGTTAAAGTTAATGCTAATTTTAAATGTTCAATTTGTTTTTTCTTGTCAATTCCGACATATAATTCCGCTAAAAGTGAGTGATAAAGATGATTCTTTCGTAAATCGGTCTGTTCTTGCAAATTCGACCCTAAATTGTGAAATAATAGAATAAATTGGGTCATTCTTAATTTTTTTCAAATGTTGCACAACGGCAGTCTGTCTCAAAACTACCCGTTTTGAGCCTTAAATTACATGATTAATATAAAAATCAGCTATTGGTTTGGCAAACAAGTTTTTCATCAAGTTATCCAAAGAATACTTTACTGACCCTGT
>JBATUY010000362.1:0-1798 GCA_049671465.1 Pricia sp. | reverse complement strand
AGTACCATGGTGGAATCTCGTTTCAACAAGTTGATGTAGGGATCCATCTCATGACCTACTGGAATGGTGTTGAGGATAAAATCAAAACTGCCCGCATGCTTTTTCATGGCATCTTTATCCTTGGAAATCAAGACCTCATGCGCTCCCAATCGTTCAGCATCCTCCGCTTTTTCGGGTGAAGTGGTAATCATCACGACATGGGCGCCCATGGCATTGGCGAATTTTACACCCATATGGCCGAGACCGCCCAGCCCGATGACGCCTACTTTATCACCCTCCTTTATGTTCCAATTGTGTAGGGGTGAAAAGGTAGTAATACCGGCACATAACAAGGGTGCGGCCGCTTTCTCGTCAATATTTTCGGGAATTCGCAATACGAATTCCTTATCCACTACGATGTGGGTAGTGTATCCGCCATGGGTATGGTCGTCCATATGCTCGTCTTTACTTCCATAGGTCATGGTGGCGCCGTTTTCACAGAATTGTTCCAAATCGTCCTTACAGGCAGAGCAAGTCTGGCACGAGTCGACCATACAGCCTACCCCTACCTTATCGCCTTCCTTGAAATCGGAGACATTGTCACCGACGGAAATCACGCGCCCGATAATCTCGTGACCGGGAATCATCGGATAAACGGCGTTGCCCCAGTCGTTGTGTACCGTGTGGATGTCGCTGTGGCAGACCCCGCAATAGGTTATTTCTATCTCTACGTCGTCTTTTTGGATATCGCGACGTTTTATGTTCATCGGCTCAAGGTCCGCAGTGGAATCCTTGGCGCCATATGCACTTACTTCTCTCATATATCTGTTCTTTTATCTATTTAAATAGGATAGGATGGATTAGGCGTTTAATTTCGCATTCAGGGTAATTTCGGTATCCAACAGTTTGGAAACGGGACATACCTCTTTAGCTTTCTTTGCTATTTTTACGAACTCTTCTTCCGTGATATTAGGTACTTTACCAGATACGTCCAAGGCGATTTTTACGATTTCGCCATCTTTAAACGTGACTTTGGCATCGGCATGCAGGTCATCGGGCGTATAATCGTTCTCGCCCAACAAGCCGCTTAACTGCATGGTATAGCAGCCCGCATGGGCCGCACCTATAAGCTCTTCGGGATTGGTGCCGTTTTCTTCCTTAAAGCGGGTACCAAAGGCATACTTCGCTTTGGACAATGCTCCGCTACCGGTGGTGATGTTTCCTTTTCCTTCTTTTATGCTTCCCTCCCAACTGGCGGAAGCGTTTCTCGTGAAATTCATAGTGTGTCTTTTAAGTTATTAATTATTTGTTAATAGTCTTGAGCTCCCATCTGAACGGAACTATCAACTAGGTAATGGCGCATTGCGCTTAGAGCGCTTTTATGCCCGCCTCCGCTACGGCGTGATCGTCTTCTACGGTACTTCCGCTGACCCCGATGGCGCCAATTATGTCACCGTCGCCATTTGTAATGGGAATGCCGCCGGGAAAGGTTATCAATCCCCCCGTTGGAGTGTTCGATGTTAAAAAGGGACTTCCCAGGTTGTGCCAATTTTCCGATTTCGCCGGATGGCATATCAAAATATCGAGCGGTTTCCGCTTTCTTTATTGAAATATCGACGGATCCCAGCCAAGCACCATCCTGTTTTGCAAAAGCTACCAGGTTGGCACCGGAATCGACAATGGCTATGTTCATTTTCACGTCCATATCCACCGCTTTTTTCTTAGCGGCCTGTATTGCTTTTTCTGCGTTTTCTAATGTAATGTTCATACTAACTAATTATGATTTTAAGGTTATAATAGATTTTATTTTGGGTTCAAC
>JBATUY010000361.1:0-2398 GCA_049671465.1 Pricia sp. | reverse complement strand
GGGTAAAGCTCTATTTGAGAAAAGCGCATCCATTAAGTCTACACCGTTGCTGAATTCGGTAACTTTAGTGGGAATGGAAATCTCTTTTAACGCGTCGTTGAAGAGTTCGCGGTCGTCATTATCATCGTCGGCGAGATATATATTTACAGTTTTCATTTGGTTTAAGGGGTATTTGATTCATAAATCTCAATCCAAAAATAATGCCGTCGATTGTATTGGAATGCGTCGAAGGGTATCGAATTTAACTCAAATGCAAGATGGCGCCTAGTTTCGTCTTTGAATGCCGCCTTAAAAAGAATAACGCCCCAAAAGGGGCGTCATCGCTATCGTTTGTGAACGGAAACTTAGCATTAGGCATCTACGACTTGCCCTTCATGTTTCCCTTCTCGGGTCTCCTCTATTATTTTGCCGATAAACGCGGGCAAATCATCGGGGTCTCTACTGGTTACTAGACCCTGATCGACTACAACTTCTTTATCCACCCAACTCGCTCCTGCGTTTAACACATCTTGTTTAATGCTTCCGAACGAAGTTACTTTTCTATTCTCTATTACTCCAGCACTGATTAAGAGCCATGGTGCGTGGCAAATGGCGGCGACAGGTTTGCCGACTTTGAAGAAATCACGAATGAGATTTAACGCGTCGTCATTCACCCTTAATTTATCGGGATTGATTACACCGCCTGGAAGCACTAGACTGTGATAGTCTTCTACTTTGGCTTCAGATAATTTTTTATCCACTTTAACGGTCTCGCCCCAATTATCGACATCCCAACTTTTTATAAATCCAGTCTCTGAGGATATGATATGTACGGTAGCACCTTCAGCCTTCAATTTATGGAGAGGTTCAAAAAGTTCTGATTTTTCGAATCCGTGTGTTGCCAATATGGCTATGTTTTTGTTCTCTAATTTCATAAATATAATTTTAGATAATTAATAATTAATTCTAATAATGGCGTTTTGCCATCTGTGATATATTGAAAAATAAACGCTATTTTTTGGCATTTACCATCCAATTGATACCAAATCTATCCGTACACCGACCGAAATGACCCCATTCCCTTTCCCTAAAACTGTGGTGGGTCTGTCCACCCTTAGAGAGGGTTTCAAAAACTTTCTCCGCCTCGGTGGCATCATCAACATCAACGCTCATGTGCACTTGGTTACCGTGATTTATAGGAGTGTCAGGTGCAGCGTCATAAGCCATAAAATGTACACCTTTACCTTTCAATTCGGCATGCTGTAAACGTTGTCTATAAGCTGCAGGAACATCAATTTTTTTGTCCTCGTAAGTTTCCCGGTTTTGAACTTGAGCGTCGAATAAATCCCCATAAAAACTTAGAGCCTCTTGGCAATTACCGTCGAATGCTAAATATGATTGTACTTTCATTTTTTTTTGATTTTCTCAAATATAAACAAGCTATATATCGAACGATGCCTTGAAAAATGGAAGTTTTGATTCAAAAAATTATTTGTACTACAAGATGTTCATCCAGTAGATTATTAATTATTTCTTGCAGCACAATATTTGTTTAATGCGTTATCATTTTACTGCTGGTCAAATTAGCTTTGTAAATTAATTTAAAAAAATAATTAGTATGAAACATTTGAAACAAACGATGAAAATTTTAGGAATATTGTTTTTCACTACAGCCCTAGTGGTGTCTTGCGATAACGACAACGATCCCTCTGACGATAATCTTTTTGCAGGGCAATATCAGGGTTCGGTGGGTTTCTCCGACCCCGAAAATAATACGGAGACTGAAACCGATGAGGGTCAAGTAACTGTCGTAAAAGTTGGAGACAACTATACGTTCAACTTTTCAAACGGAATTCCTAGTTTAAGGGATATTGAAATGGAGAAGAATCAAAATACTTTGATCAGCACGAACGGAGCTATCAGTATCGATGAAAGCGACCTTGAAATTCTGTATACACAGGATGGGAAAACTTGGGAAGCAAACTGTTCAAGATAGCATTTTGGGACTTTGCTGTAAATGTAACCTATAAAAGAGGCCGTCTAAAAAGTTTTTAGACGGCCTCTTTTTTATTTTACCTACGACGTTGGCGAAAAATTATTTTAAGGGTTCGTCAACTCGATCATCACCTTCAGCTTCAGGAATTTTCTTTAAAAACTCGTACTTCGAAACATCGGCACTGGGACCATAAGCTGTAATCAGGGTTCCTTTGGTGCCGTCCTTGGCTTCAATGGCATACAAAATCGAGAGGTCAGAAGGATTACTTATCCCTTCAAAACGATTCTCACCGCGTATTATCAAATCTGCTGCCCTATACTTTTTACTGGTTTCGGATGAGATTAAATGGCCATCGGCAATTCTGAAATTATCGGTAAAACCCTTTTCTTGGTATTCCTTTAGATATTACGTTTCTTGCTTTGC